>JAUNSC010000011.1 GCA_030539395.1 Eubacteriales bacterium
CATACAGTCCTTGGA
Organism: Eubacteriales bacterium; assembly: GCA_030539395.1. Lineage (GTDB taxonomy): Bacteria > Bacillota > Clostridia > Lachnospirales > Lachnospiraceae > Marvinbryantia. Next base: position 16 of record JAUNSC010000011.1, read on the forward strand.
GAGGGACTATAAACACTACTACTTTATAATACGAGGAGGATTACATTTATGTATGTGATAAAAAAAGATGGGACACATGAGGATTTTGATGTTCAGAAGATTGTTGTAGCCGTAAATAAATCGGCAGCCAGAGCATTATACAAATTTTCTGATGAGGAGACAGGTGAGCTTTGCAGGTATGCTCAGGAGCGCGCCGAAAAGATGGGAAAAGAAGGAATTACCATTCAGGAAATGCACAATATTGTGGAAAGCGCTCTTGAAAAGGTAAATCCGGATGTGGCAAAGAGTTATAGAGATTACCGCAACTATAAAGTGGATTTTATTCATATGATGGATGATGTTTATACAAAAAGCCAGTCTATCCGTTATATTGGCGATAAGAGCAACGCAAATACTGACAGCGCACTTGTGGCGACAAAGAGAAGCCTGATCTTTAATGAGCTGAATAAGAATCTGTATCAGAAATTCTTTATGACAAGGGATGAGCGCCAGGCATGTAAGGACGGATATATATACATACATGATCAGTCAGCCCGGTTGGATACGATGAACTGTTGCCTGTTTGATGTGGGCAGTGTTTTAAAAGACGGTTTTGAGATGGGAAATGTCTGGTACAATGAGCCAAAGACTCTGGATACGGCTTTTGATGTTATGGGTGATATTGTGCTCAGTACGGCAGCACAGCAGTATGGCGGATTTACAGTGCCGGAAGTAGATAAAATTCTTGGACCATATGCAGAAAAGAGCTATAAAAAATATAAAGAAGAGTTTTTGAAATATGCGGATGAATCCTGGACCGGGGTAAAGGAAAAGGCAGAAAAATATGCAATAGATAAAGTGCGGCGTGATTTTGACCAGGGCTGGCAGGGAATTGAATACAAATTGAATACAGTAGGTTCTTCCAGAGGAGATTACCCATTTGTCACTATGACTATCGGACTTGGTCAGGAGAGATTTGAGCGTATGTGCAGTATTTCACTGCTGGAAGTGCATATGGGAGGCCAGGGAAAGCCGGGCAATAAAAAACCGGTGCTGTTCCCTAAAATCGTCTTTCTTTTTGATGAAAACCTTCATGGAGACGGAAAACCCTGTGAAGATGTGTTTTATGCAGGACTTGAGTGTTCAGCAAAAACAATGTATCCTGACTGGCTTTCATTGACCGGAAAAGGGTATGTTGCCAGCATGTATCTAAGATACGGAAGAGTTATCAGCCCAATGGGATGCCGTGCCTTTTTAAGTCCGTGGTATGAACGGGGCGGTATGCATCCGGCAGATGCGGAGGATAAGCCGGTGTTTGTAGGCCGGTTCAATATTGGTGCAGTCAGTCTTCATCTGCCCATGATCCTGGCGAAATCGAGACAGGAGAGCAGAGATTTTTATGAGGTGCTGGATTATTATCTTGAGATGATCAGAAGAATTCATATCAGGACCTATGAATATCTGGGAAATATGCGGGCATCTACCAATCCTCTGGGTTACTGTGAAGGAGGTTTTTACGGTGGCCGCCTTCAGCCGGGGGATAAGATTAAGCCGCTGCTGAAGCCGATGACAGCATCTTTTGGAATTACAGCACTGAATGAGTTACAGGAGCTGCATAATGGAAAATCCATTGCCGAGGATGGGCAGTTTGCATTGGAAGTAATGCAGTATATCAATAAAAAAGTATCTGAATACAAGGAGGAGGACGGATGGCTGTACGCCATTTACGGCACTCCGGCTGAAAGTCTTTGTGGACTTCAGGTCGAACAGTTCCGCAGACAGTATGGAATTGTTGAGAATGTATCTGACCGTCCGTATGTCAGCAACAGTTTTCACTGTCATGTGACAGAAGAATTGACACCAATTCAGAAACAGGATTTGGAAGGAAGATTCTGGGACCTTTGCAATGGCGGAAAGATTCAATATGTGCGGTATCCCATTGATTATAATAAAGAAGCCATCAAAAGTCTGGTGCTGCGCGCAATGAAACTCGGTTACTATGAGGGTGTAAATCTTTCACTTGCATATTGTGATGACTGCGGGCATCAGGAACTGGAAATGGATGTATGCCCGAAGTGTGGTTCCCATAATCTGACAAAAATCGACAGAATGAACGGCTATCTTTCCTATAGCCGGGTTCACGGGGATACCAGACTTAATGCGGCAAAAATGGCGGAGATTGCAGAACGGGTAAGCATGTGACAGGATATCTTGAAAAAGGCTGTTGACGAGAAGTGTGAGATATGGTAGATTAAAAGAAGTTAGATATAACTAACAAAAGCCGCTTATGACAGGCGGCTTTTTCAGGACTATAAGTTAGACAAAACTAATGTGTTATTATTTTAGAAGAGGAGTGTTCAAACAGCAAGGAAATCTACTATAAGGCGGCTTCCGGAAGTAAGAGAATCGGAACGGCAACGGTATATCGTACGCAGTTACAATGATATAATAATATTTAAACCACAGGAGGAAAAAGTATGAAAAAACATAAGTTTTGGGCATGGGCAACAGTGGTGTGTTTCATTTTGACAATTTACACAGGATATGAACACAAATAGAAAATTTCAGGAGGAAAGATCATGGCAGATTTTAAGTTTAGCAAAGTGAAAACAGGCATTTTTGCGGCAGGCGTACTGTTTGGTACTGCAGGGATTAAGATTTTGGCAAGTAAAGATGCAAAGAAGCTGTATACAAACTGTACGGCAGCGGTTCTTCGGGCAAAGGATTATGTGATGAAGACAGCTACTACAATTCAGGAGAATGCAGAAGATATTTATGCGGAAGCAAAACAGATAAACGAGGAAAGAGCAGCAGAGGATATCTATGAGGAAAGCTGCGAAGATGAGGAGATTGCGGGAGAAGAGGAAGCGGAAAAGGCATGAGATTTGTCATAAAGCATGAGATGAAAGGGCGCATTCGGATTCATGTATTGCAAAACAGAATGACATTTGGGGAAGCCGATCAGCTCCAGTATCACCTCAGTATCCAGCCGTATGTTACGTCAGTAAAAGTACGTGAGAGGACACAGGATATTTCGATTTGCTATACCGGGGACAGAGCTGTACTGATCTCTTTGCTTCGGAAATTCAGATATGATACTGTGGAGATACCGGAAGTATATCTGCAGAACTCAGGCAGAGAACTGAATGAGCATTACAAAGAAAAACTGATTCACAGTGTTGTTTTAAGAATGGGAAGCCGCCTGTTTCTCCCATATTCGGTGAGGGCTGGAATCGCAGTAGTAAAATCAGCCGGATTTCTCTGGAAGGGTATCAAAACCCTGGCGGAAAGAAAACTGGAGGTACCGGTATTGGATGCTACTGCAATCGGCGTATCTTTGCTGCGTAAAGACTATGATACAGCAGGTTCTGTAATGTTTCTGCTGGGAATAGGTGAGATTCTTGAAGAGTGGACACATAAGAAATCTGTGGGAGATCTTGCGAGAAGTATGTCGTTGAATGTGAGCAGAGTCTGGCTGCGGCGGCGGGATCAGGAGATTTTGGTTCCTGCTTCTGAAATCCGGGCGGAGGATCATGTTGTAGTCCATATGGGAAATGTGATTCCGTTCGATGGAGTTGTGACAGAAGGCGATGCTATGGTGAATCAGTCTTCCTTTACCGGTGAGCCTCTCCCGGTACATAAGAGTAAAGGCGGATATGCCTATGCAGGCACTGTCATTGAGGATGGAGAGCTGACTATCTGTGTCAAAGAGGTGGGAGGTTCTGGCAGATACGACAAGATTGTGGCGATGATTGAGGAATCAGAAAAACTGAAATCATCGTTGGAGAGCAGGGCGGAGCATTTGGCGGATAGGCTTGTACCGTATACTTTTGTCGGTACGGGGCTTGTCTGGCTTCTGACAGGCAACACGGCGAAAGCGCTGTCAGTTCTTATGGTGGATTTTTCCTGTGCTTTGAAATTGGCAATGCCGGTTTCTGTCCTGTCAGCGATTCGGGAAGCAAGCGGATATGGTCTGACGGTAAAAGGCGGAAAATATCTGGAAGCTGTTGCAGAAGCAGATACAATTGTCTTTGATAAGACGGGAACTTTAACGAAAGCATGCCCTACGGTTGTTGATGTAATTTCTTTTACAGGAGAAGAATCTGACGAACTGCTCCGCATTGCTGCGTGTCTGGAAGAACATTTTCCTCACTCCATGGCGAAAGCGGTGGTAAATGCTGCCAGGATAAAAAATCTGGGCCATGATGAGATGCATTCAAAAGTGGAATATCTGGTTGCGCATGGCATTTCATCTACTATCGAGGGAAGGAAAGTGATTATCGGAAGTTATCACTTCGTATTTGAGGATGAAGCGTGCAGGATTCCCACAGGAATGCAGGAGCGATTTGATAATATTCCTACCGGGTATTCCCATTTGTATCTTGCGATTGAGAATGTACTGGCTGCTGTTATTTGTATTGAGGATCCAATAAGAGAAGAGGCGGGGGCAGTGATCCGGTCATTGAAAAAGGCGGGAATCAGTAAGGTGGTGATGATGACCGGAGACAGCGAAAGGACTGCCTGTGAAATTGCACGGAAGATAGGGGTGGATGAATATTATTCCGAGGTCCTTCCTGAGGATAAGGCAGGATTCATAGAGAAAGAAAAAGCAGCTGGAAGAAAAGTGATCATGATTGGCGACGGAGTAAACGATTCGCCGGCATTATCTGCAGCGGATGCAGGCATTGCCATCAGTGACGGCGCAGAAATAGCCCGCGAGATTGCTGATATTACGGTGGGTGCAGAGAATCTGTATCAGATTGTTACCCTGAAGGCAATCAGTAATGGTTTAATGAAGCGGATTCACCGAAATTACCGCAGGATCGTGGTTATTAACACCGGGCTTATTCTTCTTGGAGTGGGCGGCGTAATTCAGCCCACGACCTCTGCAGTGCTGCATAACGCTTCAACACTGGCTATCAGTCTGAGAAGTATGGGAAGTTTGACTTAAAATTATATTTGAATGAGAAGGCTTTTGATTCATCCAGAGTTATCAGAAGTCTTCTTTTTTCGCTTGTCGAGAAAATTTGAAAAAGTTATTTGCGGGAGAGGACGGACGGTGGAATTTGAAATTTCATTTTTCAGGAGAGGAAAGAATGAGGGAGCGGCTGGAAGATTTTTTCTTCGTGTGATAAAATAGAAAATGTATTGGCTCATACAAAGGAGGAATAGAAATGCCGATAGGAATCATAGTGAATGCTCTCTCCGTAGTAGTTGGAGGTATTATTGGAACAATGGCTGGAGGCCGTTTGACCAGAGAGTTTAAAGAACAGATTAACATGATTTTTGGATGCTGCTCCATAGCCATGGGGGTTAGTTCCATTGTTTTGATGCAGAATATGCCGGCAGTTGTATTTTCTGTCATCACAGGTACCGCGATTGGCCTGGCGGTTAAGCTTGGAGACAAAGTAAATTCAGGTGGCAGGGCAATGCAGAGGTTCATTTCAAAATTTATAAAAAATGCGAATTCAGGTATTTCAGAAAAGGAATTTGAGGAAACTTTGGTAACGGTTATTGTATTATTCTGTGCAAGCGGTACAGGAATATATGGAGCAATTGTTGCCGGAATGACGGGAGATAACAGTATTTTGATTGCAAAATCAATTCTGGATCTGTTCACGGCAGTAATATTTGCCTGCATACTGGGAGGAGTTGTATCTGTAATTGCAGTTCCGCAGTTTCTTATTTTCTTTGTTTTGTTCCTGTGTGCAGGATTTATATTTCCCATGACTACTGATACAATGATTGCTGACTTTAAGGCGTGCGGCGGATTTCTAATGCTGGCAACTGGCTTTAGGATGCTAAAGCTGAGAATGTTTCCAACGGCGGATATGATATTGGCCATGGTACTTGTCATGCCGGTGAGCTGGTTGTGGACAGGTTTTATTCTTCCGATAGTAAGTTGATTTGTAAATAAAAACAGGCAGATGTCAGGAAAAGGGGCAAAGGATGATAAAAGTATCTATAGATAATTTTGATCTGGAACAAATCTGCCGTTCAGGACAATGTTTCCGAATGGCCCGTAGGGAGGACGGACGGTACTGTGTGATAGCAGGATCACGCTATCTGGAGTTGGAACAGCAGGATGATCAGATTATATTTTATTGTGAGAAAGAAGAGTTTACGAAGGTCTGGGAAAGCTATTTTGACCTGGGGCGTGATTACGGGGCTTATATAAGACAGATTAATCCCGGAGATTTATATCTGATAAATGCGGCAGAATTTGGCTCGGGTATTCGGATTTTACAACAGGATTTGTGGGAAATGATTGTCTCTTTTTTGATATCCCAGCAAAATAACATTGTGCGGATCCGCAGGTGTATCCAGAATATCTGTGAAAGCTATGGCGAGAAGAAAATGAATGACCGGGGAGAGGTATATTACGGATTCCCAAAGCCGGAGGATCTGGCATGGCTCCATGAGGATGATCTGAAGCCCTGCAATCTTGGATATCGCAGTAAATATGTAGTTCGTACAGCAAAAAGTATTGCTTCCGGTGAACTGGATCTGGAAGCGGTGAGCCGTATGTCCTATAAGAAAGCAAAAGAGGAACTGCTGAAGCTCTTCGGAGTAGGAGAAAAAGTGGCAGACTGTATTTGTCTTTTTGCATTGCATCATTTGGAGGCATTCCCGGTAGATACTCATATAAACCAGGCATTACAGAATCACTATAAAAGAGGATTTCCAAAACGCCGTTATGAAGGGTTTCAGGGAGTAGTGCAGCAGTACATATTTTATTATGAACTGGTTGGGAAAAACGGTATTTACCAGTGATTGGGTTAGAAATAAATAATAAAAACCACTTTATCTGCAGAAAATAAATGGGGAGATTGTCCATGTCATGGATCAAGGTTTGATCAAAACGGAACAGTGCTTGATAATCCAGCTAATAAGAAGGGAGAAAATCTATGAGTAATCATCTGAAAGACCAGAGCAGTCCTTATCTTTTACAGCATGCAGAAAACCCTGTTAACTGGTATCCATGGTGCAGCGAGGCTTTTGAAGAGGCAGAGCGGCAGGATAAGCCAGTTTTTTTGAGCATTGGATACAGTACCTGCCACTGGTGTCATGTTATGGCCCATGAGAGCTTTGAAGACAGGGAAATAGCAGATATTCTCAACAGATATTTTATTTCCATCAAGGTTGACAGGGAAGAACGCCCGGATATTGACAGTGTTTATATGAATGTCTGCCAGGCGCTGACAGGAAGCGGCGGCTGGCCCATGAGTATCTTTATGACGGCAGAGCAGAAACCTTTCTATGCGGGGACTTATTTCCCGCCGGAATCGAGCCGGGGAATGACCGGATTTCGGGAACTGCTTCTGACGATAGCAGACCGGTGGAAATACAGAAAAGCCGATCTGCAGGAATCTGCAGAATATATTTTGAGTCATATCGGTGCCGGAGAAGATGGTTTTTGGGGAAGTGCGGGGAAAAATAATGATACAGAAACAGGCGACAGATTACCAATGCTGGCAGCAAAAATATTTTCTCAGACATTTGATAAAATGTTTGGCGGGTTTGGGATGGCTCCCAAATTTCCCACACCCCATAATCTGATATTTTTGACGTTGTATTCATGGCTGTACTATTTTCAGAAACCGGAATCAGGTTTCGCAGAAAACGATATGGGAGATTCTTTCTTTCAGGTACAAAAGACATTAGAACAGATGCGAAGGGGAGGAATTTTTGACCATATTGGTTTTGGATTTTCCCGGTATTCAACAGACAGGTATTATCTGGTTCCCCATTTTGAAAAGATGCTTTATGATAATGCACTGCTGATCATTGCTTATTCAGCAGCGCATAAACTGACAGGAGAAGACATTTTACTTGATACGGCGAAAAAGACAGCAGACTATATTTTCAGAGAAATGACAGGATCTGACGGTGAATTTTATTCTGCACAGGATGCAGACTGCGATGGGGAAGAAGGAAAATATTATGTCTGGGATTACGATGAGGTATGCGAAATTTTAGGTAAGAAAAAGGGAGAAGAATTCTGCAGGTATTTTGGGATTACTCCACAGGGAAATTTTGAAGGAAAAAATATTCCGAATCTTTTAAATGGTAATGCTTTTTCAGATCGATTTGCCAGAGAAAGAGAAATATTGTATGATTATCGTAAAAGACGTACAGTGCTTCATTTAGATGACAAAGTCCTTACTTCATGGAATTCTCTGATGATCTGTGCTTTGACTGTACTTTATCGGATTACGGGAGAGCAGCGATATCTTTTGGCGGCAGAAAGGACATATCAATATATAGAAGAAAATCTTGCGCAGGGAAATGTTCTTTATGTGAGCTGCCGCAATAATGTGAGGTCTGTGCAGGGATTTCTGGATGAATATGCGTATTATACGATGGCTCTGCTGAGTCTTTATGAAGTTGTGTTCCAGGAGAAATATCTGAAACGGGCGAAACAGATATGTGAAGAAGCAAGACGGCAGTTTGAGGATGAAAAAAACGGGGGATATTTTCTGTATGGCACAAACAATGACAATTTGATTACGAGGCCGAAGGAGACATATGACGGTGCATTGCCCAGCGGAAACTCTGTTATGGCATATTGCCTGACACGCCTTTCCCAGATTACAGACAACGGCAGTTACAGGCGGGCAGCCGAAAGCCAGCTTACTTTTATGCATGCTGCGGCAGAAAACTATCCCGCAGGTTCCTGCATGTTTTTAATTGCTCTTTTATTTTATGAAAATCCTCCTCAGAAGATTACGGTTGTTCTGGAAAAGCAGGATAGTCCGGATCATATTATCCGCAGTCTTCCGTTGTATGCAGATATAAGAATGCTGGAAGAACAGACGGAGGAGTATAAGCTGCTAAATGGAAAAACTACGTATTATGTCTGTAAAGATTATATGTGCCTTCCGCCGGTAAATGAAGTGCCGTAAAATCAAATCGAAAAATAGTATTTTTTTATTTACATGTAAAAAAGATGGGGTTATAATAAATTTCGAAAAAAGGAGGTTTTTAAAATGTTAGATAAGAAAGTAGTAGAATTGTTGAATCAGCAGGTAAACAAGGAGTTTTATTCTGCGTATTTATATCTGGATTTTTCTAATTTCTATTATGACCAGGGACTGGATGGTTTTGGCAACTGGTACAAGATTCAGGCGCAGGAAGAGCGCGACCATGCAATGTTGATGATTCAGTATCTGCAGAATAATGGTGAAAAGATAGAATTAGATGCTATCGATAAACCCCAGGTTGTTCTGGAAAGCGCAAAAGCAGTACTTGGAGAAGGCTTGAAGCATGAACAGTATGTGACAAGCCTGATACATAATATTTATGATGCAGCATATTCTGTAAAGGATTTCCGTACAATGCAGTTCCTTGACTGGTTCGTAAAAGAACAGGGCGAGGAGGAGACGAATGCAGATAATCTTGTAAAGAAATTTGAATTATTTGGTGATGATCCCAAGAGTCTGTATATGCTTGACAGCGAGCTTGGAGCGAGAGTATATTCCGCACCATCTCTGGTTTTATAATTATGAACAGGGATAAAGTAATCTGCCCATGCTATCACGTCACAAAAGGTGATGTGGCCGATGCAATAAAAGATGGAGCTTCTTCTTTTAAAGAAGTAAAAAAAGCTACGAAAGCTTCTAAGGGCTGCGGAAAATGCAAGAAGAAAGTAAAAAAACTGACAAAAAAACTGCTTGCAGAAAAAACAAAATAAATGTAAATTGTGGAACGGCTTCGTTTTGGGGCCGTTTCATTTTTTATGCAGCAATGCTGTTCAGTGTGGAAAAGATGCAGAAAAGTTTGAAAAATGATTTATTGACATGAACGAAGAGCATGTTACAATGAAATTATAGAATAATATACTATATGATGGAGAGGGATTATGTACAACGAGGATAAGATCTGGATAGGACAAAGCGGAGAGGAAAAGGTCTGCATCATTCCCAAAATGGCAAACAGACATGGTCTGATTGCAGGGGCAACCGGAACAGGCAAAACAATTACTTTGAAAGTACTGGCGGAATCGTTCAGTGATGCGGGGGTTCCGGTATTTTTGGCAGATGCAAAAGGCGATCTGGCGGGCATGTGCAGGCCGGGTGACGACAGTGAAAACATGCAGAAGAGAATACAGAAATTTGGTTTGCAGGATATCTGGAGTTATCATGCATATCCAACTGCACTGTGGGATGTATATGGAGAGCAGGGACATCCTCTCCGTACAACAATTTCAGAGATGGGACCGATGCTTCTCGCTAAGCTCATGGGGCTGAATGATACTCAGTCTGATATTTTATCGATTGTTTTCAGGATCGCGGATGATGCGGGACTTTTATTGATTGATATCAAAGATCTCAGGTCTATGCTGACTTATGTGGGAGAACATACGGCTGATTATGTAACAAAATATGGAAATATGACAAAACAGAGTATTGGCGCTATTGTCCGCACGTTGATCAATCTGGAAGAACAGGGCGGAAATTTCTTCTTTGGAGAGCCGGCTCTTGATATTCGTGACTGGTTCCGTACAGATGAAAATGCAAGAGGTTACATTAATATTCTTGCAGCAGATAAACTGATGAATTACCCGGAAATGTATGGAACATTTATGCTCTGGATGATGTCGGAACTGTTTGAAATCCTTCCGGAAGCAGGAGATGCAGAGAAACCTGAAATGGTGTTTTTCTTTGATGAGGCACATATGCTGTTTGACAGCGCATCACGGGAACTGCTTCAGAAGATTGAACAGGTGGTAAAACTGATTCGTTCCAAAGGCGTGGGAATATATTTTATCACTCAGTCTCCGTCAGATATTCCGGATGAGATTCTGGGACAGCTGGGTAACAGGATCCAGCATGCACTTCGGGCTTATACGCCGGCGGAACAGAAAGCTCTGAAAGCGGCAGCAGGATCATTCCGTGAGAATCCGGATTTTAAGACGATAGATGTACTTCCCATACTCGGAGTAGGGGAAGCACTTATTTCTGTTCTGGATGAAGAAGGACGCCCGGGTATTGTAAAGCAGTGTAAAGTACTCTGTCCCCAGAGCCGTATGGGAGCTGTCACAGAGGAAGAACGAAGATCTGTTATTGCAGGCGATGTCATGGCATCAAAATATGATGAGAGTATCGACCGTGATTCTGCTTATGAATTTTTGAGCCGAAAAGCAGCTGAGGAGCAGAAAGAGAAGGCAGAAGCGGAGACAGCAAAAGAAAAGGCAAAGGCAGAGGCAGCAGCTGCAAAGGAAAAAGCAAAAGCAGAGGCGGCTGCAAGAAAAGAAGAAGAGAGAAGAGAACGGGAGAGAGAGCGGGCGCGCCGGGAAATGATGCGGGGAGTCAGCAAGGTTGCCACATCTGTGGGAACGCAGCTTGTGAGGGGGATTTTGAAAAATCTGACAAAATAGATATGCGGGGGATAATATGTTTGGAGAATGTCATGCCCATCTGTTTATGGATGGAATAGATTATCGCGCAGCGGTGGAGGCACATAAAAACGGACCGGATGAAATCTGTATCCGCAGGCATTTGCAGGCATATAAAGACTGTGGTATTACATATGTGCGGGAAGGCGGAGATCATTACGGTGTGTCCCAAAAAGTAAGAGAAATGGCAGGGGAATATGGTATTGAATACCGTACCCCTGTTTTTGCAATACATAAAAAAGGCCATTATGGAAAAATCGTTGGCTGCGGTGTGGAAACACTGAAGGAATTTTGGGAAAAAGTGATAGAGATAAGAAAGCAAAAAGGTGATTTTATTAAGATCATGGTTTCAGGAATTATGGAATACGATGGATATGGACACTTGAGTGAAGATGCCCTGGAAAAGGAGTGGATCAGAGAAATGATCCATATCGCCCACGAGGAGGGCTTTGCAGTTATGGTGCATGCCAATGGAAGAGAAGCGGTTCTTCCGGCAGTATTGGCGGGAGCAGATAGTATAGAACATGGAAATTACATAGATACAGACTGCATGGATGCCATGGCAGAGTGCGGATGTGTGTGGGTTCCAACCATTGTCACTACAGGAAATCTTATTGGCTGCGGGCGTTATGATGATGAAGTGCTGAAGCAGATTTTTGACATGGAGTGTCGAAATTTGGCATATGCGTTCGAAAATGGTGTGAATTTGGCGGCAGGCAGTGATGCCGGTGCTTATATGGTGCCTCATGGCAAAGGGGTAGGTCAGGAAGTGGAGATATTTCTGAAAGTATTAAATCAAGAGACAGAGATGATAATGGAAAGACTGGCAGAAGGAGAGAAAAAAATCCGAAGGACCTTCCGCATAGAATAGTTAAAAATGAGGAAAAATATTGGAAAAAGCTATTTGTTCAGGAGGAAAAGACCATGAAGATTTTATTTTTTGGTACAAAAAGTTATGACAGACAGTTTTTTGATGAGACATGGAGAGAAAAGGAATATGAAGATATCCAGATTGATTATGTAGAAACATTGTTAATTCCGGAAACAGCCAGACTGGCTAACGGTTATGATGCGGTATGTGCTTTTGTGAATATGGATTTAAGCGCCCCCACGATTGAAACATTGTCGGAGTGTGGTGTAAAGCTGATTTTGATGAGATGTGCAGGTTTTAATAACGTGGATCTGGAAAAGACGAAGGAGAAAGGAATCACCGTTATGCGTGTTCCCGGATATTCACCGGAAGCAGTGGCAGAACATGCCATGGCTTTGGCACTTACTGCAAACCGTCATACTCACAAATCCTATGTGCGCGTGCGTGAAAATGATTTCAGTCTTGGGGGACTGATGGGAGTGGTATTGCATGGAAGGACAGCGGGGATTGTGGGTACAGGAAAGATAGGTGCAGCTATGGCACGCATCTGCCACGGATTCGGTATGAAAGTGCTGGCATATGACGTATATAAAAACCCGTCTCTGGATTTTGCGGAGTATGTGGAACTGGACACACTGATGGCACAGTCTGACCTGATTTCACTGCACTGTCCATTGACAGAAGAAACATATCATATGGTCAATACAGAGACAATTGCAAAGATGAAGACAGGTGTAATCCTTGTGAATACTTCAAGGGGAGGATTAATTAAGACGGATGATCTGATCAAAGGCATTCGTGACGGTAAATTTTTTGCAGTCGGACTGGATGTATATGAGGAGGAAAATGCAAACGTATATGAGGACCGTTCGGATGCAATTCTGGAGCATTCCACGGTAGCCCGGCTTTTGAATTTCCCCAATGTAATGGTAACATCACATCAGGGCTTTTTTGCCAAAGAAGCGCTGGAAGCTATCAGCAAAACAACAATGGACAATGCCCTCAGCTTTATGCAGGGAAAGAAAAACGGAAACGAGGTTGAAAATTGAAACTTATAGGAATCGATATCGGAACAACAACCATCAGCGCTGTGGTTTTGGATGAGGAAAAAGAAATTGTCCTTGACTCAAGGACAATTTCAAACGACAGTTTTATTGTGACTGATCATGAATGGGAGCGGATTCAGAATGTTGAGGTGATCATAGAAAAAGCACAGGGTGTTCTGGATGAACTTCTTGGATTGTATCCGGAAGTAGAATCTGTTGGGCTGACTGGTCAAATGCATGGTATTTTATATGTGGATCAACAGGGAAACTCAGTCAGTCCGTTGTACACATGGCAGGATCAGAGAGGAAATCTGCCTGAGTTCGAAGGAAAGACGGTGGTGGATTTTGCAAAAGAGCGATGTGGGATAACAGTGTTTACCGGATACGGATTAGTTACCCATTTGTATCATGTGAAAAAACATGCAGTTCCGAAACAGGCAGTATCGCTTTGCACGATTCCGGACTATCTTGGCATGAGACTGACGGGCAGAGAAAAGCCGCTTCTTCATGTGAGTATGGCTGCAAGTCTTGGTTTCTTTCAAGGAGAAAAAGGAAGCTTTGCAGAAGAAAAGATGAGGCAGACGGGCATGGATATATCTTTTTTGCCGGAGGTTACCAGTAAAATTGCTGTGCTGGGCACATATAAAGGCAGAAAGGTTACCGTTGCTGTCGGAGATAATCAGGCCAGCTTTTTGGGGGCTGTCGGGCTGGAGAAAAATACGCTGCTGGTCAATGTGGGCACTGGAGCGCAGATATCAGTGTTGTCTGATTATTTTTATGAGTCCGGTAGAATTGAAGCAAGACCTTTAACCGGAGGAAAGTTCATTCTGGTGGGGGCTTCCCTGTGCGGAGGACGGGCCTATGCAATTCTTGAAAAATTTTTCCGCGAATATACAAGATTAACAGGCAGTGAAGAATGCTCCCAATATGATATAATGGAAAAAATCGGATGGGAGTCATATGGAAAGACGGATTCTATGACGGCGAAGACAACTTTTAACGGTACACGTATATTGCCGGAACTTCGGGGAAATATCGGAAACTTAAGTGAAGATAATTTTACCCCGGGAGGTATGGTATGTGCCGTCCTTGGCGGAATTGCCCGGGAATTATATGATATGTTCAGCGAGATTCAAAAACAGACAGGTATCGAAGCAAAACAAATCATTGCATCCGGCAATGGAATAAGAAAAAATGCATTATTACAGCAGATTTTTAAAGATATGTTTGGTTTATGCCTGGGATTGGCCCGATTTGAAGAAGAGGCGGCCTGCGGAGCCGCCATCAGCAGTACATATTTTATATCATAGACAAGCAGGATGCTATTTAGCATCTGTTGTTATATGGATAGACGGAGCCTGGATTCCGGAAGATATAAGTGCCTCTGTAATATGCTGGTTTAAATCATAGAGGAGTTCAAGGTAATCCGGATTTTTGCACCAGGCTCTGACAGTGAACTCGAAAGCTTCGTTTGTGCTGCCAGTCAGGCGTGCAAACGGGGCTTCTGGTAATGTCAGTATTTTCTCCTCTTTCGCCATGGCATCCTGCATGATATTCTGCACATGGGCAGGATTTTCACTTCTCGAACAGGTAAATATCATTTCTATACGCCGTATCTCTTCTGCGGAATAATCGGTGATGACAGCATTCATCAGTGTACCGTTAGGGATGGTAATGCGTTTGTTATCCGGTGTAATGAGTACGGTATAAAAAAGATTAATTTCTTTGGCCGTTCCGGTGATTCCACAGGCTTCAATATAATCTTCAAGTTTAAAGGGCTTAAAAATAATCAGCATAATGCCGCCTGCCAGATTGGAAAGAGAACCCTGCATGGCAAGGCCGATGGCAACGCCTGCAGAAGCAATCACAGCAGCAATGGATGCCATTGGTACGCCGAGGATTCCGATGATCAAAATGGTAAGCAGGATATAAAGACTGATATTGATAAAGCTGAGAGAAAATGTTTTAACTGCGCCTTCCGTACGGTTTAAAAGAGGACTGTCTGAAAAAAGGCTGATAATCAGGCGGATAATGATTCTGCCAACAACCAGAACAACGAGAGCAGCGATTATCCGGCTGCACCCGGAGATGGCCTGAGCAGTCAATGATGAAAAAAATGCTTCCATACAAATCTCCTTACAAATGATTTATATTTCTATTTTATAGGATTTCAGAAAAATAGCAACAAACATTTGATCAACAGAAAAAACTTATCCAATCAGTACCTGAAATGAGAGGAAGGATGATTTGATAATTGGTATAATGTCAATAAAAGGAGGACAATCTCAGTGGAATGGAATCAAAAACTGCAAAACATTATTGAGTATGTTGAAAATCACCTGCAGCGTGAAGAAGAAACGATCGATAATGAGGAAATATCAAAAATGGCGGGCTGCTCATTTGATTTTTTTCAAAAAGTATTTTCTTATATGAATGGTATAAGTTTTTCTGAATATGTCCGTTCACGAAAACTGACTTTGGCAGGGTACGACCTGAAAAGCACGAATATGAAAGTTGTTGATATAAGCTATAAATATGGATATAATTCGCCCACATCATTTACGAAGGCATTTCAGCAATTTCACGGTATTTCTCCAAAAGATGCAAGGCAGGAAGCTATAAAACTATGTGTAACGCCTAAAATGCAGATTGCCGGAGAACAGCAATATGTGTGGAAACTGGAGAGAAAAAAAGCTTTTCGCCTGATTGGAAAAAGTATCAGAGTTTCGTGTATAAACAATAAACACTATGAAAAGATTCCGGAATTTTGGAGTGAATGTCAGAAAAACGGAACTTATTCAGCACTGGTATCATTCGATACAGGGAATCCGAAGGGGATATTTGGCTTGTTCGGTTACTATGATAAAAGTACCAATGAAATAGAATATTCGATTATGGTCATATCAGATAAAGATACTCCTCAGGGGTTTACGGAAATGTTTATTCCAAATTCAGTATGGGCTATTTTTGACTGCAGAGGGAATATACCACAATCCATTCATAAAGGATGGAAATATCTTAATGAAGAATGGCTGATAAAGTATCCATTTAAGCACGCCAAATGTCCTGAACTGGAATGGTACAGTGACGGCAATGTGTATAGTGAAAATTATCTGAGTCAAATATGGATCCCGATTTTAGAGGAGGAATAGGAATGGTGCATTTGGTTTATTGTGACAATGCAGGCAAAAAAGGAGAAAGGGTATTAGATAAAATTTTATCAGGAACCAAAACAATGGTTGTGCGTGGAGCTGCAGGAAGAAAAATACCGCACAGCAGAGTTTTTGAGGGAGAACAGCTCTATTTTATGGAAAAGGGAAGTTCAGTGATTACAGCAGCTGCGATTGTGAAAAGCGTTCAAAATTATGTAAAATTATCTGAGGAGGAAATTACGAAAACCCTTGAATCAAATCAAACAAAATTAAATTTATCAGATAAGCAAAAATTGCGCTGGCATAAGAAATGTTTGTGCCTGATAGAATTTGAAAATGTGAGAGAAATCAATCCGCTGGAATTTGAACACCAGGGCAATATGGATGACTGGCTTATTATTGAAAGAATAGAAGATGTTGTCGCCGGGACAAGTATTCCATATAATTATAACAATACAAGATTTTAAGAAGCAGTATAATATAAGCGGGAAGATTGACGTTATCATCCGGCGCCTATATAATGAAAGCAGAATGTATTGTTTTTATGAAAGGAATTGATGACCAGGTTTTTCGGGTTCTGGGAAAAGAGGAAGAATATGAAAAAGCAGGCATTTAACCCGTATTTGCCGGGGTATGAATATATTCCGGACGGTGAGCCCCATGTCTTTGAGGACAGGGTATATGTGTATGGTTCTCATGACCGGTTTAACGGACCTGTATTTTGCATGAATGATTATGTGTGCTGGTCTGCACCGGTGGATGATTTGGGAAACTGGAAGTTTGAGGGTGTGATTTATCGGAAAAATCAGGACCCCAGGAACCGTATGGGATTACGGCTTTTATTTGCTCCGGATGTAGCACAGGGGGCAGATGGCAGATTTTATCTTTATTACGCTTTTGATTTTATGGGAATTATGGGGGTGGCAGTCAGTGAACATCCGGCTGGGCCCTATGAGTTTTATGGGCATGTACATTATGCAGACGGAATTGTCTGGGGCAGAAAAAAGGGTGATTCGTTTCCATTTGACCCGGGGGTTCTGGTGGATGATGACGGCAGGGTATATTTGTATTCGGGATTTTACACGCCTGTACCAGCAGTAGTAACGGGAGGCCGAAGATTACAGTTTAACGGCGGATATGTGCTGGAACTGGAGTCGGATATGGTGACGATAAGGACACCGGAAAAATTGCTGTTTCCGAAACAGGGAGAAGGTTCCTTTAAGAATCATGAGTTTTTTGAGGCAAGTTCTATTCGAAAATATGAAGGAAAATACTATTTTGTGTATTCGTCCAGACATAACCATGAACTCTGTTATGCGGTCAGCGACTACCCGGACAGAGAGTTCGTGTTTGGCGGAACATTGATCAGCAATGGGGACATTTTTTTAGACGATGTAAAAGATGAAATCCATGCCCGTAGTTTTACAGGAAACAATCACGGCGGAATGCTTTATTTAAATGGGCAGTATTATATTTTCTATCACAGGCATACACATCGTAATTCTTATGCACGGCAGACCTGTGCGGAAAGGCTGAACCGCAGACCAGATGGCAGTTTTGCTCAGTCTGAGATGACAAGCTGCGGGTTAAATGATGGGCCGCTGACAGGCGCAGGAAGATACGAGGCGCGGATAGCCTGCAATCTTTGGGGAAAAGCAGGAACGGGAAGATATGATATTAAAAATCCCCGTAAAGTATATGCACACTATCCATACATTACACAGGATAAAAAAGACGGAGATGAGACGGCAATTCAATATATTGCGAACATGGAAGACGGCGCAGTGGCCGGATTCAAGTACTTTGATATGGCAGAGGCTGACAGAATCGGTGTAGAGATACGAGGGGAGGCCAAAGGATGGATGCTCGTATCGGAAACGGGAGACTTTTCAACTGTCTGTGCGAAGATACCATTGAAACCGGCAGGAAGAAAGTGGAAGACATATTCTGCAGGGCTAAACCTAAAAAAGGGAAAAAGGGCATTATATTTTAAATATTGCGGAAAGGGTAAAATTGATTTTGCTGCTTTTTGTCTGTTTAATTAAAAATCTTGTAATGTTTATCTATTTTTAGAAGGTCACTTTTTGATTGGACTGTCAGGGGAATCAATGTTCTGACAGCGCTGCATCTGGGGGCACAGAATAGAAAAGGGATTTCAGAAACGGTGCATTCTGCCGCTGTTATCAGTCTGCTGGCGGGAATTTTGCTTTTGCTGGCAGGTGCAGTTTTCTCAAAAGGTGTACTTCAACTTTTGAATACTAAACCGGAATTATTAGACGGAGCTGTTCTCTACATAAAAATCTATTTTTGCGGCATGCCGGCACTGGCGCTTTACAATTTTGGCAACGCAGTCTTTAGCGCTGCGGGAGATACCAAAAGACCCCTGTTCTACTTGACTTTAGCAGGAGTTGTTAATATTGTGCTGAATCTCTTTTTTGTCATTGCATGTAAGATGAATGTGGCCGGAGTGGCCATGGCAAGCGTGATTTCACAGTATATGTCGGTAGTTTTGATTATAACGGCGCTGATCCGAAGCAGCGAAGAATACGGAATCCGATTATCAGAGCTGAGACTTGAGAAAAAACGTGCCATCAGTATTTTGAAGACAGGTATTCCCTCCGGTATGCAAAATGCCATTTTTGCAGTTGCAAATCTGTTCATCCAGGTAGGTGTGAATTCATTTGATGATTCTGTGGTGGCCGGAAATTCAGCGGCAGCAAATGCAGATACTCTCGTATATGATATTATGGCGGCTTTTTACACGGGATGCGGCAGTTTTATGGGACAAAATTATGGTGCGCGAAAAAAGAAACGTGTATTGCAAAGTTATTTTGTCAGCCTGGCATATTCTTTTGGAGTGGGACTTTTGATCGGACTGGCACTGATGTTTGCCGGAGAAGGATTCCTGTCTCTTTTCACAAATGATCCGGTCGTTGCGCAGGCTGGCATGAAAAGATTGCAGATCATGGGATTTTCCTACTGTATTTCAGCATTTATGGACTGTACGATTGCGGCATCAAGAGCAATGGGAAAAAGCCTTGCACCGACGGTCATAGTAATTCTCGGTTCCTGCGTTTTCCGTATTGTCTGGGTATATACGGTCTTTGCACATTTCAGGACAATACCATCGCTTTATTTGCTCTATATCTTTTCGTGGTCTATCACGGCGATTGCAGAAATTATGTACTTTGCGCGCATATATAAAAAGCAGACAGCGTTGATGTGATTTTTTATGGAATAGGAATTTCCTATTCCATAAAAAACATATATCGCACTGTGGCTAAGTGAAAGATGGCTGCTCTGCTGCAGGCGGAGAATCTCACAAGCGGGATTCTTTTTCATATTTTCTTCTGATACCATTTTTCTACAGCGCCGATCAGGCCGTAAAGGCCCATGGCAATGATGCAGAGAATGACAATGCTCATCAGGACCCAGTCGAGTTTAAAGAGGTGTGCACACAAAATGATAAAATGAATATCGTAACGAAATTCTCTGCTGATTTTCAGACAGTTATATAGTTATAATTTACCATTCATTGATGGCATACAGAAGGGCAATCCCGGTAAATATAATCTGTCGGGAAAGATGAAATGCGGATACTGTGGAGAAACCTGTTACCGCAGGCCATGGCCGCTGGGCTGTACTAAAAGAGGTGATGAACAGTAGATGATTTCCAGTGCAGCTGATTATGCACAGGGAAGAAAAAATAAGTTACTCAACTTTCCCACCAGTAAATCTGGTGTAAATGCTTGATTTTTCAAGCAAAACAATAAATTAAATTGGTGCATTGACACAAAAATAGCACCTAATCTTTGGTATAATAAGATTACCACATCAAAATCATCCCAAAAGAAGAGGTGCTAATCTTATGAGATTCTGGGGACCGGAATTGATGCAATCGGGATGGTCAAGCAGCTAAAACAGCGCTACAATTACCAGGGCAAATATTATACGCTGCCGGAACTGCGCAAATTTGTACGTTTTGAAGGCAGTAAAAATATTTTGGGTTCTGTTATTGTGACAACCAAAACGGGAATCCCGGTTAAGATTGTCATTGTACATAACCGTAATAAAAAGAGTGAGTGCCTGTACCTCCTTAGCACGGACTGCAGCCTCAGCGATGGGGAAATCGTGCGCATTTATGGAAATAGATGGTCAATCGAATGTTTTTTCAAAGCATCTAAATCCTTTTTGAAACTCGGTACTGAATTTCAGAGCCGTACCTATGATGCCATGGTCAGCCATACGGCGATTGTATTCACCAGATACACTATACTGGAATGGATACGCCGCAATGAAAATGATGAGAAAACCTATGGCGAATTATTCTTCATGTTCTGCGAAGATATCCAGGACATGGATTTAACAAATGCCCTCCAGAGCCTGATGGCTTTGTTTGTGGAGCATATTTCAACACTGTCAGCAGACATCACAGCCTGCATAAAAAGTAAAGTAACCGATTGGATGAACTCTCAGGCCGCATTTATACAGGCTTTATTTAGAAATATCTGCTGGGAAAGTTGAGTAAGTTAGTGTACAAATAAAAAAAGTTGGGTTATACTATAAAAGAACAAAAAAAGAAAGGACGTGAGAATATGTCAAATTTCATAAAATCTATTGATATAAAATCATTTCGTGGCATACGTTCTTTGAAACTGGATGACATACAGCAGATAAATATACTGACTGGTGACAACAATAGTGGTAAAACAAGTGTTTTGGAAATATTAGAAAATTTTGAAAGTCCGGACTATGTAGGAGGCTGGAGACCCTTGCTGAGAAGAGACAGCAGAATACCATCGACTTGGGGAATTTCATTTTATGACGGTTTTTACAATCTGTTTGATATTGATTCTGAAAACAAAATAGTTGAGTATAGGATTTCTACTTTATCTGAAATGGTGACAGTTTCGCTTAGTGCAAAGACCGTGGAGGAAGAATTAACAGAGGAAGAGTACAATAATGCAATTGGTATGTCTTACAAATACTCAGGTGATGATAAAGACATGGACAATTCCATTTTATATCCGGTAAAGAAAATGGAATTGGAGGTAAGAATAAATGGCGCTGTAAGCGATACCTCAGAGATATATGAAGGACAAAGAGTATTAAAATTAAGTAAAATCGGAATATTAAAAGAGTATGAGAGAAAGAAAGTAGTATATATCTCTCCAATAAGACATGCTGAAGGAAGTGTGTATTTAAGTGAGATACTGAATAATCCGGATCTATATGAAGAAATGCTCGTGGTTCTGAAAGAATATGATGAGGATATTATCAGTATTAACTATGATAATGATGATAACAGGTCAGGCGGCAGGGGAGTATATAAGATTTTGTCAAAAACTCATAAGAAAGCATTGCCGCTTAATGTATACGGCGATGGAATGAAAAAAGCTGTCTTACTGATGAGTGCTGTTGTCAAAGCTAAGAATGGAGTATTGTTATTGGATGAATTTGAAACGGCAATTCATACGTCTGCCATGGACAGAACATTTAAGTGGATATTGGAAACATGTGTAAAATTGAATGTACAGGTATTTATGACATCTCACAGTAAGGAGGCAATTGATAAGGTTCTGAAATGTTCGCCGGATATTCTGGATAAAATTGCTGTTTATACACTGTATAAGGATGAGTTGGGTTCCTCTGTCAGGAGATTGTCAGGAAAAAAGGCGATTGAAGTACAAGATGATATGGGATTGGAGTTGAGATAAAATGAGAAGTATAATTTTATGTGAAGGCTCCACAGATTACGTTCTGATTCAATATTTCCTGAGAAAAGCATATGAGTGGGATGATTTTAAGGAGAATAGTGCACTGAGGAACCGCTTCGGAATGGCAAGGATTTTGAAGCATTCCCAGACTGGTGATGAAGTGACCGTTACAGGGTGTCGCGGGTCCAGTGGCATAGTTACGGGATTTAAATTCATTTTAGAAAGTAACAGTATAGCTGGGACAGAGAACGAAAGATATCGAAATATAGTTATTATAACAGACAGGGATGAAGTTGGAACAGAAAGTGAATTTGCAAATGAAATACAAAAGATCCTGAATGAGAAAGACGTAATCTGGGAATCACATATTCAGAATGATGTATGGATTTCATGTACACATCAAAATGCACATGGAAGAGAAATCCAGTTCAGAATATTATTATTGGTAATTCCGTTTGAAGAGACAGGGGCATTAGAGACTTTCCTCCTGAATTCGATAGCAAAAGATGATACATATGATGCAAATCTGATAGAAAAGTGCAATGGATTTGTTGATAATATTGATGGTGAAAAACGATATTTGAATAAACGCAGATATGTTACAAAAGCAAAATTTGATGTGTATTTTTCAATCCGGACTCCGGCAGGACAGTTTGTGGAACGGCAGAATGTGCTAAGAGGAGTCAAGTGGGAGAAATATACAGATATACAGGCATGTTTTAAAAAGTTGGGAGATTTATCAGGAAAGTAGACTGAGCTTGCTGCTTATGCAGCAGGCTCAATTTTTCAGGAAAGCCTTAAATATAGGATGATGTGTATTAAATCTGAAAAATTACTTAAAAATCAGCGCTGAAGTGAAAAGTTTATTTTCACTTTGAACAAGGCCTCTTGGTAAACGCGAGGATATTAAAATTGGTTCCAGTGTGATTATTATAGGTTATCCAAATTGGATAATGGATTCGCAACCTTATAGAGAAGAATGTAAGATTGTAAGTGCGAGGACATATCTGGGATCAACACTTTATGTAGTAAATGGAAAAATTATACATGGGGCAAGTGGGGGAGTAGTATTAAATAGTCAATATGAAGCTGTGGGAGTAATAAAGGCAGGGGCACAAACCTTTGATGATGAAGAAACGGTTTTAGAAACGGGCTTCATATCGATTTTTGATGTTTTGGATAATTGTAAAGCACAATATGAGGATGCATAAAGCATCCTCGTTTTTGCTTATGAGCGATGTTAAATTTATCGTTATGTGTACACAGCTGCAACGATAGAACAAATATGGTACATTTCTCCGTTCATATAGAGATCCTTTCTTTTGGCAAAATGTACGGAATTTTTCATAGAAAGGAATGATACATTAAACGGTAATGTGCATAAGATAAAGAAAAAACAGGTCGCCAATGTCTAAAATTCAAGTAAAGAGAGGCAGGATACTCATGCCAATTAATGACAAGGACATACTCCAGAGAATTGCTGAAAACCTGTTTGAAAAAAAGCTTATTTCATATGAAGAATATCTGCGTATGCTCGCGCAGATTGAGAGGAATGGATGATGCCGGATAACAATCTGAAAGCAGTCATCTATTGCCGCTGCAGTACGGAGGAAGAGAGCCAGCAAAATGCACTTGTCCAGCAGGTTAAAGAGGCGCGGGAGGTTGTCCGTGCCAATGGCTGGCAGCTTGTCGGGGAATATGTGGAGCTAAAGAGTGGCACAACGACGAAAGGGCGTGATGAATATCAGAAGTTATACCGCGATTTGGCTGAGAAAAATTTTGACATCGTTGTGATTAAAAGTCAGGACCGGCTTATGCGTAATGTGAAAGACTGGTATCTCTTTTTGGATCGTATGGTGAATCAGGGAAAACGGCTATACCTGTACATAGAAAAGAAATTTTATACTTCGGAGGATTCACTGATTACAGGAATAAAGGCGATACTTGCAGAAGATTACAGCAAGGAACTCTCTAAGAAGATCAATAATGCGCATCGGCACCGTCAGACAGAGGGAACGAATATTATTCTGACGGGGAATGCGTATGGATTTCGGAAGACTGCAGACAAAAGGATAGAGCTTATTGAGGAGGAAGCGAAAGTAAAGCGCGCTATGTACAGGCTGTGTGCTCAGGGGTGTGGATGCAGAGCGATTGCGAATATTCTGTATGAAAAGGGATATCGTAACCGTCAGGGAAAGCGTATTTCTGAAACCATGATACGCCGTATTATCCGTAACCCCATTAATAAAGGAACGGTTGTGTTCAACAAAACGCACTATGATTTTGAAACTAAGCAGACTATACAACAGCCTCCGGATAAATGGATAATACACGAAAACATGGTTCCAAAGACTGTGTCAGATGAACTCTGGGGGCAGGCGAATGCAGAGATGAATCGCCGTAGAGTGACAGGAAATACGGCGGGTAAATATCCAAAAGGCAGCAATCCCGGTAAATATAATCTGTCGGGAAAGATGAAATGTGGATACTGTGAAGAAACCTTTTACCGAAAATTTCGTTATAATAGTTCTGGTCAACAGGTAGTTGAATGGTGCTGCAGCCGGTATTTATATGAAGGGCGTATAGATTTAGAGAGAGCCAGAAGAAAAAATCCGCAGGCACCGGAGGATGCACTGGGATGCGATAATATTCACCTCAATGAAGAAAAGTTGAATACAGTTCTGGAGGATGTCTGCAAAGAATATTACGACACCAGAAATGATAAAAATGTGATTGACAGCGCGGTAGAATTGCTTCGCAGAGCACTTACATCTGCACCGGCCGGAATTTTAGAGAAAGAACTGCAGGAGAAATTAAGTGCTCTGGAAAGCAGAAAGAATCTTCTTATGGAAAAGCTGTTAGATGGCGTCATATCGGACAGCGATTTTAAAAAGAAACGGAGGGATATTGAGGAAAAGATAAGCCGTATACAAGAGAAACTGAAAGAAAATGAGAGTAAAAAGACACTGGAAGAAACGGTAGAACAGCGTATTACACAGATTAAAGCCAGACTGCAGCAGGATATCATGAGGAGTGCGCTGGTAGATCAGATGCTGGAGGATATCAGCAGCATTATTGTATTTCCTGAATACTTGATTATACGGTTTGAACCGCTTCATATTTTCGAATTGAATAAAGAACAAAACAAGATAGCTGCAATGGTGTCGAAAGAAAAACATTTTTCAATTGTCGTGGATATAAAAGATATTTTTGACGGTAAAGCTTATATAAGAGAAGAAAAAGAACATATTATCCAGCGGATGAAAGAAAAACCGGATATCACGGTCAAACAGTTGGCAAAAGAAATGGATATTTCATTATCGTCCTGTCTGTACAGGGTTAATACGTTGAAAAAAGAAGGGCTGATTCAGTTTGAAGGAAAAGGCGGCCATGGAAAGTGGGTAGTATTGGCAGATCATTCCTCATGATGCCGCAAAAGAGAGAAACGTCAGAATCCCGACGGAAAATTTTTCGGATGTGATTAAAGAAATCATGCGCCGTATGGATAAGGGACAGCAGGCTCAAGCCATTTTTAAGGGCGATGTTAAATTTATCTTTATGTGTACACAGCTCAAGACCTGGCTTCCATAAATGATCAGGTATCCAAGGCCGCACCTTGCACCGATAAATTCTCCGATGACCACGCCTACCAGGCAAAGGCCGATATTAACTTTCATAATGCTGATGGTGGCGGGAACGGTACTTGGGAGCACAACTTTTGTCAGTACGTGATAACGGTTTCCGCCCAGTGTGTAGATCAGTTTCATTTTATCTTTGCTTACTTCCCGAAATCCGGTGTACAGATTCAGGATTGTGCCGAAAATTGCAACGGACATGCCGGCTACAATGATTGTGTTGCGGTTAGCGCCAAGCCATACAATCAGCAAAGGTGCGAGGGCAGATTTCGGAAGGCTGTTCAGCACAACCAGGTAAGGCTCCAGTATTTCTGAAAGTTTTTCACTGCACCAGAGAAGGATTGCAAAGAGAAGACCGCATATGACTACAAGAAAAAAACTGGCTACCGTTTCTAAAAGGGTAGCTCCCACATGTTCAAAAATAGTACTGTCTTCCAGCATTGTGGAAAACGTATTGAAAATGCGGCTGGGACTGCTGAAAATAAAACCATCTATCCAGTTTTTTCTGGTGGCAGTTTCCCATAAGGAAAGAAAGGCAAGAAGAAGCAGTACCCGTGAGATCTGAACAAAACGTTTGTGCCGCAGTTTCGCACTCAGATATGCCTTCTGTCTGGGGGAGATATATTCAGCGGTAAGTTCTTGTTTATGTTTCGGGGACATATGCATTCAGCTCCTTCCAGATGGCATTAAAATATTCCTTAAATTCAGGTGCATTGCGGGATTTCATTGGCGTGCGTTCTTCAATAGAAAAGTGAATGGGTACTTTTGCAACAACAGTTGCCGGGCGGCTGGAGAGAACAATGACTGTATCAGCCATGCTGACGGCTTCTGCCAGATCATGAGTTACCAGGATTGCGGTTTTGTGCTCACGTTTGATGATACGGTAGATATCGTCAGATACAGTAAGCCGTGTCTGATAATCCAGTGCGGAAAAGGGTTCATCCAGGAGTAAAAGGGATGGGCGAAGTACCAGGGTTCGAATCAGAGCTGCTCTCTGGCGCATTCCTCCGGATAGCTGGCTGGGTTTTACGTGGCGAAAATCCCACAGTCCATATTCCCTCATGAGTTTTTCTGTGAATTCCAGATTTTCCCGTGTGAGACGGTGCTGGATTTCCAGTCCCAGTGTAATATTTCCGTATACATTTCTCCATTCAAACAGCTGATCTTTTTGCGGCATATATCCTATATGAAAATCTGTGTGAGCATTCACTGGCCGGCCATTAAGCAAAATAGAGCCGGATTCCGGCTCGTTTAAAGAACAGATCAGAGAGAGAAGGGTGGATTTTCCACACCCGCTGGGCCCCACTATCACGGTAAACTCACCATCATTTACCTGGAAAGATACATCCGACAGAGCATGAGTTTCTCCGGACATTGTGTGATAGGAATAGTTAACATGTTTACATTCTAGTAATGACACTTTATCGGATACCTCCATATTGTTCTATATATTAATGTATGAAGGAGAAAATGTTTTGCTTATTGCATGGGAATACAGTATACTTAATTTAACAGGCGGACATCTCTGCCAGGCAGTTGAGAGATTTGCGCGGTTCACAGAAAACGCCCGGCCAGGAACGCATCTACACAGCCGGAGAGAAGGAATATGAGGTGTGGATGCACCGGAAAGACAGGGGAATTCCTATGACAGAAGCAGTTCAGAGAGAATTTATCCAGTTGAGGGATGAACTCGAACTGACACAATTTCAATTTCCTTTTGAATGAGTTATAAAAAGGAGTGATACACAATGGACTGGATATAACAGTTAAACAGGGCGATTGCGTTTATAGAACAGCATCTTATGGAAGAATTGGATTATGAGCAGATAGCGCATATCGCCGGATGCCCCTCTTACTATTTTCAGAAGGCGTTTCTCTATATGACGAATATTACAGGGACACAGGGTATCATGAGGCAAAATTGCTTGCAGTACTTTTATTTGATAAAAAGCAAATGATTGACAAAAATAAAATCAGCATTTGCATGATGGTGGATAAGAACATGATTTTAAATAAAAATCTGAAAACAGTTAAAGCTTTTTCGTATATTGGCCTGTTTATAATATGGGGCGTATTAGAAACAGGTATTGTGCCATTTATGGAGCAGTGGCTAAGCGTTCCTGACACAGAATTCATAAAAGAAGTGGTTTTCAAGATCATAATCTGGTTTATTCCTGCGTTTCTTTTGTGCAGACATTATGACGATTTTTTAAGTATACAAAGTAAAAGCAGTTTTTCAGTTGAAGTAAAATGGCTGAGAGTACTTCCAATACTTTTTCTGTTTACGGCATTTCATATTATTTCTGCCTGTGTTCAGCATGGTAAGATTTCTATTGACAGTTCATTTCGAATAACTGACATACTGATAGCAGTTTCTGTTGGAATCTCAGAAGAAATGGTGTTTAGAGGATGGCTGTTAAATGTATGCCTGCACGATAAGAAGTGGGTAAGCATAATAGAGAATGCCGTTTTATTTTTATTGATTCATTTTCCTGTGTGGATTCGACATGATTTGTTATCTGTGTATATTATGAGCGGAGCATTTTTGCAAATTATAATATTAAGTATAATATTTAGCTGTGCTTTTATAAAAAGCAGAAATATTCTGGTACCTGTTGTGCTGCATGCATATTGGGATTTGCTTTGTTTTATACTTTAAAACAGATATTATGTTGCTGAAGTAATCAGCCCTTCGCTTCAGTCGTTTCCAGGATACCGGATTCAGATGAGTGTATCGCAGCGAAGATGAAGCAGAAAGGCAGTAAAATGGCGGTGCAGAATAAGTTGCACCGCCATTTTATAACGTTTTTCAGGGATGATCTCCTCATAGAGTGTCGTCCCCGATAAATTCAGATATGCATGACCTGTTGTTTATTCAAGTTCAAATGCACCTGTATACAGCTGATAATATTTACCTTTCTGGGCGATCAGTTCATCATGAGTACCACGTTCAATGATTCTTCCCTGCTCCAGCACCATAATGGCATCAGCATTTCGCACAGTAGAAAGTCTGTGAGCGATAACAAAGACGGTGCGCCCTTTCATCAGCGCATCCATTCCTTTTTGGACAATACTCTCTGTACGTGTATCGATACTGGAAGTTGCTTCATCCAGAATCATAACAGGAGGATTGGAGATAGCGGCTCTTGCTATGGAAAGAAGCTGTCTCTGTCCCTGGGAAAGCTCAGAGCCGTTGCCGGAGATAACCGTGTCATATCCCTGCGGCAGCATCTGTATAAAATCGTGGGCATTAGCGATTTTTGCTGCTTCGATCACCTCTTCATCAGTGGCATCCAGTTTGCCATAGCGGATGTTTTCGCGAATAGTTCCGGTAAACAGATTAGTATCCTGCAGGACCATACCGAGAGAACGGCGCAGTTCCGGTTTTTTAATTTTATTGATGTTGATGTCATCATAACGGATTTTACCGTCCGCCAGATCGTAGAACCGGTTGATCAGGTTAGTGATAGTGGTTTTGCCGGCACCCGTTGCTCCGACGAAAGCAATTTTCTGTCCGGGTCTTGCGTAAAGGGAAACATCATGCAGCACCATCTTGTCAGGATTGTAACCAAAATCCACATTGAAAAAGCGGACATCTCCTTCCATTTTTTTGTAAGTGAGCGTACCGTCGCCATGCTGGTGTTTCCATGCCCACATTCCGGTGCGCTCGGGACATTCCATAAGGCATCCGTTTTCGTTGTATTTTGCACGGACAAGGCTGACATAACCTTCATCCTTTTCCGGTTCTTCATCCATTAATTCAAAGATACGTGCCGCACCTGCCAGGGCCATAACGATAGAATTCAGCTGCTGGGAAATCTGGCCGACAGGGTTGGTGAATGATTTGCTCAGCTGCAGGAAACTTGCAATCATACCAATGGTAATACCTCCGATTTGGTTCAGGGCAAGAACGCCGCCAATGATGGCAATCAAAACATACTGCAGATTACCCAGATTCGCCATGACCGGCATCAGGATGTTGGCAAAGCGGTGTGCGTTTGTGGCGTTGCTGCAAAGCTCTTCATTCAGTTTATCAAATTTTTCTACGGAACGTTCTTCATAATTAAAGACTTTTACAACCTTCTGGCCGTTGATCATTTCTTCCACATAACCGTTAGTGGCACCAAGAGAAGTCTGTTGTCTTATAAAGTACTTTCCGCTGCTGCCCGCAATTTTTCCGGTTACTTTCAGCATAAAGAAAACAGAAACTGCTACCACGAGGGAAAGATAGATGCTGGTGGTGAGCATGGCAAAAATAACGGATACAATAGTAACTGCGGAAGACAGCATCTGTGTCAGACTCTGTGCCAGCATCTGGCGAAGAGTATCTGTATCATTTGTATAATGGCTCATGATATCGCCAAATGCATGCGTATCAAAATATTTAATTGGCAGTCTCTGCATATGCTCGAACATTTCGTCGCGGATAGTTTTCAGGACTCCCTGTGAAATGTTGACCATCACTCTTGAATAAATCAATGTAGAGATGGCCCCGGCAAGATAAATGGTCCCCATAATTACAAGGGTACGCAGGAGCGGACCGAAGTCGGGATTTGCAGACAGAAGCATTGGCGTGATATAGTCATCGATCAGTGTACGCAGGAACAGAGAGGCAATTACGCCTGTAATAGCGCTGACCAGAATACCGGCCAGTACGATCAGCATCTGCAATTTATAGTCTTTTGTTATATAGCCAAGAAGACGTTTTAATGCGCCCATGGCATTCTGATTTTTCATCATTTCTCTGCGGGATTCCTTTGACATCCCCCGCGCTATTGCTTTCTGGTCGTCATGTTTACTCATAATCAGATTCCCCCTTTACCTGAGAATGATAAACTTCCTGATAGATATGATTGGAAGCAAGCAGCTCTTCATGAGTTCCGACAGCGGAAATACAGCCGTTGTCCAGGACAATGATCTTGTCGGCATTTTGGACGGACGAGATACGCTGTGCGATGATCAGCCTGGTAGTGTCCGGTATTTCCTGAGAAAATGCCTGCTGTATCAGGGAGTCGGTCTTTGTATCTACAGCGGAAGTACTGTCATCCAGTATCAGGATGGCCGGTTTTTTAAGGAGTGCCCGGGCAATACAGATACGCTGTTTCTGACCGCCGGATACGTTAGAGCCGCCCTGTTCGATATAAGTATCATATCCATCCGGGAAAGTCTGTATAAATTCATCTGCCTGAGCAAGCCTGCAGGCATGGATCATTTCTTCATCTGCAGCATTTTCATTGCCCCAGCGTAAATTTTCTTTAATGGTTCCGGAAAACAGGACATTTTTCTGCAGAACCATGGAAACTGCGTCACGCAGCACTTTTATATCATAATTTCGTACATCAATTCCGCCCACCTTCAGGGTTCCGGCTGTCACATCATACAGTCTGGGAATCAACTGTACCAGGGAACTTTTAGCACTTCCGGTACCGCCGATGATGCCGACAGTTTCCCCGGATTTGATGTCAAAACTAATATCTTTCAGACAGAGCTTATTCATATCTTTGGAATAACTGAAAAATACATGGTCAAAGGAAATACTTCCGTTTTCCACTTTGGTGACAGGATCGGATGGGTTTGTAATATCAGGCTGTTCCGTCAGCACTTCATTGATACGTTCAATGGAAGCCTTGGACATGATACACATAACAAAAATCATGGAGAGCATCATCAGGCTCATCAGAATCTGCATGGTGTAGGTAAACATAGAGGTCAGCTCACCTGTTGTCATGGAATTGCTGACAATGAACTTTGCCCCGAACCAGGAAATCAGGATCATACAGGCATACACGCAGGTCTGCATGGCCGGTGCGTTAAAAGCAATCAGTTTTTCAACTTTTGTAAAGTCATTGTAGATATTGCCGGATATTTCTTTGAATTTTTTTTCTTCAAAATCTTCCCTGACAAAAGATTTCACCACACGGATTCCGTGAACATTTTCCTGTACTACGTTATTAAGTTTGTCGTAAGTTTTAAAAACCCGCATGAAGATCGGATGGGCGTGTGTGGTGATAAGAAACAGAATAATTCCGAGTATCGGGATAATGGCAAGATAAATCAGGGCCAGATTTTTGCTTACTTTAAACGCCATCACAAAAGCGGAAATCAGCATGATCGGAGAGCGCACAGCTATTCGGATGATCATCTGGTAGGCATTTTGTACGTTGGTCACATCCGTGGTAAGACGCGTTACCAGACTGGATGTGGAAAAACGGTCTATATTGGTAAAGGAAAAATCCTGTACTTTGTAAAACATTTTTTTACGCAGATTTTTTGCGAAACCTGCGCTGGCAACAGCAGCAAAATTACCCGAGAGAGTGCCGCAGGCAAGGGATGCCATTGCGGCAATAACAAGTATGATGCCATACCTGACAATAACGCTCATGTTGCCGGGAGTAATACCTTTATCAATAAGGGAGGCCATCAAAAGAGGGATAATTACCTCCAGAATAACCTCAAGAGTCACACATACAGGAGCCAGCAGGGAAGGCTTTTTATACTCTCCGATGCAGGCTGTCAGATTTTTCAGCATAAAAATTCACCTCTTTCTATTTACAGTAACCGGTTTTATCAGTATCCAGTTTTTCAATGATTGTCTGAAGCATCTGTATCAGGGCATCGTGCTGTTGAGCACTGAAACAGGCAGCCAGCTCAGACTCCATATCATTGATATTATGGCATATGATACGGTTTGTTTCACGGCCGGCATTTGTCAGGACAAGCTGCTTCAACCTGGCATCACCGGAAACGGTCTCACGTTTTACCAGAGATTTCTGCTCCAGATTGGAGATGACACTGGTTACGGATGAACGGCGGATGCCGAAATGTTTTTCAATGTCGCGCTGATAGATGGCCTGATTTCTATTTTCTGCGTTGTCAAGAAAACCCAGGATACGCATCTGTATGCCGGAAAGTCCCAGTGGAGCGGAATAGCTGTCCATCTTGCGCCGGATACAGTGGGAAGCAACATTTATATATAAACCGATATGATCTGTTTTTTCCAAAAATAACACCTCTCTTTCATTTAAAGTTAGAATTCGGAATGTTAGAAATCTAAATATTAGATATCGAACGTTATTATATGATAGGAATGTAAGAAAGTCAACTGAAAAATATTGCACGCAAAAGAAAATCACGATATACTGAATAGCGGATCAATATTTTTAGAAATAATCTTAAGAAGGTTTTTATGAACAAACGTAATTTTCAACGGGAACTGGATAAAATTATTGCGGGACTGGAAAACGGTAAAAAGGTGCCGGCCCTGTTGCTGCATAGTTGCTGTGCACCATGCAGCAGTTATGTACTGGAATATCTGTCTGAATATTTTGAAATCACAGTCTTCTATTATAATCCTAATATATATCCGGAAGAAGAGTATCGAAAGAGAGTGGAGGAACAGCAGAGACTGATCAGCTCCATGCCCTTTAAACATCCGGTGCGATTTGAAGAGGGGCAGTTTGATACTGCAAGATTTTATGATGCGGTCAGGGGGATGGAAAAGGAGCAGGAAGGCGGAAAAAGATGTTTTGCATGCTACCGTCTGCGGCTGGAAGAAGCGGCGAAACGCGCAGCGCAGATAAATGCAGACTATTTTGCCAGTACCCTGACAATCAGTCCGCTGAAAAATGCGGAAGTGATCAATGAAATCGGAGAAGAACTGGCAAAGGAATACGGTGTGCAGTGGCTGCCCTCGGATTTTAAAAAGAAAAATGGATTCAAGCGTTCCGGGGAACTCTCAGCAGAATATGGACTTTATCGTCAAAATTACTGTGGCTGTGTGTTCTCGCAGAGAACAAATGTATAAATTCACTGTTTTTTTGCTGGTGCTTGATACTGAAAAAAAAATATGGTAGAATGCTAACGATTATTTAAGGAAGGAAAGTAAAACTATGGCACAATTATGGGGCGGACGCTTTACAAAAGAAACGGATGATCTGGTATACCGCTTTAATGC
This sequence comes from Eubacteriales bacterium, assembly GCA_030539395.1. Classification (GTDB taxonomy): domain Bacteria; phylum Bacillota; class Clostridia; order Lachnospirales; family Lachnospiraceae; genus Marvinbryantia. Next base: position 33,768 of record JAUNSC010000011.1, read on the forward strand.
GTCCGTGTCTTTTGATAAAAAGTTTTATAAACAGGATATCAGAGGCAGTATGGCTCATGTGAAAATGCTGGAGAAACAGGGAGTTCTTACAACAGAAGAGAAAGAACAGATTCTGACGGGGCTGGAAGGCATTTTAAGAGATGTGGAAAATGGTACGCTTCTGATCACTGAAGAATATGAAGATATCCACAGCTTTGTGGAAGCAAATTTAATAAGCCGCATTGGTGACGCGGGGAAAAAACTGCATACCGGCAGGAGCCGCAATGATCAGGTGGCTCTGGATATGAAATTATATACCAGAGATGAAGTGGCAGAGATTGACGCTTTGTTAAAGACCTTACTTGAAACCCTCCTGAATCTTATGGAAAAACACATATCTGTATATATGCCGGGCTTTACACATTTGCAGAAAGCACAGCCCATTACTCTGGCCCACCATCTTGGAGCTTATTTTGAAATGTTTAAAAGAGACCGTCAGAGGATGGCAGACATTTATAAGCGCATGAATTATTGTCCGCTGGGCAGCGGGGCTCTGGCTGGAACAACATATCCTCTTGACAGGGAGTACACAGCAGAGCTGCTGGACTTTGACGGACCGACTTTAAACAGCATGGATTCCGTATCAGACAGGGATTATCTGATAGAACTGCTTTCTGCCATGTCAACTGTTATGATGCATCTGAGCAGATTTTGCGAAGAAATCATTATCTGGAATACGAATGAATACCGTTTTGTGGAGATTGATGATGCTTACAGTACAGGAAGCAGCATCATGCCTCAGAAGAAAAACCCGGATATTGCCGAACTTATCCGCGGCAAGACAGGACGCGTTTACGGAGCACTGATCTCACTGCTTACTACTATGAAGGGAATACCCCTTGCGTATAATAAGGACATGCAGGAAGATAAAGAATTGACCTTTGATGCCATTGATACGGTAAAAGGATGTATTGCACTTTTTACCGGAATGATCTCAAGCATGCAGTTTAATGAAGACAGAATGAAGGACAGTGCAAAGAACGGTTTCACAAATGCGACGGATGCGGCGGATTATCTGGTAAATCATGGAGTGCCCTTCCGGGATGCTCATGGTATTGTGGGAAGGCTGGTTCTGTATTGTATTGATAAGGGCATTGCCCTGGATGATATGTCTATAGATGAATTTAAGGCGATCAGTCCGGTATTTGAAGGAGATATTTATGAAGCAATCAGCATGAAGACGTGCGTGGAGAAGAGAGAGACGATCGGCGCGCCGTCTGAAAAAGCCATGAAGCTGGCGATTGCTCAGAATAGAAAGTACCTGGAAGAAAATGTGTCAGTAAAGTAAGTTTATTCTTAGAAAAAGGATATAGAGGAGGAGAACATTATGAGCGAAAAATTGAGAGCAGGTATTCTGGGAGCAACCGGTATGGTAGGGCAGAGATTCATTTCCCTGTTGGAGAATCATCCGTGGTTTGAGGTGGTTACACTGGCAGCAAGCCCGAGAAGTGCGGGAAAGACGTACCAGGAGGCAGTAGGCGACAGATGGAAAATGACGACACCGATGCCGGAAGCGGTAAAAGATATCGTGGTAATGAATGTTAACGAAGTGGAAAAAGTAGCTGCAAGTGTTGATTTTGTTTTTTCAGCAGTAGATATGTCAAAAGAAGAAATCAAGGCTATCGAAGAAGAGTATGCAAAGACAGAGACACCGGTTGTATCAAATAACAGTGCCCACAGATGGACACCGGATGTGCCGATGGTTATTCCGGAAATCAATCCGCAGCATTTTAAAGTAATTGAATTCCAGAAGAAACGTCTGGGAACAAAAAAGGGATTTGTAGCTGTAAAACCAAACTGTTCGATTCAGAGTTATGCACCGTGTCTTGCCGCATGGAGAGAATTTGAGCCGTATGAAGTGGTTGCAACTACTTACCAGGCAATTTCAGGTGCCGGCAAAACATTTAAAGACTGGCCGGAGATGGTAGAAAATATTATTCCGTATATCGGCGGCGAAGAAGAAAAATCCGAGCAGGAACCGCTGCGTATTTTGGGTGAAATCAAGGATGGTGTGATCGAAAAGGCAGCAGAGCCGGTAATTACATGCCAGTGTATCCGCGTGCCGGTACTGAACGGACATACAGCAGCTGTATTTGTAAAATTCAGAAAGAAACCGACAAAAGAACAGCTGATTGAAAAACTTGTGAATTTCTCAGGAATCCCACAGGAAATGAATCTGCCGAGTGCACCGAAGCAGTTTATACAGTATATGGAAGAAGATAATCGTCCGCAGGTGAAGGCAGATGTGGATTATGAAGGCGGCATGGGCGTTTCCATCGGAAGACTCCGTGAAGATACAGTATATGATTATAAGTTTGTGGGTCTGTCCCACAATACGATCCGCGGAGCTGCAGGCGGAGCTGTTCTTTGTGCAGAGACACTGAAAGCATTAGGATACATTGAGAAGAAATAACACTGTTTAAAGGATTAACCGATGATTAGATTTAAGAACCTTACGAAGCGTTTTGAAGACGGAAAAGGAATATTTGATTTTTCGTTTGAAGTGGAAGAGGGGGAAGTTTTCGGCCTTATAGGGGCTGAAAATTCCGGAAAGTCCACTGCTCTTCGCATGCTTATGGGGTTCGAAGTTCCCACAAGGGGAAGATGCGCCATTAATGGGAAAGACTGTGATAAAGCTCCGGCTTCCCTGCACAAAATAACTGGATATCTGCCGGATAAGATTGCCCTCCCGTCTGTTTTGACGGGAAGGCAGTTTCTGCATTCATATGCACAAATCCGGGGGATAAGAAACCTGGAACGCCTTTTTGAACTTGCTTTGCGGCTGGAACTTGAGGTTGACCAGAAGATTGGGAAAATGTCACCGGCAGATATTCAAAAGACGGGGATTGTGTGTACGTTTATGCACAATCCGCAGGTGCTGCTCCTTGATAATCCGTTTCGCAATCTGGATTCACGGGGACGGGGCAATCTTGTGGAATTGATTCTGGAGGAAAAAGAGAAGGGGAAAATGATCCTTCTTACAACAGAATCAGCTGACATTGCCGATCTGACATGTGACAGAGTCGGGCTTTTGAATCAGGGAAATCTTATTTATTTGAGTGATATTGAAAATATGCGTGATAATATGTACCGGAAATATCTGATACAATTCGCCAGTGCGCATACAGCGATGAAATTTTCTAAAGAAGATTTTGAAATTGAGAGTATTAGGGATCGGAGCCTGATGGTCACCATTCAGGGAGAATTTGTGCCGCTGATCCGTGTGTTGGCGAAATATCATGTAACAAATATCGAGCCGGTACCACTTAGTCTGGAAGAAGCATTTGTTCATATATATGGAGGCGGTGTAAATGGTTAACGGAGCAATTTTAAAACAGGATTTTTTCATAAACCGCCGGACACTTGTGATGATTTATGTGCTGCAGTTTGTGAGTCTTTTGCTTGCTGCAGGAATTCGGAATATGCGCCTGATAGAGATATCGGATATTTTTTGGGATACAATACCGGTGGTCATAATTCCGATGATACTGATGATCATATTGGCATACACTACGGTAAAACGCAGAGCAGATGATAAAACGATGGACTTTCTTCTGGCTACGTCTGTCAGCCCTTCAAGGATAATTGGTACAAAGGCCGTTTTTCTGTTAATGAACAGCTTTTTTTTGATGGCAATTTCCATGGTATTTGGAATTATGGCAAAAGTTTATGACGTAACAGGAACATGGACACAGGATACCTATATTTTGCTTAATTTGGGAGGATTCTGCCTGCAGGTTTTTGCAGGGGGATATTGTTTTTTTATCTCCTGCGTGAGTATATATAGAAAAGAAACATTTTACTGGAAAGCGGCAGGGAGTGTCCTTGTACTGGAATATCTGATATACCTTGCCTCTGTTTTGTATCCAAAGCTGCGAATATTGCAGTATGTATCGATATTTAGTCTGTTTCAGCAGGAAAAATACTGTGCGGGTTCTATGATAAATCTGCTTACCTCATTGTTGTTGGTACTTGCAGGAACAGCCCTGTACGCAGGGGGAGGGCATTCTTTTTGCACTCGCAGCCTGCGTACGTAAGAGCGGGAGAATTAAATGGGAAAATCATTATTCATAGCGGAAAAACCCAGTGTCGCGCAGGAATTTGCAAAAGCACTGAAAGTGAATACCGCAAGAAAAGACGGTTATCTGGAGGGAGATACCGTAATCATTACCTGGTGTGTTGGACATCTGGTAACGATGAGCTACCCGGAAGTATATGATGAGAAGTATAAGAAGTGGAGCCTTGCTACACTTCCTTTTTTGCCGGAGAAATTTCTTTATGAAGTAATCCCGGGGGTGGCAAAACAGTATAAAATTGTAAGTGGCCTTTTAAACCGAAGTGATGTGGAGACAATTTATGTCTGCACTGACTCCGGGCGCGAAGGGGAATATATATATCGTCTGGTTGAGCAGCAGGCCGGTGTGGATAAGAAGAGCAAAAAACGAAGAAGAGTCTGGATTGATTCACAGACAGAAGAAGAAATCCTGCGCGGCATAGAAACCGCAAAGGACTTATCGCAGTACGATCATCTGTCGGATGCGGCTTATCTTCGTGCAAAAGAAGATTATCTGATGGGAATTAATTTTTCCAGGCTTCTTACCCTGAAATACGGAAATACGATTTCCAATTATCTGAATACACAGTATACGGTAATATCGGTGGGACGTGTTATGACCTGCGTACTGGGGATGATCGTTCGAAGAGAACGGGAAATCCGTCAGTTTGTGAAGACACCGTTCTATCGTGTGGTAAGCACTATGGAGCAGGCGGGAAAAGAGTTTGAAGGGGAATTCAGAGCAGTTGCCGGATCAGCGTATGAGGGCTCTCCGGTGCTGTATAAGGAAAATGGCTTTAAAGAAAAAGAACAGGCACAAAAACTGATAGACCGTCTGCAGGAGACGCAGCCTTTACAGGCAGTGGTTGACAATGTGGAGCGGAAAAAGGAAAAAAAGAATCCGCCCCTGTTGTTTAATCTTGCTGAACTGCAAAATGAATGTTCCAGAATTTTCAAGATCAGTCCGGACGAGACATTGCGTATTGTACAGGAGCTATACGAGAAGAAACTGGTAACTTATCCGAGAACTGATGCCAGAGTGCTGTCTACAGCAGTAGCAAAAGAAGTATATAAGAATATCCGCGGCCTTTGCAGTTACGGGCCGGCAGGTAATTTTGCGGCAGAAGTACTTGAAACGGGCAGTTATAAGGGTATCAGCCGGACCCGGTATGTAAATGACAAACAGATTACCGACCATTATGCCATTGTTCCTACCGGACAGGGGCTTGGCGCTCTTGCGCGTATCGGAGGAAATGCGGCAGGCGTATATGAACTGATAGTCAAACGGTTCCTCAGTATTTTTTATCCGGCAGCAGTTTACCGGAAAATCAATCTGGTGACCTGCATTGGAAATGAGAAGTTTTTTTCCTCCTTTAAAGTACTGGAGGAACAGGGATATTTGAAGGTTTCCGGCAGCAAAAGTGCAAAGGATGAGACATTTGACCCGACACTTATAGAAGCGCTTCATGCATTGAAAAAGGGAAGTGTTCTGACTGTAAAGAAGCTGGAGATAAAAGAAGGAGAAACATCGCCGCCCAAACGTTATAATTCGGGTTCAATGATTCTGGCAATGGAAAATGCAGGACAGCTTATTGAGGATGAAGAACTGCGCGAACAGATTCGTGGCAGTGGTATTGGAACAAGTGCCACCAGAGCGGAAATATTGAAGAAGCTTATTGCAAATAAATATATTGCACTTAACAAAAAGACCCAGATATTGACACCGACTCTGTTGGGAGAAATGATATTTGATGTGGTGAGTGTTTCTATTCGCTCTCTTTTGAATCCGGAATTGACTGCAAGCTGGGAAAAGGGACTGACGTATGTAGCGGAAGGAAGCATAACTTCAGAAGAATATATGACAAAATTGAATCAGTTTGTAAAGCGGCGCACGGAAAACGTGCTGGGAAATAATCTGCATTATGAATTGAGGAATGTATTCGATGCTGCGGCAAAGTTTTATCCGCAGAAAACAGCGGATAACAGGAACAACCGTAAAACGAAAAAGAATGGAGGAGAATGATGGAAACAGCAAAAATCAGTAACATGTATACTCTGGAAGAAACAATAGCGGCAGACTTGTTTAAAGGAGCTGAGTATCCCTGGGAAGTGCTTTCTAAAATCAGCACATTTATCCTGGAACTGGGAGCAAAGCTTGACCCGGAGAAGTATGAAAAACGCGGAGAAAATGTGTGGGTAGCAAAATCAGCAGAGGTGGCATCCTCTGCGTTCATAGGCGGACCGGCTATTATTGACGAAGATGCACAAATCCGTCACTGTGCATTTATCCGTGGAAATGCCATTGTGGGAAAAGGTGCTGTCGTAGGAAACTCTACTGAACTTAAAAATGTGGTATTATTTAATAAAGTGCAGGTTCCCCATTATAATTACGTTGGAGACTCTATATTGGGATTTAAGGCTCATATGGGAGCAGGAAGTATTACTTCCAATGTGAAGTCAGATAAAACGCTGGTTGTTGTAAAGGATAAAGAAGAGCAGATTGCAACCGGACTTAAAAAGTTTGGAGCCATGTTGGGAGACAATGTTGAGGTTGGGTGTAATTCTGTATTAAATCCGGGAACAGTGGTTGGAAAAGGTTCACAGATTTACCCGGTATCTTGTGTCAGAGGTGTTGTAGCACCGGGAAGCATTTACAAAAAACAGGGTGAGATTGTAAAAAAGCGGGATTGATTCCCGCTTTTATGCAGTGGCTGGATTGGAAAGGAAAATAGCATGGACAGAGAAAGTTTTAAGAGGGGTTTAAAAGATGGCGTGCCAATTGGGCTGGGATATTTTGCGGTGTCATTTACTTTTGGCATGATGGCAGTTTCCGGGGGCTTAAATATCTGGCAGGCGGTACTGATCTCACTGACGAATCTGACATCGGCAGGACAGTTTGCGGGTCTTGATATTATTCTTGCGGGAGGTTCTTATTGGGAGATGGCGCTTAGCCAGCTGATCATTAATCTGCGATATTGCCTGATGTCATTTTCACTTTCACAGAAATTACAAAGAAATATTTCAGGGATACATCGATATTTTGTGTCTTTTGGCATTACAGATGAAATTTTCGGTGTCAGCGCCAGTCAGGAAGGCAAGGTCAGCCCATGCTATAATTATGGCGCTATGTGTGTGGCAATTCCGGGATGGACACTTGGTACTCTGGTGGGAGCAATATCCGGTAATCTGCTTCCGGCATTTATGGTAAGCGCTTTGAGCGTGGCGATTTATGGAATGTTCCTTGCGGTGATTATTCCGCCGGCTAAGAAAAACAGGGCGGTACTGGGAGTTGTCCTTGGTGCAATGACGGTCAGCAGTCTGTTTGCTGTAACACCTGTGCTGAAAAAGGTATCCTCCGGATTTGTGATCATTATCACAACGGTTTTGGTCGCGGGTGCAGCTGCATATTTTTGTCCGATTAATGAAGAAACGGAGGAAGAAATTCATGAGTCATAATGTCTATATCTACATATTGGTCATGGCAGGAGTGACATATCTGATCAGAATGCTCCCGATGGCATTGATCAAGAAAGAAATCACCAGTCCGTTTATCCGGTCATTCCTGTATTATGTGCCATATGCATGCCTGGCCGCCATGACGTTTCCTGCAATTTTGACATCAACGGCGAGTGTGGTTTCTGCGGGAGCAGGATTTGCAGTGGCTCTGCTCGTGGCATATAAAGAAAAAAGCCTGCTTACGGTTGCCATTGCGGCTTGCTGCACTGTATTTATTGCAGAGAGAATGATTCAGTTATTATAGGTATTCTTATACTATATGTTGAAATGAAACGCAATTTGTGATAATATGGAATGCGAGCAGAAAAACTGCTTCTGCATAGGGGATAATGGAGTAACGCTTCAGACAGCCGGGTCACGTACCCTCTGCCTGAATTACCGTATAAGAATTCTGCAAATTAGTGATTGACATTTGATAAGAAATAAGATAGTATAGGGACAGAAAACGAACATAAGTTCGCATAAGGAGAGGAAAACTATGAAAGACGATAAAATGAAAGCGCTTGAGGCGGCTTTATCCCAGATAGAGAAACAGTTTGGAAAAGGTTCTGTTATGAAACTGGGAGATTCCGGCAAAAATATGAATGTCGAGACGATTCCTACGGGTTCACTCAGTCTTGATATTGCTCTGGGGCTGGGAGGAATTCCCAGGGGACGTATTGTGGAGATTTACGGTCCGGAGTCCAGCGGTAAGACGACCGTGGCCCTTCACATGGTGGCAGAAGTACAGAAAAGAGGCGGTGTTGCCGGATTTATAGATGCAGAGCATGCGTTAGATCCCGCTTATGCAGCAAAAATCGGTGTAGATATTGATAATCTTTACATTTCCCAGCCGGATAACGGAGAGCAGGCTCTGGAAATAACAGAGACACTGGTACGCTCCGGAGCAGTTGACATTATTATTGTTGACTCGGTAGCAGCGCTGGTGCCGAAAGCAGAGATTGACGGGGATATGGGTGATTCTCATGTGGGGCTGCAGGCCAGACTGATGTCACAGGCTCTTAGAAAACTGACAGCGGTTATCAGTAAATCCAACTGTGTGGTTATCTTTATCAATCAGCTTCGTGAAAAAGTAGGTATTATGTTCGGTAATCCGGAAACAACTACCGGTGGACGTGCACTTAAGTTTTATTCCTCCATCCGACTGGATGTAAGGAGAATTGAAACATTGAAACAGGCAGGAGAGGTTATCGGTAACCGCACCAGAATCAAAGTTGTAAAGAATAAGATTGCGCCGCCGTTTAAAGAAGCAGAATTTGATATCATGTTCGGGCAGGGGATTTCCAGGGAAGGTGATGTTTTGGATCTTGCTGCCAATCTTGGGGTCATCAATAAAAGCGGTGCGTGGTATGCCTACAATGATGCAAAAATCGGACAGGGCAGAGAGAATGCGAAGATTTATCTGAAGGAAAACCCCAGCGTAATGGCAGAGGTAGAGGAGAAAGTAAGAGAACATTATGGACTTCAGCCGGATGAGATACTTGCAGAAGCAGCACAGAGTAAGGAGACTAAGGAGCAAGAGGAGTAGTCTGTGATGACGTACGATATGCAGAAACGTGCGAAACTGCGCTGTATGCATCTGCTTGAAAAAAGAGATTATACAGAAAAGCAGCTTCGTGATAAGCTGCGGGTGGGGAAGACAGAATACACACCGGAAGTGATCGATGGAGCGATTGCATATGTGAAATCCTGCCGGTATATTGATGATGCCAGATATGCCTGCCAGTATGTGGAGTGTATGAAAGACAGAAAGAGCAGGCGCCAGATAGAACAGGAACTGTTTCAGCGGGGTGTTTCCAGAGAATACGTGGAAAGTGCTTTTGAACAGACAGAGACTGTACCGGAAGATGGATTGATTGAGAAATGGCTTGAGAAAAAGCATTATTGCCAGGAGACGGCAGATATGAAAGAAGTCAGGCGTATGTATGCTTTTCTGGCAAGGAAGGGTTTTTCGGGAGAAGCAATCAGCAGGGCTTTGAAAAAGGGAACATCAGAAGATATTGGGTTCTAGTTTCGGTACATATGAAAACAGTTTAAATGAGGGAGTTTTGCGCAAATTAGCGTGACGGCTCCCTTATTTTATAGAGAAATAATTTTGACAGTTATTGGGTGCTCAATAACTTGACAGACAGTAAAAAACAGTATAAAATTGAAGTGTTGTATTTGTACAATGAAAATTTAATAAGGAGGTGCTCCTGTGAATGCGGTAACGATTGTTATCTGTGTTGCAGTCGCCTTGCTTGCAGCGGCTATAAGCTGGTTTGCGGCAATTGCCTATCGTAAAAATGTAACAGAAAAAACGATTGGAAATGCAGAAGAGAAAGCCAGAAATATTATAGACGATGCATTGAAAGTAGCAGAGACAAAGAAGCGCGAAGCCCTGCTTGAAGCGAAGGAAGAGTCCATGAACCGTAAGAACGAACTGGACAAGGAAACCAAAGAGCGGAGAGCAGAACTGCAGAAGTATGAGCGGCGTGTATTATCAAAGGAAGAAAACCTTGATAAAAAGTCTGACGCACTTGAGAGACGCGAGACGAGTTTAACAGCCAGAGAAGAAGAGTTAAAGAAAAAGAGCGTTGAGATTGAACAAATCCACGAAAAAAAAGTGCAGGAACTGGAGAGAATCTCAGGTTTAACCTCCGAACAAGCAAAAGACTATCTGTTAAAAACTGTTGAAGACGAAGTAAAAAGTGATACTGCCAGACTTTATAAAGAGCTGGAAAGTAGAGCAAAAGAAGACGCAGCAAAGAAAGCAAAGGAATACGTAACGACTGCCATTCAGAGATGTGCGGCTGACCATGTGGCAGAGACTACGATTTCTGTAGTACAGCTTCCGGGCGATGAGATGAAAGGTCGTATTATTGGTCGTGAAGGCCGTAATATCCGGACGCTGGAAACTATGACAGGTGTAGATTTGATCATTGATGATACACCGGAAGCGGTTATCTTGTCAAGCTTTGATCCGATCAGGAGAGAAGTTGCAAGAATCGCACTTGAAAAATTGATTGTGGACGGTCGAATTCATCCGGCCAGAATCGAAGAAATGGTTGAAAAGGCACAAAAAGAAGTGGAAACAATGATTCGCGAAGAGGGCGAATCAGCAGCTTTAGAGGTAGGAGTACATGGAATTCACCCTGAGCTGATACGTTTACTCGGTAGAATGAAGTTCCGTACCAGTTATGGTCAGAATGCATTGAAGCATTCTATTGAGGTGGCTCAGCTGTCAGGCTTATTAGCAGGGGAAATCGGCTTGGACATTCGTATGGCGAAACGAGCAGGTTTATTGCATGATATTGGCAAATCCATTGACCATGAAGTGGAAGGTTCCCATATTCAGATTGGTGCAGATCTCTGTAGAAAGTATAAGGAATCTGCAACTGTTATCAATGCAGTGGAATCACATCATGGCGATGTAGAACCAGAAACCTTGATTGCATGTATTGTACAGGCGGCTGATACTATTTCAGCAGCACGGCCTGGTGCAAGAAGAGAAACGCTGGAAACATATACCAACAGATTAAAACAGTTAGAAGATATATCGAACTCTTTCAAGGGTGTCGATAAATCATTTGCTATTCAGGCGGGTAGAGAGATTCGAATTATGGTTGTTCCTGAAAAAGTCAGTGATGCAGACATGGTATTGCTGGCAAGAGATATTTCAAAACAGATTGAAGCTGAACTGGAATATCCCGGACAGATTAAAGTCAGCGTAATCCGTGAATCGCGGGCGGTTGACTACGCAAAATAAGATAAAAGCGACCCCTGGATATCGAAAGGTATTCAGGGGTTTTCGTATTGGTGCACGGGTATTTGGGTGATAAGCGGTACTTTCAGGTATATTTCTGAAAAAACCGGGCATTTAAAATATGGTAAAGTATATGGTTTTATGGTATGATTAATGGACGCAGAAAATAGATACTTTTATTCCTTATCTGACGATCAGCTCTGATTGGGGAATATGGGCAATGGTAATGTTAATTATATGATGTTGAAGTCAAAAGATATGGAGGGATTACATATGAAAATGGGTATTTTGGGTGCAGGAAATATTGCCGGTACAATGGCGGAAACGATTCGGGAAATGCCGCAGATGACATCCTGGGCAGTTGCAGCAAGAAACCTGGAAAAAGCAGAAGGGTTTGCTTCAAAATATGGTTTTGAGCATGCTTATGGTTCTTATGAAGAACTTGCTTCTGATCCGGAACTGGATCTGATTTATATTGCCACGCCTCATTCTTTTCATTATGAGCATGCAAAGCTCTGCATTGAGCATGGAAAGAATGTTTTGGTAGAAAAGGCGTTTACTCAGAATGCTGCCCAGGCAAGAGAATTATTTGCTCTGGCAGAGAAAAAGGGTGTTTTAGTTGCGGAGGCCATATGGACACGGTATATGCCGATGCGCACAAAACTGGATGAAATTATTTCCAGCGGAGTGATAGGTACACCGTATTCCCTGTATGCTACATTATCCTATCCCATTATGCATAAAGCACGTATTACGGAGCCGGAGCTTGCCGGAGGAGCATTACTTGATATCGGAGTATATGCCGTTAATTTTGCATCTATGGTGTTCGGAGATGATATTAGAGAGGTGAAAGCATCTGCTGTATTGACAGAAAAGGGTATGGATGCAGCGGACAGCATTACATTTTTCTATGAGGATGGAAAGATGGCCGTGCTTCACAGTGATGCAAGGACAGCCTGCAACAGAGAAGGATCTGTTTATGGTGATAAAGGCTATGTTATGGTCCAGAACATTAATAACTGCGAGTGTATACGTGTATATAATAAGGAACATGAGCTGGTGGCAGAGTACGAAACGCCGCAGCAGATCACCGGTTATGAGTATGAAGTGGAAGCGTGCAGGGAGGCTTTAGAAAAGGGCGAAAAGGAATGCCCTCAGATGCCTCACAGTGAAACATTGTATATAATGGAACTGATGGATGACATCAGAAAACAGATGGGTGTAATATATCCCAATGAAAAATGATCGGTTGCGATGGTTAAGAATTCAAACAGAGGCTGATATAGGATGAACAAGAAAGAAATTTCAGAGATTAAGAAACAATATACACAGCAGCGATGCCCGATTGACCGGATATGTGGATGCTATGTTGATAGTGAAAAAAATAAAAAGACACTTTTCAGGGAATCGTTTCTCTCCCTGCCGGAAGAAGAGTTTTTCAAATATTTGAATATATTTCGAAAGGTAATATCCGGTACAATAGGAAAAAACCTTTTAAATATGGAATTCCCGCTGGAAACAGAAAGTGAGGGCGGCACTCAGCAAATGTTGATGCAGCTCAGGTATACGGGGTTAAAAGATGACGGCATATTGGAGGAATTTTATGATAATATCATCAATTCCTATTATTATGTGGGAAATTACCTGATCCTTTTGATCCATGCAGTGTATGATATTCCGGGAAAGACCTCAGACGGGCTTGAGATGGAGGACGCATCCGATGAAGTATATGATCATATTATTTGCTGTATATGTCCGGTGAATCTGGCAAAACCATGTCTGTCATATAATGAATTTGAAAACTGTTTTTCCAGCAGAACCCAGGACTGGCTGGTAGAAAATCCGCTGATCGGATTTTTATTCCCGGCATTTCATGACAGAAGTACGGACATACATAGTCTTCTTTATTATAACCAAAAACCGGAAGCTCCGGCGGATGATTTTGTGGATAGTGTACTTGGGTGTGTGCTGCCGCTGACGGCGGGAAACCAGAAAGAGTCATTTCAGAGTCTGGTGGAAGCGACACTGGGCGATGAATGCAGCTATGAACTGGTCAGGACGATCCATGAAAATCTGAATGAGATGATTGAAGAGCAGAAAGAAGAACCGATGCCGGTAGTTTTAGATAAACAGGATGTCAAACGGCTTCTGGTACAAAGTGGTGTGGAAGAAGAAAGGTTATCAGAATTTGACCGGCAGTTCACAGAGTCGGTGGGGGAAAAAACAGAGTTCGTGGCGGAAAATGTGGCCAATACCAGAAAGTTTGAGATTAAGACCCCGGATATAGTGATACAGGTAAATCCATCCAGAACAGATTTGGTGGAAACAAAAGTTGTTGACGGAAGGAAATGCCTTGTAATCGAATTGAATGACAGTGTGGAAGTGAATGGTATTTCTGTTAAATGATATGATTCAGGTGACAAAGCTGGTTTACAGATTGCTTTGCGCAATGCGTTCCCAAAATCCTATGGGATATTACTGGAAATGAAAAACAGGGCGTGCCTATAAGCACGCCTTGATTTTTTCGATCATCTCTGCATATTCTGCATCTGTTAAATATGTTTTGTCCGGATTCATCTGGAATACGCCGCCCCATTCATCCTGACCATTGTATTTAGGAACAAGGTGAAAATGAAGATGACAGCCTGTGTCACCATATGCACCATAGTTAAGTTTGTCCGGATGAAAAGCTGCATGAATGGCTTTGGCAGCTCTGTTGACATCGGCAAAGAAACGATTGCGCTCTTCGTCACTGATATTTACAATTTCGCTGACATGATCTTTGTATGCCACGATACATCTTCCGGGTTTGCTCTGCTCTTTAAAAAGGATGAGCTGACTGACATCAAGATCACAGATTTTAATACCAAATTTAGCTAATGGATCTCCGCCCACACAGTAACCGCAATTATTGTCTTTCATAGTAGATTCCCCCAATATGTATTAATGACTATATTATAGCTTACCGGAAAGAAAACCGCAAGGAGAATTCGGCAAAGGTTTTGTGTGAGAGTCGATATGAAACAGAAGTTTTCTGATGTATTGATTGAAAACATAATTTATGTTAGAATAATACACGTGAGTGCCGGAAAGACAGGGAAACGATTCGGAAATTAATATAACAAAAAACCGGAATCCCTGCTTTACAGGAATTCCGGTATTTCCAAAACCGTGCGTTAGAGGATTCGAACCCCCGACCTTTTGGTCCGTAGCCAAACGCTCTATCCAGCTGAGCTAAACGCACATATTTGCTCTGTTCGTTTCGAACAGAAATAATTCTAACGCATTTGCAGGATAATGTCAATACTTTTTTAAAAAAATTAGTAAAAACCAGAAAAAAGCAGCAGAGGTGATTAGTATGAATGATACACCTTCAGGAAATCGTGTTCATATTGGATTTTTTGGACGGCGCAACGCGGGAAAATCAAGCGTGGTAAATGCCGTGACCGGGCAGGAATTGGCTGTTGTGTCGGACGTACAGGGGACGACCACTGATCCGGTTACTAAGTCAATGGAGCTTTTGCCTGTGGGGCCTGTGCTCATCATTGATACACCGGGATATGATGATGAAGGAAAACTGGGAGAACTTCGCGTGAAAAAAACACGCCAGATTTTAAATAAGACAGATGTGGCGATACTTGTTACCGATGTGGAACACGGCATAGGCCAGACGGAGAGAGAATTGACAGAAATTTTTGAAGCAAAACAGATTCCGTATCTGACCGTATATAATAAAATGGATCTGCTGGATGGTGAAGCTGAAAAAGGGGTTAAAAACACGGACAGGGAGATTTTTGTAAGTGCGCTGAATAAGACAAATATATATGAGCTGAAAGAAAAGATAGCGGAACTGTCCGATGCCGGAAAAGCAGAGAAGCATCTGGTGGCAGATTTAATCTGTCCGGGAGATATAATCGTGCTGGTAACGCCGATTGACAGTGCAGCACCAAAGGGAAGACTGATTTTGCCTCAGCAGCAGATGATAAGAGATGTTCTTGAGGCGGGTGCGATTTCAGTTGTGATACGGGAGACGGAGCTGAAAGAATTTTTAAGTAAGCCTGGCTGCCGTCCAACGCTCGTTATCACAGACAGTCAGGCGTTTAAAATGGTTTCAGAGCAGACACCGGAAGACATCAGCCTGACATCATTTTCCATATTAATGGCCAGGTTTAAAGGAACACTGGAGGAATCTGTGCGGGGGGCTGCAAAGCTGTCGGGTTTAAAGGCGAATGATAAGGTTCTGATTTCAGAGGGATGCACCCATCACCGGCAGTGTGAAGATATCGGAACAGTCAAATTACCCCGGTGGCTTCAGGAGTATACAGGGGTAAAATTACAGTTTGATTTTTCGTCCGGAATAGAATTTCCGGAAAATTTATCAGATTATCAGTTGATTATTCACTGCGGTGGATGTATGCTGAATGAGAGAGAAATGATGTATCGTATAAAATGTGCTCAGGATGTTGGCGTTCCGATCACAAATTATGGAACGGCAATTGCGCAGATGAACGGTATTCTCAAACGGAGTCTGGCCATTTTGCCGGAGATTCAGAAAATAATTTAGACAGTGAGGAAAAAGAGATGACAGACACGAAACAGGAAGAATTAAAGAAATTGCTGGTATCTGCCGATTTTAAGGAAGAGACCTATGAGAATATTCCTATACAGGAATTGATCATTCTAAAAAATTCTGCATGTTCCATGAAAGAAAAGAACCTGAGTAATCAGCAGGCGGCGCTATTTTTTACAAAAAGAGAAGAATTCTTTTATCATATGGTGCTTCGTAAACTTCAGAAACTGGAGAGCATTTATGTATTGTTCTCCAAGGCAACCAACATGCCTTATGTAGTGTGTGATCCGGAAAGCTGCAACGATCAGGTGTGGATTTTCAGCGATGAAAAATTTGCAAAAAAGATGGCTGTTGAGGAGCTTCAGAAAAAGCGGGAACTTATTATTATGAAGATAGAAAATAAGCATTTCCTTGGCTTTTATCTGAATCTTTATCCTATGGGAGTGAACGAACTGGTGGTTGACAGGGGCGTGAATTCTCTGTGTGTAGAATTGAAAACACTGGTGACCAGACCGGATTATTCAAAAGTACCGGCAGAGAAAAGACCTGTGATAAATCCTGAGATGCTTCTCACTGCAATTTATTTTGCACAGGAGCGGAGCATGCCTGAGGACATCAGAGATAATGCGGGGTTAAAAGATTTGGAAGAAGAAATGCTGGTAAATCTAAAGAGAGGAAAGATCCTTGTCCCGATACAGGTGCCGGAGGGACAGGAAGTCCGGCCGAAAGATATGAAAGTACCATATCTCAAACTGGAAAACGGAGATGCTTACCAGCCGGTATTTTCAGACGGAAATGAGTTCCAGAAATTCAGTAAGAATCAGAAACTCCGGGCAATTGCTTTGGACGGTGAAAAGCTGTCGAAGTTTATGAATAAAGAGGTAAAGGGAATCCTTTTAAATCCGGCAGGTGTCCGGCTGGCAATACCCAGAGCAAAAATTTAATGATTAGATTTTCCGCGAGTATGAGGGATGCGCTCGGGCCATCCCTCTATATTTCCGTTGATGATAGCAGAGAACATTCTCTCTTTTACCCCCGGAAATTCGAGGTTGAGTTGACGAAGCATATCCTTCGCATATTCACGTTTTGTAAAACCATCTGCCGGACAGGAACTTTTGGTCACGGGCAGGTGGTATTTATTTTGAAAACCAATGACATCTGCCTCGTTTACAAACATCAGAGGCCGTATGACGGTCAGATCCATCCGGTCAAGATAGGTACGTGGTGAGAAAGAATGAAAACGGCCTTCAAAGATTAAAGAAAGAAGCATGGTTTCAATTACATCATCTTTATGGTGGGCGTAGGCAACTTTGTTGCAGCCTCGCTGTTTGATGGCATCGTTGAGTGCACCTTTTCGCATTTTAGCGCACAGAGAACAGGGATTACTTTCCTTACGTGCATCAAATATAATAGAGGCAATCTCGGTCTTTACAATGGTATATGGTACATTGAGATCCTGGCAGAGAGCCTGGATTTTGGATAAATCAAAATTTTTGTGCCCCAGATCGACGGTAATGGCTTCCAGTTCAAAATGCCTGGGATAAAAACGCTGTAATCCCCGGAGGGCATAGAGAAGCGTAAGGCTGTCTTTGCCGCCGGAAATACCAACTGCAATACGGTCTCCTTCCTCGATCATTTCATATTCATCTATGGCTTTTCGTACAAGACTCATCAATTGCTGTAGTTTCAAAATAATACCTCCTGATTGGGAAATTTGCTCTGTGCTTGTTATATCATGCAAAAAGCGTGAAGTCAATCGCACAGAGCAGGAAGCATCTGATTTTCATTGATTGACAAATCGACCTGTGCTATTCTTTAGATATGAGTTTACTAAGAACGTGCAAAGGAGTATGTAAAATGTATCAGAGACAGCTTGAAGAGTATATTGAGAATCATATAGACGAAATGCTGGAGGATGTAAAAAAACTTGTCCGTATTGACAGTACAAGGGGTGAGAAAAAAGAAGGAAAGCCTTTTGGAGAAGGTCCGGCAGAGGCGCTTGCAGCAGCAGAAGAAATGATGCGTCAATATGGATTTATTACAAAGAATTATGATAATTATGTAGTGACAGGAGATATTTCTGAAGATGAAAAAGGACTGGATATTCTGGCTCATCTTGATGTGGTTCCGGTGACGCCGGATTGGACAGTCACAAGTCCTTTTGATCCCGTTGTGCAGGACGGAAAAATCTATGGGAGGGGTACGTCTGATGATAAGGGCCCGGCGGTGGCGGCTCTTTATGCCATGCGCGCCATAAAAGAATCGGGAGTTCCTCTAAAGAGGAATGTAAGGCTGATCCTGGGGGCGGATGAGGAATGTGGTTCATCAGATCTTGAGTATTATTATGGTATAGAAAAAGAAGCCCCAATGTCATTTTCACCGGATGCGGATTATCCGGTGATCAATCTGGAAAAAGGCCGTCTGGAGGCCGTCTTTGAAAGAAATTTTTCGGAGAGTGAAAAAGTATTTCCGGCAGTATTGGAAATAAAGGGCGGAGATACGGTAAATGTGGTTCCGGCAAAGGCCAGTGCGGTGGTAAAAGGAATTGCAAAAGATGAACTCCAGGAAGAAATACAAAGAGATACTTGCGGGGTGAAGTTCGAACTGGAAGAAGAGGATGATCGGATTATAATTTACGCAAAGGGAACGGCAGGGCATGCTTCCCTGCCGGAAACGGGACAAAATGCGATAAGTGCTCTTCTGGGACTGCTTGCGCGGCTGCCATTTGCGGAGAGTGAAAGGACATCGGCAATCAGAGCAATGGCCCGAATGTTCCCTTACGGGGATATGGGCGGAGAAGCCCTTGAGGTGTCAATGGAAGATGAAATATCAGGAAGACTTACTATGAATCTGGGAGTTATTTCTCTGGAAGAAAATCACTTTGAGGCAGCCATAGACAGCCGTATTCCAGTCTGCGGAGATGACAAAAATGTGGCAGATATGGTGAGAAACTGCGTCAATAAAAACGGTTTTGAGATGACTGCCAGCAGCCTTACAAAGTCTCATTATGTTCCGGCAGACTCTGCCTTTGTAAAGACACTGGTTGAAAGCTATGAAAAGTATTCGGGACAAAAGGGGGAAGTACGGGGGATTGGCGGAAGCACATATGTGCATGAACTGGAATGCGGAGTTGCTTTTGGATGCGCCATGGATGACGTGGATAACCATATGCACGGAGATGACGAGTTTATGGTAGTTGATGTGCTGGTGATGAGTGCAAAGATTTTTGCAGATGTAATCTGCAGACTTTGCTGTTGATAATTCTATGAAAAGAAAAACCCGGTGTCAGATTTTTTATTCTGATACCGGGCAAAATTTTGTATGTTTTAAAATCCTGCTTCTTTTAATATTTCTTCAGCAGCTTTTGTATCATCTGTAACACACAGGACAACATAGTTTCCGGCGCTTTCAATCAGTGCGGCGTCAAGTTTGGCTACCTCCGGAGCATTGTAATCAGCGAACAGGTCAGACTGGTTTTTTACTCTTGTTTTGAAGAGGTTCTCCGCTTCGGAAACATATGCACTGTCACTGCATTTTACAACAGCTACTTCACAGGCGCTTGCACCTGAATTAAGAGCTGCCGTACCTTCTTCCACTTTTTCCATATCGAAGAAATAGGTGGAAGCCATAATATCGGCGGAAACGGAAGAAAGTGTATCGCTGGTGACGGTTGCAGTCAGATCAGCCGCGAGTTTTTCAATATCTACCGAAACATCACTGCCTTTTTTGCTGCCGCATGCTGTCAGCGCTAAAGCGCAGATAACGGCAGTAATTCCAAGTAATATTCTTTTTTTCATAATTTACCTCTTTTCATTATATTTCAATCCAAACCGTTTATACGGCAGGAATGTAATGTGTTTTTGTGTAATTCAGCCATTCCTGGCAATATTCCGGTTCCAGATGGACACCATCCTGGGAGGCACCCTGGATAAGAGAGTGGCTGCCATCGGAAAGTACTTCATTTAAGTTTATGTAATGATAGCCTTCTTCCTGGCACATCCGCAGAATTTCAAGGTTTACGGCATCTACGTTTGCATTATTTACATAATCGCCTGTTGTTACAAGTGATTCTTCCACGTAAACGACAGAGTAAACATATACAACCGGATCGGCCGAAGAAGAACAGGTTTTGATATCTGCAAGAACTTTACGGTAATTCTCTCTCACATCATCCATATTATATGCCCCCAGTTCATTAGTGCCGAGCATCATATAGATTTTGGAGTAGTTGAGATTTTTCAGAGCATCCATTACCAGTACGTTGCCCCTGGCTGTGGCAATCTGAGCATCTGTATAAAAATTCTCAAGTTCCATACCCACAGCGGTTACAAAACTGCCTTTTGTTATACCCGACAGATTGCGGAAGCCTTCCATGCGGGAATCTCCGATAAATACAGCGTCTTCAAAATAAGATTCATCAATCGCGGCTGCCTGTTCGGGAACGACAGATGTCATATATGCATCTCCCCCATCGGGAAGGCCGTTGCTGCGGTCCGGAACTTCCGGCCGGTCTTCAGTTTGGTCTTCTGTAGATTTCTCGTTTTGTTCAGAAGCTGTATCCGGCTCAGATTCCATTTCTGTGGTTTCTGTCTCAGATTCTGTTTCTTCAGGCAGGAGATTGGCGCTTGCAAAGACTTCTTCTTCTTCAGCGTGAATCTGTTCCTGTATGCTTTGACGAGAAAATAAGCTAATCAGGCTTTTCCCTTCGAATACCAAAAGGACCAGGACGATTAGCGTTAAAGCGTTTATAATCAAACCATTGCGGCGTTCACGCCGGGTGGGTTTTCTTTTCTTTTGTTCCATTGTTTCCCCTCATTCTAAATAATAATCCCCTGTGCAGACAACAATAAATCGTTGTTTTTTGACATAGTCTATTATATAATAAATGCGGTGAAAGTAAATAGGTTTCGGCAAAAATTAATAAAAATTAATAATTTGGTCTGACACCGGAAAATAAATAACAGGAGTCAAAAATGGTATTTAGCAGTTTATTATTTCTGTTCCGTTTTCTCCCGGCAGTGCTGATACTTTATTATGTATCGCCGGTAAAATTCAGGAACATTATCTTGTTTTTATTCAGCCTCTTTTTCTATGCATGGGGAGAGCCGAAATATGTTTTTCTGATGCTCTGCTCCATAACAATTGATTACATAATTGGTAAAAAAATTGAAAAAAGTAATATGGAGAATCAAAAAGGGCAGGCCCGCGGATGGATGATGGCGTCAGTCATCTATAATTTGTCGGTGCTGGGATTTTTTAAGTATGCGGATTTTCTGATCGGGAGTGTGAACGGGATTTTGGGAACTTCCATGCCGCTTCCGGGCATCCCGCTTCCTATCGGAATTTCGTTCTTTACTTTCCAGACAATGTCTTACACGATTGATGTGTACAGAGGTGTGACACAGGCACAAAAAAGCTGGCTTAATTATGGTACGTACGTATCCATGTTCCCGCAGCTTATCGCGGGACCGATTGTACAGTACAAGACGATTGCAAGCCAGCTGAGGGAACGAAAGGAATCCACAGAAGATTTTGTATCAGGTATCCACCGGTTTATGATCGGTGCAGGCAAAAAAGTGCTGCTGGCTAACAATATCGGTGTTTTGTGGGATACGGTATCATCTATGCCTGCTGGCAGCCTCCCGGTGGCAACGGCATGGCTGGGAGCTGCAGCATATACATTCCAGATTTATTTTGATTTTTCGGGATATTCTGATATGGCTATCGGACTTGGCCGGATGTTCGGATTTCATTTCCTTGAGAACTTTAATTATCCGTATGTCTCCAAAAGCATTACAGAATTTTGGAGAAGATGGCATATTTCCCTCGGTTCCTGGTTCAGAGAGTATGTGTATATCCCTCTTGGGGGAAACCGTATGGGAGTTTTAAAACAGATCCGCAATATTGCTATTGTATGGATGCTGACGGGAATCTGGCATGGGGCCAGCTGGAATTTTGTCCTTTGGGGCGTATATTACGGGATATTGCTTATTTTAGAAAAATTTGTGTTTGGGAAATATCTGAAAAAACTGCCGGCTGCAGCACAGGTAGTCTATGCAATATTTTTTGTTATGATCGGCTGGATGATTTTTGCATTTGATCGCATGGGAGCGGGAATGATATATATTGGTTCCATGTTTGGTGCGGGCGGCGGATTTGCGGACAGCACGACAATCTATCTGCTTTATAACTATGCAGTTTTGCTGGCGGTCCTGATTCTGGGCGTGACAGAGCTTCCCGGGAAGATTGCCGGATATGTGATACAGAAAACAGGAGAGGCTTCATGGATAAACACTGTGATCAGATGTGCGTTTTATGGCGGGATTTTTCTGCTTTCAGTGGCTTATCTGGTGGATGCAAGCTATAACCCGTTTTTATACTTCAGATTTTAGAAAGTGGAGAACATTATGAAGAAAAAACAGCAATGGGTCATAATCGTATTCTTTCTGCTGATGATTTTTGGATTTACGTTTGCCGGACTGGTAAAGCCGGATACGGATTTCTCTGAAAAAGAAAACCGTGTGCTGGCAAAAATGCCGGAAGTGGATCTGGAAGATATTTTTGATGGAACTTTTTCCGCCGATTATGAGACATACCTGACGGACCAGTTTTTTTTCCGGGACAGCTGGATTGGAATAAAGACAAAGACAGAACGTCTTGCAGGAAAACAGGAAATAAACGATATCTACTTTGCAGATGATGGATATCTGATCGAAAAACATACAGGCGATTTTGAAACCGCCACAGCAGAGCAGAACGTTAAAACTCTGTCAGCATTTTTGGAAGAGCAGGTAAATAATTACGGTGCAGATCATGTGACGGCAATGATCGCTCCAAATGCAGTGAGTATATTAAAAGATAAACTGCCGCCTTTTGCAGTGTGCGTGCAGGAAGATGAATATCTGGATGAAATAGTCCGGAGTCTGCCTGAAGGAACATTTCTGGATCTGCGGGATGTGCTGGAAGAACATTGTGAAGAATACATATATTATCGTACAGATCATCACTGGACAACTTTGGGGGCGCGGTATGCATATGATGCCTGGGCGCGGAAGACAGCTTTGAATGCTTTGCCCGCGCAAAACTATGAGAGAGAAGTTTTGACAGATATATTTTACGGTACGGTGGAAGCGAAGGTTGGTTATCCGGTCCGGGCTGATGTGATAGAACGGTGGAATCCGAAAACAGAGGTACCGTATACGCTGTCTTATAACCATAAGACGGAGGAAGTTAAGGATAGCCTGTATGAGGAAAGCAGTCTCGGGACGCGGGATAAATATGCTGTTTTTTTTGGCGGAAATCAGCCCCTTACTGAAATAAAGACACAGGCGGGAACCGGAAGAAGGCTTCTGGTCATCAAAGATTCTTATGCCCACTGTTTTGTGCCTTTCGCAGTACAGGATTTTGACGAAATTTCAATGATTGATTTGCGATATTTTAATGAAAGCCTGAAAGAATATATGGAAAACAATGATTTTTCGGATATACTGTTTTTATATAATGCATCCGGGTTTGCACAGGACAGTGCAGTTGTGAAACTTGGAAATTAAAGGAGGAGACCATGAGTTACGCTGATAAATTGTTCAAAGAGACCTGCCGTGATATACTGGAGAATGGTACGGATACCAGAGGCGAAAAAGTGCGGCCCAAATGGGAGGATACTGGTGAGCCTGCCTACACGATAAAGAAGTTTGGGGTGGTAAACCGCTATGATCTGCGAAAAGAATTTCCGGCGATAACGTTAAGAAAAGTGGCATTGAAAAGTGCGATGGATGAGATCCTCTGGATTTACCAGAAAAAATCTAATAATGTACATGATCTCGGCAGTCATATCTGGGACAGCTGGGCTGATGAAAACGGAAGCATTGGAACCTGTTACGGAGATGTGATCCGAAGAAAGTTCATTTACAAAGGAGAAGAGACGGATCAGATGGATTATGTGCTGCGCCAGCTCCGGGAAAATCCTTACAGCCGCAGGATCATGACAAATATGTATCAGTTTGAATATCTTCATTCCGGCGGACTCGATCCGTGCTGCTATAGTATGACGTATAATGTGACAAAAACCCGGGATGGCCTGGTGCTTAACGGAGTACTCAACCAGAGGAGCCAGGATATGCTGACGGCTAATGGATGGAATGTGTGTCAGTATGCCATACTTTTAATGATGGTGGCACAGGTGAATCATATGATTCCTGGAGAACTGCTTCATATCATTGCAGATGCTCATATTTATGACAGGCATGTGCCTATGGTAAAAGAGCTGATGGAGAGAGAAGAATATCCGGCGCCAAAGGTACGGCTTAATCCGGAAATAAAGGATTTTTACAAATTTACAGTGGATGATCTGCATGTAGAAGACTATGAGACAGGACCGCAGATGAAGATACCGGTTGCGGTATAAGATACACAAAGTAATGAATTCTGCAGGCACGGCACAGGAGGAAAAAAGATGAACATTATTGTTGCAGTAGATAAAAACTGGGCGATTGGATATGAAAATAAACTGCTGGTAAGCATCCCGGCGGACATGAAGTTCTTTCGTGAGACAACTATGGGAAAAATTGTTGTTATGGGAAGAAAGACACTGGAGAGTTTTCCGGGCGGACTTCCATTGAAAAAAAGAACAAATATCGTACTTACAAAGGACGAAAGATATCACGTGGACGGCGCAATTATGGTTCACAGTGTGGAAGAGCTGCTGGAGGAACTGAAACAATATGACAGTGAAGATGTTTATATAATTGGCGGCGACAGCATTTACCATCAGTTGCTGCCATATTGTGATACGGCTCATGTGACGAAGATTGATCATGCATATGCGGCAGATTCGTACTTCCCGAATTTGGATGAAATGCCGCAGTGGAGGATCGCGGCAGACAGTGAGGAGCAGACATATTTTGATCTGGAATATCATTTTCTTCTATATAAAAGAGAAGGAATCAGATAAAGTTATCAAAAAAACCAAAAATAGTTTGCTTATTATGCATTTTTTTGATATACTAGGTAGCTGTAATAAAGACTGATATAACAGGCAGTTTGTAAAAGAGGAAAAAGAAATGTGCGGAATAGCAGGATTTGTAGGAAAACAGGAGAATAAAGAAGAGATTTTGGGAAAGATGATGGATGTCATCAAGCACCGGGGACCAGACTCTGAAGGCAAATATACTACAGAGGATGTGGCATTCGGATTTCGCCGTTTGAGTATTATTGACCTGGAAAGCGGTTCCCAGCCCATGTTCAATGAAGATGGGGAAATTGCTCTGATTTTTAATGGAGAGATATACAACAGCCCTGAACTGCGTGAGCGGTTTAAAGAGAAAGGCCATATATTTGCAAACCGCTCTGATTCAGAGACTCTGATTCACGGCTATGAAGAATACGGCGAGAAACTGGTTCATGAACTTCGTGGAATGTTTGGATTCGCCATCTGGGATAATCGAAAAAAGAGCCTGTTTATGGCCAGAGATTTTTTTGGAATTAAACCGGTTTATTATGCAATGATAAATGGTAACCTTGTATTTGGTTCTGAAATAAAAAGTATTCTGGAATTCCCGGGATACAAAAAAGAAGTGAACGCAGAAGCACTGGAACAGTATCTTTCTTTCCAGTATTCGAATCTCCCGGAGACTTTTTTTAAAGGGATATACCGATTGATGCCAGGGCATTATCTGACATACAGAAATGGGGAATTGAATGTAACGCAGTATTTTGATCCGACACTTGAACCGGTATCAAAAGACAGTCAGGAAGAAATCGTGAAAAAGCTGACCGATGTGCTGGAAGACTCTGTGGAGAAGCATATGCTGGCAGATGTGGAAGTGGGAGCTTTCCTTTCAAGCGGTGTAGATTCCAGTTACATCGCGGCTAAGTATTCCGGAAAGAAGACATTTACGGTTGGTTTCTTTGATAAGAATAATCAGTACAATGAGACTCACTATGCGGAAGAGTGTGCAGCATTTCTGGGGCTCGAAAACTATAGTCATACCATAACAGAAGAAGAATACTGGGGCGAGATGCCGAAGATCATGTATCATATGGATGAACCTCTGGCAGACCCGGCGGCCATAGCGCTTTATTTTGTGGCAAGAGAAGCGGCAAAATATGTAAAAGTTGTAACTTCGGGAGAGGGCGCGGATGAATTCTTCGGAGGCTATACGATTTACCGGGAACCGTTGGCGCTGCGCTGGGTGGAATGGCTTCCTTTAAAATTCCGTAAATCTGTTGCAAATCTGGCAGAAAAGCTTCCGGAGGGAATGAAGGGAAGAAGCTTTCTGATACGTGCAAGCAAGCCGGTACAGGAGCGTTTCATTGGAAATGCAAATATTTTTACGGAGGCAGAACGAAAAAAGATTCTGAAAGTAAAAACAAAAGCAGTCAGTCCGAAGAAACTTCTGGCTCCTGAATATAAGAAAATGAGACGATACGATGATACCACAAAGATGCAGTATATCGATCTGACGAATTGGCTCCCGGGGGATATTCTGCTGAAAGCAGATAAAATGAGTATGGCTCATTCTCTTGAACTTCGTGTGCCATTCCTTGATAAAGAGGTATTCAATGTGGCAAGAACAATGCGCACAAATATGAAACTTAAGAAAAGGACAACAAAGTTTTCATTTCGTCGTGTGGCTGAGCCTGTTTTGCCGGAATTTACTACAAATAAGAAAAAACTTGGCTTTCCGGTACCGATCAGAGTGTGGCTGAAAGAAGATATGGGTTACGGAAAAGTAAAAGAGGCTTTTCAGGGTGAAACTGCAAAAAAATATTTTGACACAAGTGCTATTGTGCAGCTGCTGGATGATCATAAAATGGGTATACGGGATAACAGCCGGAAGATCTGGACAGTTTACACATTCCTGGTATGGCATCAGGTATTCTTTGAAGGAGAAGGAATAGCATGACAAGAGATGAATTTCAAAAACTATCACAGGATATTATAATATTGGACGGAGCTACAGGATCAAATATGATAAAAGCCGGAATGCCCAGGGGAATAAGCACGGAAAAGTGGATCCTGGAGCATCCGGAGATATTAATTTCCCTGCAGAGAGATTATGTGGAGGCAGGCAGCCAGGTTGTAATGGCGCCAACGTTTGGAGCAAACAGGAGGACTCTTGCCATGCATGGGCTGGAAGGACAGCTGGAGGAAATGAACCGCCGTCTGGTACAGATATCTCAGGAAGCGGTAGAGGGGAGAGCCTATGTGGCAGGGGATTTGTCTACGGGAGGCAGAGCGCTGGGCTCTGCGGAAGATGCTACATATGAAGAAGCGCTGGAGCGTTATAAAGAGCAGATATTCTGTCTTGCAAAAGCGGGAGCAGATCTTTTGATAGCAGAGACGATGATAGATATGGATGAGACGACTGCAGCTGTGGAAGCGGCACATGAAGTCTGTGACCTTCCTGTTTTATGCAGTATGACAGTAGAGGCGGATGGAAGCATTTTTGCCGGCGGCAGCGCGGCAGAGGCAGTGGAAATGCTGCAGGAAGTGGGAGCGGATGCAGTTGGGATCAATTGTTCTGTAGGACCGGATCAGCTTCCGGCGGTGGTGGCAAATATGAAAAAAGTCGCCCGGGTGCCGATCATTGTAAAACCCAACGCCGGTATGCCGCAAATTACAGAAAAAGGAGAAGCCCTCTACAGCATGGCACCGGAGGACTTCGGAAAATATATGAAAACTCTGGTGGATGCCGGAGCCGGAATTATCGGGGGCTGCTGCGGCACCACTCCGGAATATATCAGGGAAATGTGTAAGTACATCAGATAATCAGCGATCAGACTGGAAGACCGGATCTGCGGGATAGCCGCCCCGGTCTTTTTGCATGCAGCGCTGCACACTGTCACGGGAATTTCCCCAATCCTTATCTTTATTGCGGTAATCATATTTTTCTGTAAACCAGGTAACTTCATCCTGAAGCCGTTTCATATTTTCCTGCATCAGAGAAAACAGAACCGGATAAAATTCATTTTTCTGCCTGTCGTTCAGTTTGTTTTCTGCTGTCTCCACAAGATGGGCAAAATGATGCAGGCAGAACCCTTTGCTGCTTTTAAAGAGGTCTGAAAACTCAGGACTGTTCACATATAATTCAAAAAAAGTATCAATATAGCGTCCGTAATTGGAATGGATATGGTCACAGACATAGCAGTGTGATTCATTTTCAGCAACCCAGGCACCGATGGATGTGCGGGGGAGTTCTGTGTCAGGTGATGTTTTTTTCATTTTTTTCAAAAAAGAAGACTTTGCCGGAGAAAAATGTCTGATCTGCCCGGATAATTCTTCATTCAATTTTTTAAAGTGAGTACTGAGGATCAGCGCACTGCCAAGCCGGTTGCCATAATCAAACATCATTTTATAGTGATGACGGCAAAAACCCAGTTTATCTGTCTGGGAACGGACATCATCTTCCATGTATGAGGCTCCGCTGCCAAGCGCAAAATTAATAGCATGTTGTTCCAGATTGCGCTCAATAAAGCAAAACGGACACTCATCATTTGCTTTAAAAGCATCCATTAAGGGGATGGTATAAATTGACTCTTTCACGTGAGACCTCCTGTAAAACATTTATTGATGCCGGAAGCGATTTGAGGACATCATATATATAATACAGTATACTACGTTTATCAGGTGACTGCAAGCGGCTGCAAATGATATCACAGGGACAGGAGACCGGGAGATTAAGAAGGGAAAACTTGAAATAAAAACCGGAGAATGATATACTGAAAGGAAAATTGCAGGATGGTCAGTATGGATAAAGAGACTACAAACCGTATGAAAGCAGAATTTGCAGATCGAAGGGACGGCCTGGAACCGGTGCGATTGAATAAATATCTTGCCCAGGCAGGAATGTGTTCCAGAAGAGAGGCAGACAGGCTGATTGAAGAAGGAAAGGTCCTTGTGGACGGAAAAACAGCACAAATGGGTCAGAAAGTATTACCGACACAGGATGTGCGGGTAGAAGGCAGGGCTGCAGCACCGGAAAAGGAGATGATCCTTCTGGCTGTGAATAAACCGAAGGGCGTTGTCTGTACCACAGAAAAAAAGTGGAATGATCTGACGATAGACACATTTCTTGATTATCCAAAACGTGTTTTTTCAGTAGGAAGACTGGACAAGGATTCAGAGGGGCTGCTTCTAATGACAAATAACGGAGAGCTGCAGGATGAAATCATGCGGGCAGCAAATTTCCACGAAAAGGAATATGTGGTGGAAGTAGACAGGCCTTTTGATAAAGAATTTTTGGATAAAATGAAGCGGGGCGTATATTTGAAAGAATTGGGAGTGAAGACCAGATCCTGCAAAATCAAAAAAACAGGTAAAAATGAGTTTGTAATTACACTGACCCAGGGACTTAACAGGCAGATACGCAGGATGTGTGAGGAACTGGGATATCATGTAACTTCGCTGAAAAGAATAAGGATAATGAATATACATCTTGGAAATCTGCCTGTTGGTAAATACCGGGAAGTGGCGGATGAAGAAATGGAAGAATTGTATGAAATCTTAAAAGTAAAAAGAAAGGATGCAAAGTGTGGAAGCGGCAAAGCAAAAAATAGATGAATTAAAAGAAAAGCTGAATTATCACAGTGACCGTTATTACAATCAGGATGATCCGGAAATCTCTGATTACGAATATGATATGATGATGCAGGAGCTGAAAAAGCTTGAAAAAGAGTATCCTCAGCTGATTACCCCGGATTCTCCAACCCGGAGAGTAGGCGGAAATGCAAAGCGGGAAGCCGGTGTTCTGGTAAAGCATCGTGTACCTATGCTGAGCCTGCAGGATGTCTTTTCCAGAGACGAAGTGGATCAGTTTGTGCTGGATATGCAGCAGCAGTTTGGCAATCCGGAGTTTGTTGTGGAGACTAAGATAGATGGACTGTCCATGGCGCTTCGCTATACAGATGGTATGCTTACTACTGCGATCACCCGGGGTGACGGTATTATACAGGGGGAAGATGTTACTGCCAATGCCCGTGTTATCCGTGATGTGAAAACACGTCTGAAAAATCCGGTGCCATATCTGGAAATCCGGGGCGAGGTCTATATGACAGATGCTGCTTTTGAAAAAGTGAATGAAAAACAGGAATTGCTTGGGAAAAAGCAGTTTGCCAATCCAAGAAACTGCGCGGCGGGGACACTCAGGCAGTTGGACAGCAGTGTGACAAAGGAAAGAGATTTATCCCTGTTTATTTTTAATATACAGGAAATACAGGGAAAAGATATTTTAACCCATACAGACGGATATGAATATTTGAAGAGCAATGGCATCAGGGTGATTGACAATTATAAAGTGTGTCATACTTCTCAGGAAGTCTGGGATGCTATTTGTGAAATCGGAAGTAAGAGAGGCGAACTGGGGTATGATATTGACGGGGCCGTGGTTAAGCTGAACAATCTTGCGCAGCGTCAGATGGCAGGTGCAACATCGAAGGTTCCAAGGTGGGCTGTGGCTTACAAATATCCGCCGGAGGAAAAAGAAAGTGTACTGCTGGATGTGGAATTGTCTGTAGGACGTACCGGAAGGATTACTCCTACCGCTGTTTTTGAGCCGGTGAGACTTTGCGGGACCAGTGTGTCCAGAGCTACTTTGCATAATCAGGATTTTATTGATGAGCTTGATATCTGCATCGGAGATACGATTGTAGTATATAAATCTGGAGAAATCATTCCGAAGATCAGGGCAGTGGTGAAGGAAAAACGTCCTTCCGGTGCCGTTCGTTTTCAGATTCCGGACAGATGCCCGGTCTGCGGAGCTCCGGCAGTGAGGGAAAAGGATACGGCAGATATTAAATGTACCGGCAGCAGCTGCCCTTCCCAATTAGAGCGTCATATTATAAATTTTGTTGGCCGCGATGCTATGGATATCAAAGGTTTTGGCGCTAATTATATCATTGAGCTGGTGAGACTGGGATATTTGAAAAACATTGCGGACATTTTCAGGCTGAAGGAATATCGCCAGGAGCTGATAGAGAAGGGAATAATCGGAAAGGAAAAAAATACAGATAAGCTTCTGAAAGCGATTGAAGATGCAAAGGCAAATCCGCCGGAGCGGCTTTTGACAGGACTCGGTATTTCCGGTGTGGGAAAGGCTACGGCGAGAGAGCTGATGCACTCATTTCGAACAATAGAAAAACTGGCAGAAGCATCCCAGGAAGAACTGGAACAGGTGCAGGATATTGGCAGCATCAGCGCACAGGCCATTTACTCATTTTTCAGGGAAGAACCTAATCTTGAAATTATTAAGGCACTGCAGGAGGCCGGTGTGAATATGCAGCAGGAGGAAACAGAGACGGGAGATGTATTTGCCGGAATGACTTTTGTCGTGACGGGGACACTTCCCACTATGGGAAGAAATGAAGCAACGGAAATGATACAGCGGCTTGGCGGAAAGGCGGCAGGTTCCGTGTCCAAAAAGACCACGTATGTACTGGCGGGTGAAAATGCCGGAAGCAAACTGGCAAAAGCGCAGCAGCTTGGAATCCCGGTAATCAGTGAGAGTGAGTTTTTGGAGATGGCAAAACAGGAGTAGATATTTTATGGAAGAAAGGCAATTAATGAAAAAGCCGAAAGAGCAGCTGGAAAAAGGAAAACGCGGCCTTCTGCAGATTGTCTTCGGCAGGACCGGTATCATTATCATACTGTGCCTGATACAGCTGGGAATACTGGCATTCTTTTTCAATTTTTTAAGTGAACATGTATTTGCGGCATACTGGACCACTGTTTTGCTCGGTTTTGCATTGGTGGCAGGTATTATAGGAGAGGGAGGAAATCCCGAATTTCATATTGCGTGGATCGTTCCGATTCTTATTGTGCCGGTTTTTGGAGCGCTGTTCTATCTGTATTTCCATACACAGGTGGATGGGCGGAAAATGAACAAACTGGTTGTAGCAGAAACGAATGCTACAGCAGACCTGGCGGCGTTGAACAAAGAGATAACAGACAGTCTGAGGGAGGAATCTGTACAGATGTCAAATCTGGTGTCTTATGTGACAAAGGTCTGCAAGACTGGTGTCCACCGTAATACTACGGCAAAATATTTTGCCAGTGGCGAGGAATTCCTGGAGCCGTTCCTTGAGGAATTGAAAAAAGCCAGAAAATTCATATTTATAGAATATTTTATTATTTCGGGGGGATATATGCTGGACAGTGTCCTGGAAATCCTGCTGGCCAAAGTGAAGGAAGGTGTGGAGGTGCGTTTCCTTTATGACGGCACCAATGAGCTTTTCCGGATACCAAAGGATTACCCGAAAAAGCTTGAGGCAGACGGGATAAAGTGCAGGGTATTTGCTCCCATAATACCGGTTCTGTCTACAGTGCAGAACAACCGTGACCACAGAAAAATCGTGGTTATTGACGGTAAGACCGCTTTTACAGGCGGGCTTAACCTGGCAGATGAATATATCAACCGGAAAGAGCGGTTCGGCTACTGGAAAGATTGTGCGATTATGCTTAAAGGTGATGCGGTCCGGAGCTTTACGCTGATGTTTCTGCGAATGTGGGAAGTGGTCAGTTATTATCCTCAAAAAGGCTCGTTAAAAGTGAATAAGGAACACTATCGGAAGTATCTCACCGCAGAACAGACTCAGGAAGTCATGGAGTCTGAGGATGAAGCAGCGGCGGATGAAAACGGTTATGTCATACCGTATGATGATAATCCTCTTGACAGCGAGCAGGTTGGGGAGCTTGTCTATATGGACATACTGAATACTGCAAAAAAATATGTTCATATCATGACACCGTATCTTGTACTTGATCGTGAGATGATAGTGGCGCTTTCTTACGCGGCAAAGCGCGGAGTTGATGTAAAAATTATTATGCCGCATATACCGGATAAAAAATATGCTTTTTTGCTGGCAAGAACGTATTATAATCAGCTTTTGGATGCCGGCGTGGAGATATATGAATTTATACCGGGATTTGTTCATACGAAGTCTATGGTTTCAGATGATGAGAAAGCTGCGGTAGGAAGCATTAACCTGGATTTCCGGAGTTTTTATCTTAGTTTTGAATGTGCTGCTCTTTTGTATAAAAACAAAGAGATTCTGACAATGGAAGAAGATTTTCAGAAAACACTGTTCCAATGTGTGAGAGTGACAAAGGATGTTTATAACAAACAGCCGTTTTTAAACAAAATATATGGAAAGGTGCTGCGTCTGTTTGCACCCATGATGTAAGAGGAGGAGAAATTATGCCAATTAAAGTACAGGGGGAATTACCCGCAAAGGCAATTCTGGAACGGGAAAATATATTTGTGATGGATGAAAAACTGGCAGCTTACCAGGATATCCGTCCGATTGAGATTGCTATTTTAAATTTGATGCCGCTGAAGGAGGAGACAGAGCTTCAGCTTTTGCGTTCCCTTTCTAATACGCCGCTTCAGATTAACATTACGTTCATGAAGGTATCGTCCCATGAATCGAAAAATACATCTACCAGCCATCTGAATCAGTTTTATGAAAACTTTGAAGACCTGAAAGACAGAATGTTTGACGGAATGATCATTACAGGGGCGCCTCTGGAGCAGATTCCTTTTGAAGAAGTAGATTTCTGGGATGAACTGGTAGAAATCATGGACTGGACAAAAACTCATGTAATGAGTACCATTCATCTTTGCTGGGGAGCTCAGGCAGCGCTGTATCATCATTTTGGACTTCAAAAACGGCAGCTGGATAAAAAGATGTTCGGACTCTTCTGGCATAAAGTTGCAAACCGCAAGATACCCCTTGTCAGAGGATTTGATGATATGTTTCTGGCCCCTCATTCCAGACATACAGAAGTGTCGGCAGAGGATATCCACAACTGTAAGGATCTGATCGTTCTTGCAGAATCGGATGAAGCGGGTGTATTTCTGACCATGACAAAAGACGGACGTCAGATATTTGTTATGGGCCATCCGGAATATGACCGTGTGACACTGGATGGAGAATACAAACGTGACCTTGGAAAAGGATTGCCGATCGAGCTTCCGGTAAATTATTATAAAGATGATAACCCGGAGGTACCGCCGCTTCTGATGTGGCGCTCTCATGCAAATAATATGTACACTAACTGGCTTAATTATTACGTATATCAGGTAACGCCTTATGACCTGAAGGGAACGCCTGACTTTACGCACAAATATGGTTTCTGGAAAGAAGTTGAATAAAAGAATCCGCCGCAAAATGTTGCTGAAGCATTTTGCGGCGGATTTCAAAATATTTGATTTAAATCAGAGATGCGGCTTCGTTATCAAGTACCAGGGTCACATCACCGTGCAGCTGAAGCACAGAAGCAGGTACTTCAGGAGTTATGGGACCAAAGAACGCTTTCTTAATAATTTCAGCTTTTCCTGCCCCGTTTGCCATGATCAGAATCTTTTTTGCGCTCATGATCGTCTGGATGCCCATGGTATATGCATACTGCGGAACCTCTTCGGCAGAAGCAAAGAATCGCTTGTTTGCCTGAATAGTGCTCTCCTGCAATTTTACGCAGTGTGTTCCTTTTGCAAAAACAGTATCCGGCTCATTAAAGCCGATGTGACCGTTGTGTCCGATTCCAAGAAGCTGTATATCGACACCGCCCAGAGAACGGATCAGTTCATCATATCTCCGGCATTCCTTTTCGGCATCCGGCTCCATGCCGTCTGGCAGATGAACATTTGCCGGATCAATATTAATATGGTTAAATAAATTGTCGTGCATAAAATAATAGTAGCTTTGATCATTGTCTCGGGGAAGACCCTTGTATTCATCCAGGTTAACGGTTTGAACTTTGGAGAAATCCAGGTCCCCTTTTTTGTACCAGTCTACAAGATATTCATACAGCCCGATGGGGGTAGATCCGGTTGCCAGGCCAAGGACACAGTCCGGTTTCAAGATGACCTGCGCTGAGATAATGTTTGCTGCTTTACGGCTCATTTCTTTGTAATTTGCTGCTTTGTAAATTCTCATTTTCATACACCTCCGCAATTACTTTTTAAAATAGATCCTCCCGTATGTTGTTATACGTGTATATACATTATCATAATGGATTATGGTGATTTTTTCAAACTTTTTTTATTTGTTTTTTGCAGTTTGATGATTTGTTTTTTGCAATTCAGGATTTGCTTTTTGACAATTTACCAAAACGAATTGACTTTTAAGGGGGGATGTTGTACAATTTGTATATGGAATTGGACGTCGAAGTTTCAGGGCGAAGAGAACGGACGTCTGACATTATAACTTACAAGGAGGGTTTTAGCTATGAACAAGAAAATTTTAGCAGTAGCAGCAGTAGCAGCAATGGTGGCATCCATCCCGGCAGTTTGTTCTGCGGAAGATGTGGAACTGAACGTTATCGCTGCAGAGTATGGCCAGAATACCGCTGAGTGGTGGGCAGGTTTTGTAGAGGATTTCAATAATGATAATCCTGGAATCAAACTGAACGTAGAGGTTGTATCATGGAATGATATTTATACAGTAGTAAATACACGTATTCAGGGCAACAATGCACCGGATATTCTGAACATTGACGTTTTTGCAGATTATCAGGCTGACGGCCTTCTTCTGCCGGCACAGGATTATGTTTCTGAAGAGACATATGCAAAGATGTACCCCTCTTTCCTGGAACAGTCTGTAGTTGATGATGTTGTATGGGCAGTTCCTGATCTGGCTTCTGCACGTGCTCTGTATTACAATGTTGATATTCTTGAGGCGGCAGGCGTGGAAGTTCCTGCCACATGGGAAGAGCTGACTGCAGCATGTGAAGCCATCAAAGCATATGATGACAGTATTTATCCGTGGGGCATTGATATGACGACAGATGAAGGTCAGGCTGCATTTGCTTACTACACATGGAACAACGGCGGCGGATTTGTTGATGAGAACGGAGACTGGGCACTGAACAGTCCGGAAAACGTAGAAGCTATTGAATATGCAATCGGTCTTGTAAATTCAGGTTACACCAACAGCGATCCGGCAAATGATACACGTTACGACCTTCAGGATATGTTTGGAGCAGGCCAGGTTGCTATGGTTATCGCACCGAACAGCCTTCCTACATATATTGCAGAAGGCGGACACGAAGTAAATTATGCAGTGGCTTCTATTCCGTGCAATACAGGCGAATCTGTATCAGCGGGCGTTATGGACCGTTTCATGTGCTTCGATAATGATTACTCAGATGAAGAACTTGCTGCTGTAACAGCATTCTTTGATTACTTCTATGAAGATGCACGTTATTCAGACTGGGTATTGATGGAAGGTTTCCTGCCGGCAACTATGGCAGGTGGTGAAGCTGTTGCTGCTGCAGACGAAAGCATGGCTGCATGGGTTGATATCGTAGGTTCCAGCAAATTCTATCCGACAGCTAAGGCTGAATGGGCAGATGTAAAACAGGGCGTTATTGATGCAGAGCAGAGAGCGCTTCTTGGCGAAGATGTACAGACTCTGTTAGACGAACTGCAGGCAGACATCGCAGGTTAATGTGACTGTCTTGTAAAGTGATTTTATAAAATAAAACCGGGAGCCGGGCTGCAAAAAGGCCCGGCTCTTTATTAACAAAAGAGACAGGAACGTTTTGAATGGGTGGTGAAATATGAAAAAAAAGAAGCTTTTAAGGGCAGCCGGCCCATATATATGGCTGCTTCCAAGTATATTGCTGATGGTAATTTTTATTCTTTTTCCGATTTTCGAGGTATTCCGTACATCCTTAAGTGAAGTAAGTAAAGCGGGAATTATAAAAGGATTTGCCGGTCTGGACAATTTTACGAAAGTAATAAAAAGTTCTACCTTCGGTCTGGTACTAAAAAATACAGTAGTCTGGACGATCGTAGTAGTAGGATTGTCTACTCTTATAGGTTTTGCATTGGCGCTTGTTTTGAACAATGAGTTTCGCGGAAGAAAAATTGCCCGTGCAATCGTTGTGTTTCCGTGGGCGACATCTCTGATCATTCAGGCTGGCGTGTGGAAATTTATTATTGATGCAGATTATGGTACATTAAATACTTTATTTATGAAACTGGGGTTGATCAGTAAGTCTATGAACTGGACACCTACGCCAGGAGCCTATTTTGCATGGGAATGTTGGGTTGGTATTTTTGTTACAATACCATTTGTAACTTTTTGTGTTCTTTCCGGACTGCAGAGCATTGATTCATCCTATTATGAATCTGCCACGGTGGACGGAGCAGGATTCTGGCAGAAGCTGTTCCACATCACATTGCCGCTCGTAAGATCTTCCCTTACCGTCAGCACGGTATTGAATATTATTTATGTGTTTAACTCATTTCCGATTATATGGACAATTACCAAAGGTGATCCGGCTAACCGCACAGATACCCTGGTTACGTACCTGTACAAACAGGCCTTTTATAAAGGAAGAACAGGTGAAGCAGCAGCGATTTCTGTGATTGGATTTTTGATTTTATGTGTCTGTGCCTCTGTTTACATGGTTTTGTCCCTGAGAAAGGAGGAGCAGGATGCGTAAAATAAGAGAAAAAGAGTATATCAAAAAGGCGCGTACTCCTAAAGAAAAGGCGCTGCGTATCCTCCTTTATCTGTCTGTGCTGATATTGGTGGTGGTGACACTGTATCCATATTTTGTTATGTTCACCAGCGCATTAAAATCCCGTGCAGAAATATATTCCATGAAGGGAACGCTGCTGCCAATCGAATGGGAGTGGGAAAACTTTGTGGATGTCTGGAAGCTGGCTCCTCTGGCCCGTTATTTCATAAATTCTATTGTTGTGTCAGCCGGGGCGACAGCCATTGCGATCATCTGCGGCATTCCGGCGGCTTATGCATTGTCCCGTATGAAATTTAAAGGGAAAAAATTCTTTTTGGGACTTGTGATTGTTTCCCAGATGTTTGCACCGGTGGTACTTCTTGTTGGTATTTATAAAATAATGAGTTTGTTCCATCTTACGGATACGCTGCTGGCACTGATCTTTATTAACGCAGCCTTTAATCAGGCCTTTGCAATCTGGCTTCTGAGAGGAACATTTATGTCCATTTCACCGGAGATGGAGCAGGCTGCAACGATTGATGGCTGCAATCAGGTACAGGCAATGATCAAAGTCCTTCTTCCGGTAGCGGCACCCGGTATTGTAACAGCGCTTATCTTTGTATTTATTAATGCATGGAATGAATATACAGTAGCACTGACACTTATATCCAGTGATATACTGAAACCGCTGACGGTAGGTATTACTGTATTTAACGGATATAACATGATTGAGTGGCAGTATCTGTTTGCTTCTTCGCTGTTTGCGACGATACCGGTTGTAATTCTCTTTATCTGCATCGAGAAACATCTGGTAGGCGGCCTGACTTCAGGCGGTGTCAAGGGATGACCATCTTCGTGTGATATGAGACAAAAGTTTATATGGTTTTGCTTTGAAGGAGAGACATATGGCAAATTATGTATTGGAAAATGAAAAATTAAAAGTGACTATCCGCACTAAAAGCGCGGAACTGATTTCTATTGTAAAAAAAGAAACAGATGTGGAATATCTGTGGAACGGTGACAGCCAATATTGGGGATGGACATCACCGGTGTTGTTTCCTTTTGTAGGAGGTCTTCGGGATAAGAAATATACTTATCAGGGAAAAACTTATGAGATGAACCAGCACGGATTTGCCCGTAATCAAGAATTTGAGTTAATTCAGCAGACGGATGGACAAATCTGGTTCGCCTTAGATTCTACACCGGAGAGCAGACAGCAGTATCCTTTTGATTTCCGGCTGGAGATAGGCTATGTTCTGGAAGATAACCATATTCAGGTGTGCTGGAAAGTGACAAATACAGATAGTAAGCCGATATGGTTTTCCATTGGAGCACATCCTGCCTTTATGTGTCCGATAGCCGGAAACGGAGAGCAGAGTGACTATTATATGGGATTTGAGACAGACAAAAATGAATTGACTTACCGGCTGATTGATCTGGAGTGCAATCTGGTATCGCCGGTAGAGTATCCCCTTGTTCTGGAAAATGGTCTGCATCAGATAGAAAGGGACCGATTTGACAAAGATGCGCTTATCATAGAACATCAGCAGACCGGAAAGATGTGGTTGGCTGGGCCGGACAAAAAGCCGTATGTGAGCGTGGAATTCGATGCACCGCTGTTCGGTGTGTGGTCTCCGGCCGGAAAAGATGCACCCTTTGTGTGTATTGAGCCATGGTATGGACGGAGTGATTCTACGGAGTTTTATGGCACACTGGAAGAACGGGAATATATCAACACTGAAGAACCAGGCTGTGTTTTTGAGCGTTCTTATGGGATTACAATTCTATGATGCAGCGTGACAACTATGAAATTCAAAAGGGACTGGCACAAAAATATTTTCTGAAGTTTGATCAGAACACCCTGATAAAAAAATTCGGACTGCAGTATGATGAAAACAGTCTGTACGTGGAGTTCACCGGGGAAATATATCGGATAGACAGAAAGACAGCGGAGGTTACCTGCGGCAGCAGGAAGAGCGGATATCATGAAGTACTTTCTATATTTGATCTGCTGTGTCACAGCGGGGAAAAACCTGCTCAGACGGGTGAGTGGGCTCCGGTCAACAGTCTGCGGGGAAGGCCTGCTATTGGGGTGGACACAAAGTTTTTTGACCGCTATGCGAAAGAATTTGATACAGACAGGGAAGCTTTTATTGGGGCCTGCAGGAAACTTGGCGGTAAGAAAGTACTTTTGGGTGATATAGGATTTGAAATCGGAATATTTTATGAAATGTCCCTTATAGTAAAGTTCTATGCTTCTGACGATGAATTCCCTGCACAGGTTACTGTACTGTGGGATGCGGATGCACTGAAATATGTATATTACGAAACAACATTTTATATTGTAAATCATCTGTTCGACAAAATACGACAGATCATGCAGGAAACGCCGGCGTAGTCCGGCGTTTTTTTCGCAAAGGGAATTTCCTGGATTTCCATTACACAGAAAAGTGTGCGCCCCGTTTTTGGGCGGACTGGTACTGGCCAAAAAGAAATAGGGACTGCTTACACGATATAGTGAAACATCTTGCTTTTTTTTCTACATATTGTTATACTACCGGATAGGGCAAAATTTGCCTGTTTGCGGAAAGAAAGGAATTTAGTATGGCGAAACAAAAAGCATATGATGCAGACAGTATTTCGGTTCTGGAAGGACTGGAGGCGGTCCGGAAACGACCGGGAATGTATATAGGAAGTGTTTCAAGAAAAGGTCTGAATCATCTGGTATATGAAATTGTAGATAATGCGGTGGATGAGCATCTGGCCGGAGCATGTGATCTGATTGAAGTTTATCTGGAAAAAGACGGATCTGCTACAGTAAAAGATAATGGACGGGGGGTTCCTGTGGGCATGCACGAAAAGGGCATTCCGGCAGAGCGGCTTGTGTTCACAACCCTTCATGCCGGCGGAAAATTTGATAATGACAGTTATAAAACCAGCGGCGGACTTCACGGCGTAGGTTCCTCTGTGGTAAATGCCCTTTCTACTTATCTGGATGTAAAAATCAGCCGGGAGGGATATATACATCACGATAGATTTGAGCGGGGCGTTCCGGTTATTGAACTGGAAAATGGTCTGCTTCCCAGACTTGGAAAAACGAAAAAGACCGGGACATGCATAAACTTTCTTCCGGATCCGGAAATATTTGAAAAGACCTGGTTCGCAGCGGATGAGATTAAGAGCAGACTTCATGAAACGGCATATCTGAATCCGCGGCTCACAATTATTTTTGAAGACCGCAGAGCTGATCAGACGGAACGGATGGAATTCCATGAGCCGGACGGTATTATCGGATTTGTCAAAGATTTAAATCAGAACAAAGAGACGATTCATGATATTCCGATATACCTGAAGGGAGAATCTGAAGGGATTACAGTGGAATGTGCATTTCAGTATGTGAATGAATTTCATGAAAATGTTCTTGGGTTCTGTAATAATATATATAATGCGGAAGGCGGTACCCATCTTACCGGGTTTAAGACCTCTTTTACAACTATTATGAACAGCTATGCGAAAGAGCTTGGCATATTAAAAGAGAAAGAGGCCAATTTTACAGGAGCGGATATTCGAAATGGAATGACGGCAGTTGTTTCTGTGAAGCATCCGGCTCCGCGTTTTGAAGGGCAGACGAAAACCAAACTGGATAATCAGGATGCTTCAAAGGCAGTTGCAAAAGTGACCGGTGATGAGGCGGTGTTGTATTTTGACCGAAATCTGGAGACTTTAAAAAAGATATTATCCTGTGCGGAGCGGGCGGCAAAAATCCGAAAGACAGAGGAAAAAGCAAAAACAAATATGCTGTCAAAACAGAAATATTCTTTTGACTCCAATGGAAAGCTTGCCAACTGTGAAAGCCGCAAACCTGAGTTGTGCGAAATTTTTATTGTGGAGGGAGATTCTGCGGGAGGTTCTGCAAAGACCGCCAGAAACCGTATGTATCAGGCTATCCTTCCTATCCGCGGAAAGATTTTGAACGTAGAAAAAGCAAGCATTGATAAAGTGCTGGCAAATGCAGAGATCAAGACAATGATCAATGCTTTTGGGTGCGGATTTTCCGAAGGATATGGAAATGACTTTGATATTACGAAACTCCGATACGATAAAATTATCATTATGGCTGATGCTGACGTGGACGGCGCTCATATCAGCACGCTGCTTCTGACCTTATTTTACAGATTCATGCCCCAGCTGATATATGAAGGGCATGTATATATTGCCATGCCGCCCCTTTATAAAGCCATGCCGGCAAGAGGGGATGAGGAATACCTTTATGACGACAAGGCACTGGAAAAATACCGAAAGACGCATAAAAATTTTACGCTTCAAAGGTATAAAGGTCTGGGTGAGATGGATGCAGATCAGTTATGGGAGACCACATTAAATCCGGAAACCAGGATTTTAAAAAGAGTGGAGATAGAAGATGCGCGTATGGCTTCCGGCGTGACAGAAATGCTGATGGGAACAGAAGTCCCGCCCAGAAGAGCATTTATCTACGAACATGCCCGGGATGCAGAGCTTGATATTTAAAAGGAACCAGAGTGGAGAGAGATAATTTATGGAACGACAGGAAGAACAGATTATCCGGACGGAATATTCCGAGATTATGCAAAAATCATATATAGATTATGCCATGAGCGTAATCATCTCCCGTGCTTTGCCGGATGTGAGGGACGGGCTTAAACCGGTACAGAGAAGAACGCTTTATGATATGTATGAACTGGGGATACGCTATGACCGGCCTTATCGTAAATGCGCCCGTATAGTGGGAGATACCATGGGTAAATACCATCCCCACGGAGACAGTTCCATTTACGAAGCGCTGGTGGTAATGGCGCAGGACTTTAAAAAAGGGCTTCCGCTCGTAGACGGACATGGAAACTTCGGCTCCATTGAAGGGGACGGGGCGGCGGCCATGCGATATACAGAGGCAAGACTTCAGAAGATTACCCAGGAGGCATTTTTGGCTGATCTGGATAAAAACGTTGTGGACTTTATGCCTAATTTTGACGAAACAGAAAAAGAACCGGAGGTCCTTCCGGTACGCCTTCCGAACTTACTGGTAAACGGTTCGGAGGGAATTGCGGTAGGTATGGTGACCAGCATGCCGCCTCACAATCTGGGAGAGGTTGTGGATGCGGTTGTTGCCACGATAAAAAATAATGAGATTACTACGGAAGAACTGATGAAATATATTCAGGGACCGGATTTCCCCACAGGGGGACTGGTGACGAATAAGGATGATCTGCTCGGTATTTACGAAACCGGTACGGGAAAAATAAAACTCCGGGGCAAAGTGGAGATTGAGCAGGTTAAGGGCGGAAAAGAAAATATTGTCATCAGTGAAATTCCCTATACCATGATGGGAGCCAATATCGGAAAATTCCTGAATGATATTGCTGCGCTGGTGGATACCAGGAAAACAACCGATATTGTGGATATTTCCAACCAGTCTTCAAAAGAGGGAATCCGAATTGTGCTGGAATTGCGAAAGGGTGCTGATACAAACAATCTGATCAATATGCTCTATAAAAAGACCAGGCTGGAGGACACTTTTGGAGTCAACATGCTGGCGGTTGCAGACGGAAGGCCGGAAACACTGGGGCTTAAGAAAATTATTGAGCACCATATTGATTTCCAGTTTGAGGTCAATACGAGAAAATATCAGACGCTGCTTAAGAAGGAACTGGAGAAGAAGGAAATCCAGGAGGGGCTGATAAAAGCCTGCGATGTGATCGACCTGATCATTGAAATACTGAGGGGAAGCAAAAATCAGAAACAGGCCAGGGAATGTCTGACGAGCGGAATAACAGAAGGAATCAAGTTCAAGTCCAGAACCTCCAAAAAGCAGGCATCGGAGCTTCATTTTACGGAAGCACAGGCAACGGCAATCCTGGAAATGCGGCTGTATAAGCTGATCGGACTTGAGATTGCAGCTCTTATGAAAGAGCATGATACCACCATGAAGAATATTGCAAAATATGAGGATTTGCTGAACAATTATGCTTCCATGGCAAAACTGATCATTAAAGAGCTGGAAGCAATCAAAAAGGAATATGCAAAGCCGAGAAAAACCGTTGTAGAAAATGCAGCGGAAGCGGTATACGAGGAAAAGAAAATTCAGGAAATGGAAGTTGTATTTTTGATGGATCGCTTCGGTTATGCCAGAACGATCGATGTTCCCACTTATGAAAGGAACAAAGAAGCGGCAGATTCTGAGAGCAGGTATATTATTTCCTGCATGAATACAGATAAAATATGTGTATTTACAGATACCGGAAGCCAGCATCTGATCAAGGTACAGGATGCTCCTTTCGGAAAATTCCGGGACAAAGGAAAGCCGATTGATAATTTCTGCAATTATGACAGCTCAAAAGAGGTGATTGTAGCAGTAGAAAGCCTGCAGCGGATAAAATTGTCATTGCTGATCTTTGGCACGGAACTTGGTATGGTGAAACAGGTGGAAGGCAGTGAATTCGATGTGGCAAAGAGGACAATTGCTGCCACAAAGCTTCAGGATGGTGATAAATTACTTTCGGTACAGTGTATGGGCGAGGCGGAAACTGTAGTATTTAAAACGCAGCAGGGAATCTGCCTGCGGATTGCGATTGGAGAAATTCCGCTTCAGAAAAAGACTGCCAGGGGAGTCAGAGGAATCCGGCTTAATGAAAATGATAAAGTAGAAGCCATGTATTATCCGGATGCCGGGAAAGATAAAGTTATCATCTGCAATGATAAAGAAGTCCATCTGGACCGATTGAAAATTGCCGGAAGAGATACTAAAGGAACGAAAATAAGAGGAACGAAATCAGTAACATGAATCTGCTTACAATAGAACATTTTACAAAATCATATACAGAGAGAAAACTTTTCGATAATATAGATTTTTCCATAAACGAAAATGACAAAATCGGCGTTATCGGTATTAATGGGACAGGTAAATCAACGCTTCTGAAAATAGCGGCAGGACTGGAGACGCCTGATGAAGGAAAAGTAATAAAAGGAAACCGGGTAACGATCCGGTTTCTTTCGCAGCAGCCTCAGTTTGGAAAGAATGTGACAGCGCTTGAAGCGGTCATGGAGGGAAATCGCACGGTACACAATGAATGGTCACTGGAAAGTGAAGCCAGAACCATGCTGAATCTGCTGAAGATTCCGGATGAAAATCAAAAAGTGGAAGAACTTTCCGGAGGTCAGAAAAAAAGAGTGGCATTGGCAAATGTGCTTTTGGCCCGGGCGGATATATTGATCCTGGATGAACCGACCAACCATCTGGATAATGAAATGTC
The DNA here is from genome assembly GCA_030539395.1 of Eubacteriales bacterium. Classification (GTDB taxonomy): domain Bacteria; phylum Bacillota; class Clostridia; order Lachnospirales; family Lachnospiraceae; genus Marvinbryantia. The sequence continues at coordinate 78,444 of JAUNSC010000011.1, forward strand.
GGCCTGGCTGGAGGATTATCTGAATCAGATGCGCAGTGCACTTCTGATGGTAACACATGACAGGTATTTTCTGGACAGAGTGTCCAACCGGATCATAGAACTTGATAAAGGGAAAATTTATAATTATCCGGGAAGCTATTCTGAATTTGTGCGGCTGAAAGAGGCACGGCAGGATATGGAGATTGCTGCAGAAAGGAAACGCCGCAGCATCCTCCGCACAGAACTGGAATGGCTGGCGAGAGGCGCCCGCGCCCGTTCTACGAAACAGAAGGCGCACATCCAGCGGATTGAGGAAATGCAGCAAAGAAAAGGCCCGGAAGAGGAACTGCGGGTAGAGATGAGTTCTGTTTCCACGCGAATGGGAAAAAAGACGATTGAGATATCAGATCTGTCTAAAAGCTATGGACAGCATGTGCTGTTCAAAGATTATAACTATATATTTTTTAGAGGAGAACGGGTTGGCATTATCGGGGAGAATGGCTGCGGCAAGTCAACGCTTTTGAAGATCATTACCGGAAATGAAGAAGCAGACAGCGGAAAGATAGAAATCGGCGAGACCATCAGGATCGGTTATTTTTCGCAGGACAGCAGCAGGATGGATGACAATGAGCGCGTGATTGATTATATCAGAGATGTGGGAGAATATATAACCACCAGAGATGGCAAGATTACGGCGGCAATGATGCTGGAGAGATTTTTGTTTGACGGACCCGCGCAGTGGAATCCCATCGGAAAATTGTCAGGCGGAGAAAAACGCAGGCTTCAGCTTTTGCGTGTACTGATGGGGGCGCCCAATGTGCTGATACTGGATGAGCCGACAAATGATCTTGATATTCAGACATTGACGATTCTGGAGGACTATCTGGATGACTTTGACGGTATCGTAATCGTGGTTTCTCACGACCGTTATTTTCTGGATCGGATTGTCGGGCGTATTTTTGCTTTTGAAGAAAACGGAATGATACGACAGTATGAAGGCAATTATTCTGACTATCTGATTGCAGGCGGAAAGGATCGCTCACAGGAATCTGTAATTGGTGCTGAAAAAAAGAACGGCAGGAAATCCGGTGAAAAAGGAAATATTCAGAGCGGACAGGCATCATGGAAAGAAGGACGTCAGCAGAAACTTAAATTCTCCTTTAAAGAGCAAAAGGAATTTGAGACGATAGAAGAAGAGATTGGAGAACTGGAGGAGCGTATCGTCCGGCTGGAGCAGGAGATGATGGAAAATGCTTCTGTATATGGAAAACTTACCGGGCTTACAAAGGAAAAAGATGAGGCGGAGAGCCTGCTGGAATATAAAATGGAACGGTGGGAATATCTGACTGAGCTGGCAGAGAAAATTGAAGCGCAGAAAAACCGGGAAAAATAACCCTTGTAATTCCCAGAATGTGGTGTTATAATGCAGATAATTAAGATTATGTTACTAGAGTATGAGTGGGCTAAGCGGTCCACTCATTATTGTTGTAAGTGATGATTCGGAAAAGGAAAGGCGCTTATATGTCAAAGAGAGAAGAATACGAACAGAAAACAGAAGCAATTATTCAGCCCATTGTGGACGCCAACGGTTTTGAACTGGTGGATGTTGAGTATGTGAAAGAGGGCGGAACCTGGTATCTGAGAGCTTATATTGATAAGCCGGGAGGAATCACGGTAGATGACTGTGAACTGGTCAGCCGTGCAGCTAATGATATTCTGGATGAACAGGATTTTGTGGAAGACTCCTATGTATTTGAGGTGAGTTCGCCAGGACTTGGCAGACCGCTCAAAAAAGATAAGGATTTTGTGAGAAGCATTGGAGAAGAGGTGGAAATCCGCACCTTCCGTGCAATCAACAGGCAGAAAGAGTTCTATGGCATTCTGAAGGATTTTGATAAAGACAGTGTTACAATTGAAATGGAAAATGAAGAAGACATGAAATTTGCGAGAGCCGATATTGCATTGATCAGACTGGCATTTGATTTTTAAAGGAGGAAAAGGGAAAATGAATAACGAATTAATGGAGGCACTGAATATTCTGGAAAAGGAGAAAAATATCAGCAAAGCAACACTGCTGGAAGCGATTGAACAGTCACTGCTGCAGGCATGTAAAAATCATTTCGGAAAAGCCGATAATGTTAAGGTAAATATTGATCCGGACACCTGCGAGTTTTCTGTGCATGCAGAGAAAACAGTTGTGGAGACAGTAGAAGATCCGGTTATGGAAATCAGTCTGGTTGATGCGATGATGAAAGATTCCAGATATGAGGTGGGTGATGTGGTGAATGTAGAGATTAAATCAAAAGAATTCGGACGCATTGCCACACAGAATGCAAAGAATGTTATTTTGCAGAAAATCCGTGAAGAAGAAAGAAAAGTTCTTTATAATGAGTATTACAGTAAAGAAAGAGAGGTTGTTACAGGTATTGTTCAGAGATATCTGGGAAGAAATGTAAGTATCAACCTTGGTAAAGTGGATGCAATCCTTAATGAAAATGAGATGGTAAAAGGTGAGACTTTCCACCCGACAGAAAGGGTAAAAGTATACGTACTCGAAGTGAAGGATACGCCGAAGGGTCCGAAGATCCTTGTTTCCAGAACACACCCTGAACTGGTAAAGCGTCTGTTTGAAAATGAAGTGACGGAAGTAAAAGACGGTACGGTTGAGATTAAATGCATTGCCAGAGAAGCCGGAAACCGTACAAAGATGGCTGTGTGGTCCAACGACCCGGATGTAGATGCAGTAGGTGCCTGCGTAGGTGTAAACGGTGCAAGAGTCAACAGCATTGTGGATGAACTCAGGGGAGAAAAAATAGATATTATCAACTGGGATGAAAATCCGGCACTGCTGATTGAGAATGCACTCAGCCCTGCAAAAGTTATTTATGTTGCGGCAGACAATGATGAGAAGACAGCTCAGGTGGTTGTTCCTGATTATCAGCTTTCTCTCGCAATCGGAAAAGAAGGTCAGAATGCAAGACTGGCGGCGCGACTGACCGGATTTAAGATTGATATTAAGAGTGAGACACAGGCGATTGAAGCCGGTGACTTCGATGCGTATGAGGAAGAGGAATATTACGAAGAGGAATACTACGAAGAGGGATATGATGAATATAATGCCGAAGACGGTTATGTTCAGATTGAGACAGAAAGCGAAGAACCGATAGTCGAAGAATAGTATTGGGAGATATGGATATGGGTCAGACAAGAAAGATACCGATGCGAAAATGTATTGGTTGTCAGGAGATGAAAAGTAAAAAGGAAATGATGAGAATTCTCAGGACTCCGGAAGATGAACTTGTCATTGACACAACAGGCAGAAAGAATGGAAGAGGTGCGTATCTGTGCTTCTCCCGGGATTGTTTTGAGAAAGCGGTAAAAAGTAAGGGACTGGAACGTTCGTTAAAAATGAACATTCCGATGGAAGTATATGATAGTTTGAAAAAGGAGATAGAGCAGATTGAGACAAAATAAAATACTCTCTCTCGTCGGATTGGCAACAAAGGCGGGGAAAACGGTAAGCGGAGAGTTTTCCACAGAAAAGGCAGTGAAGACCGGAATCGCCTATATTGTGCTGGTTTCAGCGCAGGCCTCCGAGAATACAAAAAAGAAATTTCAAAATATGTGTACCTACTATAAAGTGCCGATTTATTTTTATGGAACGAAAGAGGAACTGGGAGCGGCTATGGGCAGGGAATTCCGTGCATCTATGGCAGTGACGGATCAGGGACTTGCAGGTGCCATAATGAAGGAACTAAATAACATGGACGAACGGAGGTAGTGAGTATGTCGAAAATGAGAGTGCATGAATTGGCCAAAGAACTTGGCAGAACAAATAGAGAAGTCATAACCTTCCTGACAGATAAAGGCGTGGAAGTAAAAAGTCATATGAGTATGCTGGAAGAGGAACAGGTTTCACTGGTAAAAAAACATATTGTACCAAGGCAGGTAAAGAGAGTGCAGCCGGAAGAACGTGCCGCAGAGAATCCTGCTCAGGAAAGTACGCGGCCGGCTCCGGCAAAACCGGCTGAGCCGCCTAAAAAGAAAAATATAACCAGGATTTTCCGTTCCCAGAACAGTCGGACCGGTATACAAAAACCGGCGGGAATGAGAACCGTGGATGAACAGCGGCATCCGGGAGGAAAACCGGCACCCGGCGGAGCACGTCCGGCTGTGCCGGGAGTAAGACCGGTACCTGGCGGAGTACGTCCGGCTGCACCGGGAGGAAAACCGGCAGCGCAGGAGACAAAGCCGACGCAGGGGGCTGTACGTACCGCACCGCAGACAGAAAAACAGCCGATTCCGGCACCGGCATCCAAAACAGTGGAAAATGTGACACGCCCGGAGACATTGGCTTCAAAACCGGCAGAGAGTACGGTACGTCAGGAAGGGCCGGTTTCAAAACCGGCAGAAGCTGCAAAAACAACAGCAGAGTCAGTTAAGACTGTACAGGAATCAAAAGTTGTGCCGGAAGCAAAATCTGCGGCAGAGGAAAAAACAGCAGTAGAGAGAAAAACAGTGGAACAGGTAAAAACAACAGTAGAAAATAAAGTAGAAACAGAAGGCAGAACAGCGGCATCAAAGCAGGCTGCGGAAGCAAAAACGGCAGGAAAAGAAGGTCAGAGAAGTTTTACAGGCCGTGATAATAACCGCGATAATA
>JAUNSC010000072.1 GCA_030539395.1 Eubacteriales bacterium
GTTTCAACCTATAATACGGACTATATTTTAACGAAAGCGGAAAATTACAGCAAGGTGAGGAAGCCAATGACTTTATCCTAAAAATTAAAATTGTCTCTGATTTAGAGGAGGCCGTCCAGCACATCCGGCGCTTTGGCAGCGGACATTCCGAGGTGATCGTCACTGAAAGTCCTGCTGCAGCGGAGCATTTTACAGATATGGTTGATGCCGGGGCGGTATACATCAATGCCTCCTGCCGTTTTACGGACGGAACTTCCCTTGCACTGGGAATAGAAGCAGGGATTTCCACCCAAAAGCTCCATATCCGTGGGCCGGTGACAGTGGATGCCCTGACTACAATCAAGTATATTATTCGAGGATGTGGAAATGTAAGATAAGATATTAATACTATAAGGATTGGCAACTTGGAATGGTCAAGCTCCGCTATACCCTAAAAGGCATAGAATCTGCTCACGACCCGGGGCGTGATTCAATGTGGAAATTGATGGAAGGGCAGAGGTTATTGTAGCATTGGTTAGCAATCCGAAACCGTTTGTCTGCTTTCAAAGAAAGCCCGGTAATACGGGAAATTTCGGGCATATAGGACTGGTATGTGGCTGTGTTATCAGTTTGGTTTGACTGGTAGCACAGCCATATTTTTACCCCTGGGGTAAAATCCGTGAGCGGAATGTCTTTTTCAGTAAATGTTTATACCCAACATAGCTGTGGCATGGTATACTAAAATTTAAGTAATGAAATATGTTTTATCTTTGGTTGGACAGGGAGCTTCGTATGGGTATAGAATACAGAAAATTGACTGTGAAGGAATTAGATGTATTTATAGATATGAGAATAAACCAGTTAAGAGAAGAAGGGGCAGCCGAAGATATTGATCTGAAACCTGCTTTGAAGGATTACTATGAACGCCACATGGCAGACGGAACATTTGTGTCCTGGATTGCACTGGATGGTGACAGGATTATTGGGACAAGTGGAATGTCTTTTGTTGAGAAACCTCCTTATTTTGGCTGTCCGAATGGCAAGATGGGATTGCTTTCCAGCATGTTTACCGCAAACAGTTATCGCAGGAGAGGGATTGCAAAGGAGCTTCTGGCAAAAGTTGTAAATGAAGCAAAAGAACATGGATGCGGAACTGTACAAATTACTGCTTCTGATATGGGAGTGCTTCTTTATACTGATTTTGGTTTTAGGAAGAACGGGAACTTTATGCAGTACAAATTATGAATAAATGCAGCTTTTAAAAAGATGCGTTTGGGCAGGCATTGCCTGTTGGAAAACATAGCTGACGATAGACAGATTGTATTGAAGTTAAGAAAGAAAAGGTAACAAAATGGAAATTAAAAAATGTGTGAAGGAATCTTTTTCTGTAATTGGAAAAGAAGGTTCTACAAAAGATGGCGCAGGCTTCATACAGAAATTGTGGGAAGATGCAAACAGTCACTTTAATGAAGTTGTCCACCTTGCAAAAAAGGATGAAAATGGAAATATTGGCGGCATATGGGGAGCAATGTCTGATTTTTCACGCTCTTTCAAACCATGGGAAAATCATTTTACGGAAGGACTGTACCTGGCGGGTGTGGAGGTTGCAGATGAAGCGGAAGCCCCGGCAGGATGGGTGAAATGGACAATTCCCGGATATGAATATTTGTATGTAAAATGTACGGAAGAGGATATATTCGTGAAGGTGCTGGAATATATGGAAGAACAGGGGAGAGAACTGGCAGGGGCGGTCCATGACTTTAACTGTCCGGAGGAAAATGGACAGGGATATATGTTTTTTCCAGTTCGGAGGCTATAAATGGAAAGTTGGGATATGGAGTTGATACTGACAGATAATTCTGCCATTGTATCAGAGATAGTAGAAAAAACGATACAGAACGTGTATCTACATTATTATCCGTCAGGTGCAGTGCAGTTTTTTCTTGATCTGCACAGTGAAGCAAGGATTGAAGAAGCGATGTCCTACGAAGAAATCTATCTTGTGGTGGTACAGGGAAACGTCATAGGAACCGGGATCATCCGGAAGAATGAGATTTGCAGATTGTTTATTTTGCCTGAATATCAGGGAAATGGATATGGAAGCAGATTGATGGATTTACTGGAAGCACGGATTTTTAAAAATTATCCAAAGGTTCACGTAGACGCTTCTTTTCCGGCGGAAAGTATGTATCTGAAACGAGGGTATCAGATTATTTCGTATGAAAAAATTGAAACAGAAAACGGAGATCTGTATGAAAAAGTCTGGAAGGAAGCTGCCGGATTGCGGAAATCAGGAAAACTGTTAGAAAGATTTGGGAGAATTTCCTGTCCGTTGGTGCTGATTCAGGGAGCAGTTGACCCACATCTGCCAGAGGGTGTTATTTGGCCATTAAGAGATCGCAATGTGGAAATCAAATCATATGTGCTTGACAAATGCGGCCATACTCCGTGGAGAGAAAAATATGCCAGAGAAGAATTTGCAAGGGTTTTGTTTTCAGAGTTAGAAGGATGATGAATATGAGATTGGAAGATATCAAGGCATATTGCCTGAATAAATGGAAATCCTGTGAAGATTATCCCTTTGGAGATATACCCATTTGCTATAAACTGAATGGGAAAGTCTTTGCACAGATTTATCCGAATCAGGAAGATTTCAAGATTACTTTAAAGTGTACAGCGGAAGCAGGGCAATTTTACAGGCAGGTCTATCCGGGGGTAGTGGTAAGGGGATATCATTGTCCGCCAGTGCAGCAGCCCTATTGGAACACGGTTTATCTGGAAGACTTCTCTGACGAGGAGCTGCTTAACATGATCGATCATGCTTATGATACCGTTTTACATAGTTTCAGTAAAAAAGTTCAGAGACAGATTCTAACAGCAGATGAAATAGAAATTCGTCCGATCAGACCGGAGGAGTACCCGTTGCTAAAAGCGTTTTTGTATGATGCAATTTATCTTCCGGAGGGTGCCGCGGCTCCGCCAAGGGAGATTGTAAATCAGCCGGAGCTTGCAGTGTATATTACGGATTTTGGACAGCTGAATGATCTGTGTCTGGTGGCAGAAGCATGTGGTCATATACTTGGCGCAGCGTGGACAAGGATACTGGCAGGAAAAGTAAAAGGATATGGTAATGTGGATGACCATACACCGGAGTTTGCTATTTCAGTAAAGAAGGTGTTTCGGAGGCAGGGGATTGGAAGTAAACTGATGCAGGAAATGATCGTGCTGCTGAAAAACAAGGGATATGAAAAAGTTTCCCTTAGTGTAAATAAGGATAATTATGCATATAGGATGTATCAGAAGTTGGGTTTTCAGATATTGCGGGAGCAGGATGAAGACTATCTGATGGTGCTGGCATTGTAGGAATAAGAAGACTATGAAAAATGTTTACTTAATAGGCGGAACTATGGGAGTTGGAAAAACTATTACCTGCCAGATCTTGAAAAATAAACTTCCGAACTGTGTTTTTCTTGACGGGGACTGGTGCTGGGACATGCATCCCTTTCAGGTAACACCGGAAACAAAGAAAATGGTAA
>JAUNSC010000012.1 GCA_030539395.1 Eubacteriales bacterium
TGCGACCTCCTGGTCCCAAACCAGGCGCTCTAGCCAAGCTGAGCCACACCCCGATCGCCTATTCTGAAAGGTTACCCTCGATTGACGCATCTACGATTATATTATAACGGTTAAGAAATGTCAACTACTTTTTTTGCAAATTTACTTTATTTATCCAGATAACGTATCTCAAAATCGGTTTTTCCATTTTCATCGCTCTCCATCACGATATAACTCGGCTTTCTTCCCTCCTGACGCGGATAGGAAAGGCTCCCCGGATTAAGAAGGACAATATCCTCTTTCTCTTCAATTCTCGGGCGATGAGTATGACCATACATTGCTATATCAAAATTTCTTGCCCGCGCTTCTCTTCTGAGCATTTTGGTATCAAGTGAAACATAATAATAATGTCCGTGCGTCAATAATACACGATAGTCTCCGATCATAATCTCCTTTTCTTTCGGAAGGTTCCCCATAAAATCATTATTTCCGCTCACAATGTCCATTGGACATCCCGCCATCTGCTGTATCACGGACTCGTTTTCTTCAATATCTCCCAGGTGAATTATCCGGTCAAAGGGTTTTTCCTTCTCTATGACTTTTTTCAGATTTTCATCTTTTCTGTGTGTATCACTGACAATCAGTATTTTCATTTATTTTTCTCCTGTTCCAGTTTCTTTTTCAGTTGTTCCCTCATTGCCCGCAGCGCTTTTCCCCTGTGACTCAACTCATTCTTTTTCTCCGGCGAAATTTCTGCGGAAGTGCATCCGCATTCCGGCAAATAGAAAATCGGATCGTATCCAAAGCCATTTTCTCCGGCGATGCTGTGTGCAATGGTTCCCTCCATAACGCCTTCGCTTGTCAGCACACTGCCATCCGGCATTGCAGCAGCAATGGCACATACAAACCGGGCTGTCCGCTTTTCATCCGGCACTCCGTTCATGCGTTCCAGAATGATACTGTTTTTAATATCATAAGACGTATCTTCCCCCAGATACCGGGCAGAATATATTCCCGGCTCCTTATTCAGAAAGTCAATTTCCAATCCCGAATCATCTGCCAGGACAATATCTCCCGTCAGCTTATGAACCTCTGTTGCCTTAATAACAGCATTTTCTTCGAACGTCTCTCCGTTTTCATCAATATCCGCTGATATACCCGCCTCTTTCATCGAAAGAACAGGAATATCAAGATCACTCAGAATCATCCTGATTTCTTTCATTTTATCCTTATTGCCTGTAGCAAATATTATTCTACCGCTCACATCGTACCTCTTCATCTATATTTTGTATATGCCTTCAGGCAGATATTGCACGCATGCTTTTCTTCCACCCGTTCCCAGATAACACCACTATGGCTAATATAACCCTCACCGTCAGAAATATCAACTGTTTTTGTTGTTTCTCCAGCCACATATTCCATTGCAACAGGATGTATGCAATCCGGTGTATTCACGCGAACCACAACGGCATACCGTTCTCCTGCTTCCAGAAGCACAGCCTCCGCCAGTTTCACAGTATAATATCCCTGCTGCTCAATGATGCCTTTCTGCAGCGGTTTCTGTTTTGCAAATGCGTTCATATTCTCCCAGTCTTTTATAACAAAAATCTCATATTCCGTATTCTTTCCAAGAGCATAAAATCCAACGGCTTCCAGATCTTCTGACCCGTTGCTGGTATATATATTGGAAAAATAGCATTCTCCATCACCATAGCCCAAAACGCCTGTCTGCCCACACAAATCAGTCTGATAAATGCGGTCATAATTATCCGGTTCTTCTACTCCGGTATATACAATACAATTGTTCCCAATATTTACATCTTCATATGATATATAGAACACTCCATCATCCCCAAACTCACTTCCCCAGCTATTCTGACAGATAAATGCACCGTTTCGTCTCGCCTTTGCGTTGAACCGGTCCGCAAAATAATAGTCATCCCAGCCTATGATCAGCACATCATGGTTTGACTTTTCTTCTCCATTATAATAATAAGAGTATTCCAACTGGTTATAATAAACAGATGAACTATATGTATCTTTCAGATCCATATATATTGAAGACTGTACGGCTCCGTATTCATAAACTGCTCTTTTAATCGCCGTATAATCTTTTTCTTTAAGTGACTGTATTTCCTGTACATGCTTTACCGGCAGCAGGTCGTCTCTTGAAACACCATCGCCATATGGATCGTCTTCTTCTAAAACCGGACCCTGCCATGCTGTAAGATATGCCATCAACATCCCATATCCACCGCCGTCCCTCTGGTTTCCCGCAAAAGAATTCTGCAGAGAAATATGATCCGCAGAGAATATATACTGCTCTTCCGGAAGAAAATATGTTTCCAATGCCGATGAGGCAGCTACAGCCCAACACGTCCCAAGCGCCCCCTGATCTTTAACAAATGGTTTTCTTCCCGCCTCTCTGGAATCATATGCAGCCGGGAGTTCCCCCTTAAAATCTGATAAAGCATATTCGACATAAGGCGTTTCCTGCCTGATTAAATCCCGGTCTGTCCGTACCCTTTCAAAAAGATCATATGCCAGATATCCTGTCAGACACATAAGGACTATCGTCAATATTATTTCAATTCTTCTTATCATCTTCACTTTTCTGCCGTATTTTCGGTGAGGGAGGTTTTGGCCCTAAAAACTGATATACATACGTTTTCATCATCCCATTATATATCTTTCTGTTCTTGTCTGCTTTTCTCCCTATATACTTTTCCGCATCCTGATATGCTGTGATCACATATTCTGACCAACAGTCCAGCATGGAAAAACTATTTCCAATCTCACGGTAAAGTTTTGGAAGATTTTCCTTTTCTTCCAGGCGCTCTCCATATGGAGGATTTGTTATTACAAATCCGTATTTTTTTGGATGGCGCAGTTCGCTTACCGGGCGCTGTTGGAAATGAATCAGCTGTGACACTCCCGCCAGAGCCGCGTTTTCCCTTGCTGCCTTTATAATATTTCCATCAATATCGTATCCCTGAATATCAGTTTGAATATTCAAATCTACCATATCATTCGCCTCATCCAACGCACCATACCAGAGCTTTTTTGAAATCAGATTGTCCCACTCATTCGCAAGAAAGCTCCGGTTCATGCCTGGTGCAATCCCGGCAGCAATCATTGCCGCCTCAATAGGGATTGTTCCGCTGCCGCAGAAAGGATCCACCAGAATCCTGTCCTTTTTCCACGGAGTCATCATGATCAGCGCCGCTGCAAGTGTTTCTGTGATCGGCGCCTTGCTGGTCAATTTCCGGTATCCTCTTTTATGAAGTGAATCTCCTGATGTATCAAGACCAATGACCGCCTCATCTTTCATAATGGTCACTCTCACAGGGTATGCCGCCCCACTCTCTTCAAACCACTGCTGATGATATACAGTTTTCAGCCTTTCCACTATTGCTTTCTTCATGATAGACTGAATATCAGAGGGACTGAACAGTTTGCTCTTTATAGATGTAGCTTTTGCAACCCAGAACTTTCCATCCCCTGGAATAAACCGCTCCCATGGTAATGCTTTTGTACCTTCAAATAATTCATCAAATGTTTCCGCATGCACCTGCCCTACTTTCAACAGAATACGCTCTGCGGTCCGCAGAAATATGTTGGCATAACATATTGCTTCCATATCTCCCCAAAAAGTAACTTTGCCGTCCTCCACCCGACTGATTTCATAACCCAGATCTAATATTTCTCTTTTTAATACTGCTTCCATTCCAAAATGGCAGGGTGCAATCAGTTCTATGGTTTCCATCGGCTCTTCTCCTTTTTATTTTTTCCATGTTTATATTAATGCGTAAAAGCCGATTCTGTCAATATCTCTCTATCATATTCCCGCGATAAGCATGAATCCCTCCTACTACAGTTTTTACATTATAACCTTGCTCTGTCAGCATTTTTGCCGCAGAAAGGCTGGAAGATCCGCGCTCACAATACAATACCAAAATCATGTCCTCCGGAAACACATGTTTTTTATACAGGGTACTGTAAGGTATATTAACAGCATTTCTAATATGATATTTCCGGTAATCCTCCGGTTCTCTCAAGTCTATGATCATAGCCTCCGGATTTTTCACATATAAATCCAGAAGGTCTGGATGAATCATTTCAAAATCCATATTTGCACACTCCCTCATCCTATAGCTCTATCTTATTCACAGATTCCGGAAATGTGCACGGCCATTTTTATGGTTTAAATATTAAAACCAGTTTTGTCACCTGAATCTTTTAATGGAAACTTTAAAAAGAGCCGCCGCAATGCGGCAGCTCCCAAAATTTATACCCATTCATGTTTCCCGCTATTTATATGCTTCGCATGGTGCGCTTACGCGGTAAGGTATGAATTTCTCTTAATAATTGCTGTTTTTTGCACTATTTTTAGATTCTGCGCTGTTTCTTGCATTAGAAGCTCTGTTCTGGCTGTTATTTGCATTATTTACGCTGTCTCTACAATCTGTTGTATAGTCGTTGCTGTTTTTGCTACTATTTGTTGTATTATTGTTCTGCATATTCTTATTTTTTGCCATGATTTTTCCCTCCTGGAATGTTAACTTTTAGTTACATTTCTTAGTATTCCGTAATATTTTTCAAAATATGTGTTGCAATTTTTTCCAATCTATATTATAATGCAATACGTAAGAGGTAATGCTCTTACGACCCCTTATTAATTATTTATACTCCCCTCGAAACAGCAGATAGCTCCCCTATCTGCTGTTTCATTTTGCACAAAACTTTCCTGTAGAACAAAAGTGTGCTTCGCACACACCCGCGACTTCAATAATCCTCCTGAAACACACTTTTGCCGCGCCGAACGTGGTCAGCTTCAGCTGACATCTTCCCCTCACGCGAGTGCGCATCGTTGCACGAAGCGCTTTTTGTGATACGGGAAAGTGAGAACTTGCCCGTATCACAAAAAAGAACTGCCTCAAAGCAGTTCTTTTCCCAACAAATATTTTCTTTCTTCTCAATCTCCGTTATGGCTTTTAAAAATTGCAATTACCAGAACAACAAGTAAAATCGGGACAAAAAATCTTGCAACGATCATTGCCACTGTTCCAAGCAGAGAAAGAACCAACACCAAAATCAGTACAAGCACGATTGGAATCACCCATTTTGCAACAAACGGGCTGATATTCCATGTATGAATTTTATGTCCAAAATAACGGTCGTTTTCGTGATAGTCTTTCTGACTATTATCATACTGGCTATTATCATAATACGTATCACTATCCTGCTGCACTGACGCATCAGATGTACTCAGCAATGTCTTGGCAATGAGAACCGGACTTCCAAGCTCTTCCATTACCTCTTTTTCCGTCTTACCAGAGGCCATTTCCTCATTAATATATTCTTCATAATAATGTATATGTCCATCTATCTGTGCAGCACTCAATTCTCCCTGAAGCTGACTGCGAAGGGTATTGAGAAACTCTCTTTTTGTCATCCTATACTCTCCTTATCACGATGCAAGCTACGGCCAAGTTACTTAGATTATACGTCCCTATACAAAATTTATCAAGAACTTTTCTTGATTTTAGCAGACAAGTAGACTATACTATGTCTAGAAAAACGCATTTCAAAAGGGGAGAATAAAAATGAAAAAACATATATGCCAGCTGCTCCTGGTTTCTTTCTGTTGTATGGCCTGCTTTTCAGGCTGCCGCAGAAAACCGGTCGAGACTGAAACGCAATCTGAAACCGAAACACAGACACAGCCTGAAACAATAAAACAGACGGAAACCCAAAAGCAGTCTGAGACAAAGAAAGCCACCGTAACACCCAATTCCGTTACTGCCCAGACAGATGCTCCGACGCAGACACAGACTACAGAACCCGCATCGCAGCAGTGTCCATATTGCGGTAACTGGTATTATATTGCTACATATGCAGACGGCACATCTGATTATTCTATCCATGTTGCCGCTGAAGAGCAGGCCCAGCAGTCTGTTCCGGATGACTATGATCCTTCACAATATTATACCGGAAACGATGGCACCGAATATGCCCAGTGTGAATACTGCTACCAGTGGTTTTCCACTGCACAGGATGCTAACGGGTACTCACCATATGCCGATCATGTTGCAGCTGAGTCTGCCTATGCCGCAATGCAGCAGCAGGAGGAATATGTCCAGTGTCCGGTGTGCGGCAACTGGGTAACAGCTTCTGAATATCAGGATCATGTCACCTACGGGTATTAGGTTCAGTTTCTGTTAATCCGGAATTTGTTTTCCTGAAGCATCCATGTGATAATTTTCTTTGTAGATCAACCGGGATATGGGTACAAGCTCATATCCCTTTTCCTGTAAACCAATAATCAAATCCTCCAGTGCCTGAGCTGTATACTTCGCTCCGTTATGGCAAAGGATGATCGCTCCGTTCTCCAGCGCCTTATGCTGCGTTACCCGATCAATAATGTCCTGCACCCCATAGTTTTTCCAGTCCAGACTGTCAATCGACCACTGAATTGGATAATATCCGCACTCCATTGCCGTCAGCACCACATCATTATCATAATCTCCGTACGGAGGGCGAAACAGGCACATCTCCACACCCGTCAGTTCTTTTACTTTATTATGTACTTCCATCAATTCGCTGATTTTTTCTTCTTTCGAAAGCTGACTCATATTTTTGTGATTTTCGCTGTGGTTTCCCAAATCGTGACCTGCCGCCTGAATCTTTTTTACATCCTCAGGATATGCCGATACCCATCCTCCCGTCATGAAAAAAGTGACATGTACATTATATTTTGCAAGAATATCCAATATCTTCTGTGTATCCTCATTTCCCCAGGCCGCATCAAAAGAAAGCGCCACCTGCTTTTTATCAGTCTCAACACAATAAATGGGCAATTCTCTGTCCCCGACACGGCTGCTTGTTTCCTGAACTCTCCATTGAAAACGCATACATCCCGCAACCGATAAAAGTGCACATAAAAGCAGCAGCGCCATTCCCCGGTGCTGCTGCAATATTTTTTCCATACGTCCATTCTGTTTCATAACTGTATCTCCCGGTAGGATTTTATACAGTATATGAAAGAGGTCAGGTTCATTATGCAATTTTTACGGCTCTGTCATCTCAGATCAAAAAATCTTTTAAACGTTTACTCCTTGACGGATGCCGAAGCTTCCTGAGCGCTTTTGCCTCAATCTGCCGGATACGCTCACGTGTTACATTGAACTCCTTGCCGACTTCCTCCAGCGTTCTGGCACGTCCGTCAATCAGGCCGAAACGCAGCTGTACCACCTGGCGTTCTCTGTCTGTCAAAGACTCCAAAGCAGTGCCCAGTTCTTCTCTCAGCATGGAAAATGCTGCCGAATCTGCCGGTGAAAGTGCGGAATCATCTTCAATAAAATCTCCCAGATGACTGTCATCTTCCTCTCCGATCGGTGTATCAAGTGATACCGGATCACGGGAAATTTTCAGCACTTCTCTGACACGGGATACTGGTACCCCAAGACGGTCCGCCACCTCTTCCGGAGTCGGTTCACGCCCAAGTTCCTGAAGCAAAGTTCTTGTCATACGCAGTGTTTTGTTAATAGTTTCCACCATATGCACAGGCACACGGATAGTTCTTCCCGTATCAGCGATCCCTCTGGTGATCGCCTGACGGATCCACCATGTGGCATAAGTGCTGAACTTAAATCCTTTAGCATAATCAAACTTGTCCACTGCCTTCATAAGACCCATATTGCCTTCCTGAATTAAATCCAGAAACGGCATACCACGGCCCACATATTTCTTTGCAATGCTTACAACCAGACGAAGATTCGCTTCAATCAGCTGTTTTTTAGCCTCTTCGTCCCCTTCTTCCACACGTTTTGCCAATTCTACTTCCTCATCTGTAGTAAGAAGCGGTACATTACCGATTTCTTTCAGATACATACGAACCGGGTCTTCTGTGCTGACACCTTCCAGAACATCTGCATCATCAATAATTTCTACTTCTTCATCATCAGAAAGCAAAATATCATCATCATTATCCAGAAGGAGATCTGTTGTATCCTCCACATTCTCATCATGCAGAATATCCACATTATTCTTTTCCAGATATTCAAGGACCATGTCCATCTTCTCTTCCGAAATCTGCATGTTGCCAAACGCATCGTTCACCTCTTTATATGTTAACACGTTGCGCTTAGTTTTAGCAGTTGTCAACAATCCTTCCAGTATCTTCTTGAACTGTTCCTGTAATTCATCCATAAACTACCAAATCTCCTCTCAGGGTAATCTGCGGACCGCCGGTATGCTCGATATATTCCCTTGTAATGGTTACCTTACCAATATTATCATCTTTTGGAATTTCATACATAATATCCAACATTATCTCTTCAATAATTGCCCGCAGCGCTCTCGCACCCGTCTTTTTCTCCAATGCTCTTTCTGCTATCACATCCAGAGCATCTTCATCAAATTCCAACTGTACTTCATCCAAAGCCAGGAGTTTCTGATACTGTTTTAAGATAGCATTTTTAGGCTCCTTCAGTATCTTAACCAGCATTTCTTTTGTCAATCCCTGCATTGTAAATATGATTGGCAATCGGCCGATAAATTCCGGAATCATCCCAAAGCTGCGGATGTCCTCGTTAGTCACTTTTTCCAGAATAGTCGGATCATTATCATATTTATCCCTCAGGTCCGCCCTGAAACCAATGGACGCCTGTTTATTCAGTCTTTCTTTTATAATATCCTCCAGTCCCGGAAAAGCCCCGCCGCAAATAAAGAGAATATTCCGTGTATTCACTGTCTCCAACGGGACCATGGCATTTTTGCTGTTGGCTCCTACCGGAACCTCCACATCGCTGCCTTCCAATAGTTTCAACATTCCCTGCTGAACAGCTTCTCCACTGACATCTCTTTGATTTGTATTTTTCTTCTTGGCAATTTTGTCTATCTCATCAATAAAAATAATCCCCTGCTCGGCACGCTCTACATCATTGTCAGCCGCAGCAAGAAGTTTGGAAACCACGCTTTCAATATCGTCACCAATATATCCTGCTTCCGTAAGTGACGTAGCATCTGCAATGGCAAGCGGAACATCCAGAAGCTTCGCCAGTGTCTTTACCAGATATGTCTTCCCACATCCGGTAGGCCCGATCATAAGCATATTGGATTTCTCAATCTCAATCTCATCCATAGTGCCTGTCGCCACTCTCTTATAGTGGTTATAAACCCCTACTGATATTACTTTCTTTGCATATTCCTGTCCGATTACATACTCATCCAGACCAGCCTTAATTTTATGCGGTGCCGGAATCGATTTAATATCAAAGGCCTTTTGAGGTTCCTTCTTTTCTTTTCTCTTTTTTATTCTCTGTCTTTTCGGTATTTCCTCCGGAATATCAGAAAGATGTATCATCTGCATATTTGGGAATTTTTTAGACAGTTCCATCAATTCCTGATAACTTCCCGTATCCATTTGGCTCATACTGTCAAAAGATTTTTGCAGACAGTCGGGACAGACGGTAATCTGATTCATGAGTTCAATCATTTTACCTGTTTTGCTTTCCGGCCGGTGACAGATATAACAAATTTTTTCATATTCGTCGTCTTTCTTTTCTTCTTCCAACAAAGAATCTTTTTCTTCTGACACGAAATCCTCTCCTTCTTTATACAGAAAACCAAATCTGCAAAACTAACCCATCATACGCATGATAACACATCCTCGTATTTTTTGCAAACATTTATAAAACAAGTTTTTTATATTTAACATTCTTTATTCTATAGAAAAGGAGCGTTTCACAAAATCTGTGAAATGCTCCTTTTCCGCTATCCTGTTATCACATCTTTTTAGAAGCCAAATTCTCTGAAGAAATCGTAAAAATCGTAGGCATCTCTTTCATCATACCCAAATCCATAACCATCGTCATATCCGCCGCCGTAATTATCATCATCGTTATCTTCCTTATAGGTATCACCCGATACACTGTCTTCACTTGATGTTAAATCAGCTTTTCTGCCCAGAATCACCTCAATTACACGATCTTCATATCCGTTTTCACCAGCTCTCATGACTGTCACATTTACCGTTTCGCCCGCTTCATAATACTGCATGCGTCTGAGCAGTTCATCTTTCGATGTAATTGTGGTCTCATCCAGTTTTGTAATAATATCACCCGTACGGATACCTGCCTTCTCAGCCGCACTGTTTTCTGTCAGCTGATAAACAAAAGCACCAACCGGTATATTATAAATCTGTTTTGCCTCTTCAGAAACATCTGCCGGTATCACTCCGAGAGCCCCCAGCCTGTCTTCAGCTACTTTACTTCTGGTGGTCTGGTTCATAAGATTTTCAATAATCGGTTTTGCCGTATCGATAGGTATAGCATATCCCATGCCTTCCACACCTGTCACTGCAGCTTTTGCAGAATTAATACCAATCAGACGTCCTTCCATATCGAGAAGTGCTCCGCCGCTATTACCGAAATTAATAGCCGCGTCCGTCTGGATCATATTATTTGTAACAGTGCCATTTGACGCTGATACTGTAACCTCCCGGTCAAGGGCACTGATAATACCGAAAGTAACGGACTGTCCATAACCAAGTGAATTTCCGATAGCAATAGCCCATTCGCCAACCTCAACACTGTCTGAATCTCCCATCTGAACAATGCCAATCTTACTTGCCACTTCATCTGAGATATCCTCCAGTTTTACTGCGATGACCGCAAGGTCAAGAGAAGAATCCGTTCCCTTTACCTGCGCAGACACAAGTTTTTCTTCCTCATCCTTCTCATCATCCATATCAACAGTAAAACACACTGTCAAATCCTCTGCACCTTCTACCACATGATTGTTTGTGGCGATCAAAAGTTCACTGTCACTTTTGGCAACAATAATTCCCGAACCGCTGCTCTCTACATCCTGTTCATAAGAGCGTCCGAAAAAGTCAATTTCTTCCACACCGACATTTGTAATCGCAACAATAGCGGGCATCACATCATGCGCCACCTTCTTTATATTCGGAAGACTCTCGGCTGCCTCCTCCTGAACCGGAATCTCATCAATCTCTTTTTCGTCATCTTCCTCTATAATCTGCTGAGTATCTTCCGCCTCTGTTTCTTCTTCCGCCGTGCTTCCCAGTCTGACCCCGGCATCAAGATCAATCGAAGAATCCAGAGTGATGCGTTCCTGATCACCGTTTGTTTTCTTATCTTCTGCATTTTCTAACCCATACGCTGTGGCTCCCAGCAATCCCGCCGCAAGAATGGCCGCGCAAATGCCGGCTCCTCTTTTCTTCCACATAAAAATCCCTCCTGATCACTTTGTATAAACCTATCATATCAGTCATTTGTGTTCAATTTGTGACAACATGTTTAAAACTTTTTGTTTTTCCAAAACTTTTTGTTCATAGAACATTTCAAAATAAGATTTTGCGGAAGTTTCCGATAATTCTTCCCCATAAGATAACCTGTATATTTACATCCGCTCTGCCATATCAGTTTTGGGATGAGATAAAATTTCCCGTTTTTACATAACCACACTGCTGTGCCTTTTACAAGGCGCAAACCTTCGCCCTCAGACGGTATATCTGCGAAAATTTCTGCATTCTGAGCCTGAGAAACCGCCATGTCAAAATTTCTGTGAAATTGTTGTATACCGCTATAATTGTGGGAATGGATCACTTTTGCATCTGCTTCATATGCAACTTTATATCCGTTTCGGATCAGCTCCGCTGCAAAAACCATATCTTCATTAAAAATAGCCTTCTTTATAAAACCGCCAAGTTTTTCATATACCGCTCTGTCATATGCAGCGCAGACATTAGAGCAAAAATATGTCTTTATCCCCAAACGCGGTAAATCCTCTGCTGATTTTATCAAACTGTCTTTTCCATAATTAAATTCCCGGGTGTATTTTTCCAAAATGCCGCAATCCTTTTCCGGAAGCTGTCTGGCATAAACCGCCGCAACATTTTCTTCTTTTTCAAATGCTCCCAGAAGATTTTCCACCAAATATCTGTCAGCAGGCATTGCATCCTGCGTCATAAACAAAAGCGTATCTGCCCGGGACATCGCCGCTGCAGCCGCTCTCGTTCCCCCATGGTCAAATTCTTCCTGCCTGATATGGTGGACCTCAAAATATATACCGCACTCATCTGTCATTCTCTCGAGATCCGTTTTGTCAAAAGATGCCTTTTCCCACCACTCCTGCTCTGTATTCATGATCAGAATTTTAGCAGGCAGAACTGTCTGACGACAAAGTCTTTCCACAAGCATCTGAAATTTCTTATCCGGTTTAAATGTTGGAATAATCACATCTACAGTCCGCATCGCTTAACTCCTTTTAAAAAGGGACTGACTGATTGTCAATCCCTTTTCTGCATTAATAAACTCCTGTATTATTCGCAATCGTATTACTGATTTCCTGTACTGTTGCTGTCGGTTCATATCCCTGACTTCCAAACAGATAATCATGCAGCTGTGATACATTCGCTGCCAGATTAACCGGAACAACAATATCACCCTGTAATTGTACTGCCTCTTTTTCAAACGGGAAACCTGTTGTTCCCACCAGTTTGTATGATGCAATATCTTTTGCAAGACTCAGAATTTCTGTCTGCGTCAGATTTGTGCTTACATACGGCAGAAGGTCCTGCACCAGATTTGTTAATGATACGATATCCATTTTCTGCACCTTTCCAAGAATCTGCTCAAGAACTACACGCTGACGCTGCGCACGTTCATAGTCAAGGCCCGGATGCTCATCATCTATCGGAACAGTATAACGGATACGGCAGTAAGACAATGCCTGCAGACCATTTAATGTCTGAAGTCCCGTATCATATACCGGTATTATTTCTTTTCCGGTAATTTCAGAGCCTTCTACCTGGTAATTGTTCAGATGAGTAATTTCATCTTCACGCACATCAATTTCTACTCCGCCGATCGAATCAACGACTTCTGCAAGAACATCCATATTTACTGTCAGGAAATTCGTAATATCAAGGTCCAGGTTCTTATTCAGCATATTGATGGAGCGCTCCGGTCCGCCCATAAGATAGCACTCCGTCGCTTTCCTGTAATCGCCGTTTGTATTGTCAAGATAGGTATCACGGTATACAGATACCAGTTTTACTTCTTTTGTATCTTTATTGATACTTGCAACCATAATAGCATCACTCAGAGCAGATGTCGTACTTCCCTCACGTGAATCCACGCCATACAATGCAATATTCCAATAACCCTTCAGCTTCTGCACAACCTGTTCCGGCAGCTGTTCCTGAACCTGCTGTTCAATTTTCTGTTCTTCAATATCCACTTTTTCCACTTTAGAGAGCTGTGCTGCCACATAAAGAACAACCGCAAGTACAGCCAAAAAAATTACTTCAATTACAAAAAGAATTACTTTTCTTGCCGTTTTCTTTTTCTTCTTTTTTACCGGTGCCTGATGATACGGCTGCTGGTAATACGGCTGTCCGCCATTCATCGGCTGCTGATAATATTGCTGCTGGCCATTTCCCGGCTGACCCGTCTGCTGCTGATAATACGGCTGCTGGCCGTTCATCGGCTGGCCCATCTGCCGCTGGTCGTTCACCATTCTATTACTTCTCCTCGTTTCACGATCCTCTCTCTTCTGCGCCATAATATTCCTCTTTTCCCTTAGTATGCATTCTTATTTACAAATCCCTTGAACACTGTCAAAAACAAAATCTTTATATCCAGTCCCAGCGTCCAATTCTCAATATAGTACAAATCATAATCAATTCTGCGGCGGATAGAAGTATCACCCCGATACCCATTCACCTGCGCCCATCCGGTCATTCCCGGACGCACCTGATGTTTTACCATATATCTGGGAATGTCCTCTCTGAATTTCTCAACAAACTGAGGACGCTCCGGCCTTGGCCCAATCAGACTCATATCTCCCTTCAGCACATTTACAAGCTGTGGCAGTTCATCTATGCTTGTCCTTCTTAAAAATTTACCGACGCCTGTCACCCTTGGGTCATTTTTCGTCGTCCAGCCTGCCCGTTCCCTGGATTTCTTCTGCACCTCCATAGAACGGAACTTATACATTATAAACGGCTTATTGTGAATGCCCACACGTTCCTGTTTAAAAATCAGCGGTCCCGGTGATGTCAATTTGATCAGAATTGCCGCAGTCAGCATGACCGGTGAAAAAATCACCAGACAGACAAGCGAACCTGCAATATCCATCATTCTTTTTATAATCGAATTGAATGTGTTTGACAATGGTACATAGCGGATATTGATTACCGGCAGCCCCATCAGATCCTCTGTATATGGTTTTGTAGGAATAATATTTCCATAATCCGGAATAAACTTAGTGTGCACTCCCGATTTTTCGCATTGCGCCACAATATGCTCAAGTTTATAATATTCACTCAGCCCCAGCGTAATCGCAATTTCATCCAGCATATTAACAGATAAAATCTGAAACAGGTCATCTGTCCTTCCAATAATGGGAACCCCCCTGTATACGGTTGTCCGTTCCACATTATCATCCAAAATTCCATGCACTTTATAGCCCCACTGCGGATTCTCAATAATGCGGTCAATATACTCCTGTGCCGCGTGACCATATCCCACCAGAATGATGTGCTTCAGATTCATTCCTCTTCTGCGGATATCGATCAGCGCCCTGCGGATCATCATTCTTACAATCAGGTCAATCGCTACATTCAATCCGAAAAATGTAAAAATAACACCTCGGGAAAAGTCGCCGCCTCCAAATTTGAAAAGCGTAATGACCGCCATGAACAATACAATGCCCAGCAAATTCGCCTTTATGACATTACCGTATTCCAGACGCCTTCCCTGCACTCTTTTTGGTGTATAAAGATTAAACGCATAGTACAGCAGAATCATTCCCGGAATAAGCGGCACCAGAACCAGCATATATACCGGCATAGGAAGGACACCTTTACCGGCCGGCGTGAGTAATTTTATCTGAATAAACCATGCCAGCACATAACTGCCGGCAACAATCAAAGCATCTATCAGGACGTGTAATCGATTAAAATATTTCTGATTATCTTTAATCAATTTTTTCACCCCTTATGTTGACTATACCTTTTACATAATACACTGCGAACCCCAAAAAAGCAACCACAGTTTGCAAAATATTACAAATTTATTGATTTTTTCTTAATAAAAGAAAAAGGTTTTTCCACAGCTGCAGCTGGATACTCCAGCAGTTATCAAGGTTCTCCGGCAGGAAAGACACCTTCTCCCCCGCTCTTGCGAGAAGTACACCTTTCCACAGGCCTTTAATATAAACAGGCCCCATGCCTTTTACTGAAAAAAACAAAAACTTTATCAGCCAGCCGATCACCAGAAACGGCAGATTTATCACTATCTGCCAATATGGCATATTTTTATAAATCATGTATACATTATTTTTTGCAGAATGCTCCACTTTAAAACGGTTATATCTGGAACCTGTTGCCCCGCTGCCCTTATGGTAAACAGTCGCATCCGGAACAAACCGGTTTTGATATCCCGCAATTCTTGCCCGGTAGCCAATATCCACATCCTCAAGATAAGCAAAATGTGCCTCATCAAAATACCCGATTTTCTCAAAAACATCCCTTCGATATATAGCTGCTCCGCCACAGGATGAAAAAATCTCATCCGCTTTGCTGCAGCTTGTTCCCAGACAGTCTTTGCCCCGGGCTCTCTGCCATCCGAGGGCACAATAAAAATCCCCGGCGCTGTCAATAAGATCCGGTTTATCCATCTGCATCATCTTAGCCTGACATGAGAATATTTTTTCATCCTGTTGTATGGCATTCAGCAGATTTTCCACAAATCCCACTGCTGCTTTTGTATCGTTATTAAGCAGGATAACAAACTCTGCATCACAGCTTTTAATGCCTTCATTTACAGCTTTACAGAAACCATAATTCTTATCCAGACAGATCAGCTCCACTTCCGGATAATATTTCTTTACAAATTCCACGCTGCCATCTGTTGATCCGTTGTCCACCATAATAACCGGATATTTCTGTACTTCCAGCGAACCCAGGCACGCCTCAAGATATGCCATCCCATTCAGGTTCGGTATCACTACCGCCACTTTTCTCATACTTATACCTCAATTATTGTTTCAACTCATACTTCCACGTCTTTAAAGAAAAATTGGGATTGTAATAAGGGTCTCCCTCTTTTAAAACTTTTATCCAGCGCTTACGCATGAACTCTATTTCATTTTGAAATCTGCGGATTTTCTCCTTTGTGTCCTCTGCACCTCTTGAACGTGATTCATGATGATACATTTCCGTATAAGGATCATAAACCACAAGATAACCCTTTTCTCTTACACGGAGGCAAAAGTCCACATCATTAAACGCGACAGCAAGTGATGCGTCCATTCCTCCCACTTCTTCATATATACATTTCCTGATCATCATACATGCAGCCGTGACAGCGCTCAAATCCTGAATCAGGGCCGCCTTGTGCATATATCCGCTCTGAACTCCCGGCATTCCTGTAAAAAGACTGCCGGCAATTCCGCCAATGCCGATAACAATACCTGCATGCTGAATAGTTCCATCCGGATAATAAAGCCGCGCCCCCACAGCTGCAGTCCCCGGCCGCTGGCAAATTCCAAGAAACTCCTCTATCCATCCCGGCGTGATAACAGTGATATCATTATTCAAAAGAACAATGTACTCCCCTTCCGATTTTTCCACTCCGAAATTGTTGATCTCCGGATAATTAAATCCCCTGCCCGGCCATTTTACGATCTTCAGCTTCTTTCCATTTTTGCGGGCCTTTGCCATTGCCCGCTCATAATATTTAAATGTAGACGGATCTTCACTGTTATTTTCCACCACAATAATCTCATAATTCTGGTAAGTCGTTTTTTCCCATACAGACTCAAGACATGCCTGCAGTTCTTCTTTATGATCCTTATTAGGAATCACCAGAGATACCAGCGGCTGTCCCTGCGGTTTATAGATAACCCGGTAAAACCCGGGGTCCTTTAATCTCTCCACCTGCCCCGGAAGCCCACATCTTTCAAGATGCGCCTCTATTGCACATTTTCCGGCCTCGTAAGCATAATCTTTGCTGAAAGGATTATCTGCCGTAGACGAAGAATGGACTCTCCAGTGGTACAATACTTTCGGAACATGCACGATTTCTTCTGCCATTTCTGTACAGCGCAAAATGAAATCATAGTCCTGAGCGCCGTCAAATTTTTCATCCAAAAATCCGGCCCGGTCCGCCAGCGTCCGGCTTACACACAGAAAATGACAAATATAATTATTTGACCTCAGCAGATCCGGATTAAAATCCGGTTTAAAATGAGGCTGAAAATATTCTGCTTCATCTGCCGAAATTTTATCTTCATCACTGTAAAACATGTCCGCACCCGGACATGTCTTTGAAGCCTGTGCCAGTTCATACAATGCATCCGGTGAAAGAAGATCATCATGATCCAGAAAACACAGATATTCCCCGGATGCCATACGGATGGCATAATTGGTATTCCGGGATATGCCGTCATTTGACTTCAGGACGCAATATTTTATCCTGTCGTCTTTTTTCTGATATTCCCGGACAACGGCTGTAAGAGACGTTTCTTCTCTTCCCGCTTCACAGGGGCTGGCATCCGCCAGGCACAATTCCCAGCCATCATATGTCTGGCTGCACACTGACTCAATCATGCGGCGCAAAAAATTCTCCGGTGTTTTATAAAGCGGCACTACAATACTGTAAATCTTTTTATTCTCCGGTTTCCAGCCTCGCTGCCTGCCCAGTTCTTCTTCTGAAGGCAAATGCTGCAGCCTCCACTGGTCATAACTGATCTCAGAATATTCAAAACGATCTGTCAGTTTCGCAATAAATCCTTTAAGCCCAAAATGGCGCAGATATAACACAGCTTTCTTTAAATTATAGGGGGACAGATGCCCCAGCATTCTGCCCCAGTCCAATTTTGTATGTTTTTTCATTTTGTCATCCCGAAGAATCCATATGCTGCCTGAACAACCTTCTCATATTTTTCCGGTGTCAGCTGATAGAACATTGGAAGACGTACAAGGCGTTCACTCTCTTTTGTTGTATATCTGTCTTCCCCATGGAAATATCCGAACTTTTTACCTGCAGCAGCAGAATGAAGAGGGATATAGTGGAATACAGTTCCTACGCCATGTCCTTTCATATATGCAATAAATTTGCTTCTCTCTTCCAGGTCTTTCAGTTTTATATAGTACATATGTGCATTATGTGTTGCATAATCCGGCACAAACGGTCTTTCGATCAGTCCTGCTTCCTGCAGCGGAGCAAGGGCTTCATGATAATAATTCCATATCTGCATACGCTTATCATTTATCTCTTTCATGCATTCCAGCTGAGCATACAGATATGCTGCATTCAGCTCACTGGGAAGATAAGATGAACCAAAATCCACCCAGGTGTATTTATCTACCTGTCCCCGGAAGAAACGGCTCCGGTCGGTTCCCTTTTCACGGAGAATTTCCGCACTGTCCCGATATTTCTCATCATTGAATAACAGTGCGCCGCCTTCACCCATGCTGTAATTTTTCGTTTCATGAAAGCTGTAACATCCAAAGTCACCGATGGTTCCCAGCGCTTTTCCCTTATAATAAGCATTTACTCCCTGGGCCGCATCTTCCACAACTTTCAGATTATATTTTTTGGCAATTGCCATAATCGTATCCATCTCACACCCTACGCCTGCATAGTGAACCGGCGCAATGACTCTTGTTTTTTCCGTGATGGCATCTTCAATCAGTTTCTCATCGATATTCATGGTGTCCGGACGGATATCAACGAACACAATCCTGGCTCCTCTCAGGACAAATGCATCTGCCGTAGAAACAAATGTATAGGATGGCATGATTACCTCGTCCCCCGGCTGTATATCTGAAAGATAAGCCGCCATTTCCAGAGCATGTGTACAGGAAGTGGTCAGATAAACATGGTTCACATCAAAAGCTTCCTGCATCAGCGCAGAACACTTTTTTGTAAACGGTCCATCACCGCATAAACGGTTCCCTTCAATCGCCTGTTTTATATATTCCAGTTCTTTACCCACATATGCGGCTCTGTTAAACTCTATCATTTATTGACTCCTTCTTTCTTTATCCCTGTATTTTTAAATTTCCTGATTCCTATCCATATTACCACAAACAGTACCCACGAAACAAGACTTATTATAACGCCTTCCCGAAACATCGGTGCATCGTACCGCACATCCAGTTCATAATCTCCGCTGTCTACCTCAAAGGCAATAAAGCCATAGTCCCCTTTTACCAGCTGCTGTTCTTGTCCATTTAAGTATACACTCCATCCGTTTTCATACGGAATTGCCAGCATTACCATACCATCTGTATCTGCATGTATACTGCCGGTAAGCCTTGTATCTTTCTGCGGTGCATCGATCCGGATAACAGCCTCCTGTGAAAAACTGCTCTCACCCTTTGTCCCAAAAAATTTTAAATCTGTTATCGCCGCAGTGATCCCGCCGTTTGTAATCTGTATTGTGATTTCTTCTGTATTCGCAGGAACTGCAAATTTGTATGTATGCTCTCCTGCATAATGATAGCAGACATGGGACCTGTCATCATTCATACGTATTTCAATTTCCGTACCCAGGTCTGTCTCCAACTTAAACTGCACCCAAACAGTATCATACTCCTGCAGTTCCTGCTGTTTAAGCGGAAGATATACAAAGTGCTCATTAAATACGGAGATAACATCATTTTTTGCCTGAAGTGTTTCGGTATCCAGATGAGCCTTATCCAGCAAATCTATTTCTTCACCTTTATACGCATTAAGCTCTTCCTCTCCTGTTTCAAAGGAATTTCCCTCTTCTGTGATCAGCACATCTTTTAACAAATTCCAGATATCCGCGTTTTTTACCTTCTCAACTGTTTCCTCTGACACGGTATTGGTAAAAAATTTACCAATAGAATCAGTTTCCGTATTTTTGTAAATCGAAATATCGCCAATCTGGTGATATAATTCGTAACCGCTCACATCCAGTTCATCTGAACGGCTGAGAAGATATTTTACTCCTGCAAGAGATGCCATATCCTGCTCTCTTACCGTATTAGAAAAACGGTAATGGTTATTATCATACCCTGTCAAAAGCTGCGGCCAGAGCTTCTTTACAAAACGGGCTATATTCTCATTCTGCACGGAATTATACGTACCGACTCCGGCGTACCCCTGAGCCATAGAATCCATACATCCCGATGCCGTGTGAAAGTCTTTTTCCACCCGGTAAAAAGAATCATCCTGCTGAGAGATCCAGTCCAGCGCTTCATTTATGGAAGAATGATATGTCTCTCCAAAATACGCAATATCATTTTTCTTAAGCGTTCCTCTGTCCTGATAGCACAGCATCGTATCTGAAACGACATTTACAAACAGCATTGCCAAAAGTATCCAGGTGCACATTCTTTTGTCTGCCGGCTTTTTTCTCGTCACAGCAAAAAGCACTCCCGCCATAATAAGCCCGGTAAGGCAGAGAAGCAGAGCATTATTTTTTTCCGCAATGCTGTCCATATACCGGTATGCTTTTGCATAAACTGCCAGGATAGCTGCTATCGCCGCAAAAAAGCCTGCTATGCTGAGTCTTTCCTCTTCAAAAATCTGTTCCAGCATATACGCGCTTATAAGAGCAAACAATGGCATCACTAAAAAGGTGTGACGTGAAAATGAGTATGCAAAACCATTAAATATCAGGCTTCCTGTCTGAATCATCAATATAAACGCCACGGCCGCCGCGCTTAAATATTGGGCAATTTTCCTGCCCGGCTTTACTTTCTGCCTGTGGATCGTAAAGAAATACTGAACCAGCAGGATAATAAAAAGCGTAGAGAAAAACAGGTTGATCGCTTCATAAAAATTGGCATGTCCTGAATATCCCGGCGCACTGTGCTGAAGATTCGATCCAAAAAGGCGGTAAGCAAAGGTTTTATAATAGCTCGTGGAATAAGGTTTTAAATTGCGGACAACCTTTTCCAGCAAAGACAAATCCGAGTCCATTCTGCTTGTCGTTCCCAGCTGAAACGCCGCAGCCGGCAGCAGATTGACTGCTCCCATAAAGAGCCCCAGTGCCATGGATGCTCCAATGGCAAAAAAATCTTTTACCTTCTTCTTCCACTTTGCATCTTCATATAAAAATACGCGAAAAGCAACATAGATACCGCCGCCCAGCATACACATATATCCCAGATAAAAGCCGCCCAATATGATAATTGCCGATATAAAAGCTGTCCCCAAAACGGCCTTTCTTCTTTTTACGGTTTTCTCCACATACATCAGAAGCAGCGGCAGAAAAACTGCCACATATCCCATCTGATAATGCTGTCCCCAAATCATCAGATAGCCATTAAAAGCATACATAAATGCTGCCGCAATCTTACCTCTTTCGCCGAAAGAAAACTCTGACAGAAAGAAATAACACGCTGTTCCCGCAAGCAGGATCTGTAATATCTGAATATATACCATGCTCCCTGCTATATGTTCCGGTCCCAAAACTGTTCCGATAATATATACGGGTATCATCAAAGGATGAAACAAATTCAGCTGGAACATGCTGCTTCCCAGTCCATTATAAAAATCCCACAGGCTGAAACTTCCGTTTCTCAAATGATTGGCAAGGCTGTTGTACCACATGATATACTGTTCTTTCGTATCAGAACCCACATCCGAAAATACCAGTGTCTCATTTCCCAGAATAAAACTGTGGAAAATAAGAATGCAGGCTGCCGCTGTCATTCCCCACAAACAGAGCAGTGCCTTTTTCTCAATCTTTTTTCTCTCTTGCCGCATCTTATTCCTCTCTAAACTCGTAATGAAAAGTCCGATTTATTAAGTGTCAGGTTCGGATTGTATGCCGGATCTCCTTTCTCCAGAATATCCGGCCATTTTTTCAGAAAGAGATCCGCCTCTCTGTTAAACCGGGCCACTTTTTCAGGCGTATCTTCATATCCTCTTGACTTTGATTCATAATGATATAGCTGCGCATATGGATTATATACCACCAGCTTCCCGCTTTTTCTTATCTTCAGGCAAAGATCAATATCATTAAACGCCACCCTCAGTGTCTCATCAAATCCGCCTGCCGTTTCAAACGCCTTACGTTTAACCATCATACAGGCGGCCGTAACTGCACTTAAGTCTGCAGCACAGATAATTCTTGAAAAATATCCATTTTCCGTCCGGTGTTTTCCGATAAATGCATGACCGGCAATACCTCCAAAACCTATAATAACACCTGCATGCTGAATCGTATCATCCGGATAAAAAAGTCTCGCTCCAACAGCACCCACATCTTCCCGCATACATGGTCCGAGAAGTTCTTCAATACAGTCTTCGTTTATCATTTCAATATCATTATTTAAGAACAAAAGATACTCGCCTTTCGCATGATCCACGCCAAAATTGTTAATTCTGGAATAATTAAATTCTTCTGCCCAGTAAACCACATGCACATTGGGATACTTCGTCTCAATTTCCTTATAGAAAGCAAACGTTGCATCCTCTGTACTGTTATTTTCTACAATAATAAATTCCAGATTCGGATAAGCAGATTTATTTCGCACAGAATCAATACATTTCCGCAGATCTTCCGAATGGTCTTTATTCGGAATAATCACAGAAACAGGCGGATACTCCTCAAACAGATAGCGGGTCCGATATAATCCCGGATATTCCCCCTCTTCCACAACCGCATTGATCCCAAGCCTGTCATAATGCGCCTGAACGGCTCTTTTTCCTGCAGCAAAAGCATAACGCTTGCTCTCAGGATTCTCTGCTGTGGAATCTTTATGCGCTCTCCAATGATACAGCACCCTCGGAATATGGTAGATCCGCCGTGCCTGCTCCACACATCTCAAAACAAAATCGTAATCCTGCGCTCCGTCAAACTCAGGATCAAGATATCCGGCTTTTTCAAAAAGCTCTCTTTTCACAGCCACCAGATGACAAAAATAATTCATGCTCCGCAAAAGATCAATATTAAAGTCCGGTTTAAAATGGGGTTGGAAAAACTCCTTTCCATTCATTGTAACCTTATCTTCATCCGTATAGATCATATCAATATCCGGCTGCTCATTAATCACC
Organism: Eubacteriales bacterium; assembly: GCA_030539395.1. Classification (GTDB taxonomy): domain Bacteria; phylum Bacillota; class Clostridia; order Lachnospirales; family Lachnospiraceae; genus Marvinbryantia. The sequence continues at coordinate 23,055 of JAUNSC010000012.1, forward strand.
CGGGCACACTCAAACAACGCATCCGGTGAAAGCAGGTCATCATGGTCTGCAAAAACAATGAAATCTCCCTCTGCTGCCTTTAAAGCCTCATTTGTATTTTCTGAGATAGCCATCTGCTTCCCCGAACAGACCACTTTTATTCTACGGTTTTTTTTCTGGATCTCATCCAGAAAATCCGTCAGGGGAGAATCCGGTCCGCTTCCATCAGACAGGCAAAGTTCCCAGTTACGATATGTCTGATTTTCCACAGAATCAATGAGTTCTTTCAGATACTCCCGGGGTGTGCGGTATAGCGGGACCACAATGCTGAATAATGGCTGATACGGAAATACCGTCTTTTTCTGTGATGCCAGTTCTTCGCCTGACGGTATGCGTGTTTTCCGCCATTTCATATAATTTTCTCCGGTACTGTTTCCGCCTGAAAATATCTTTTCAACGCAGCGCTTTGCTGTCCGCTTCAGACCATTGCGCTTAAAATATGCCGTTCCTTTCTGCCAGAGCGACGGCGTGCCTGTTGTCTTTGCCCCTCTTTTTACCGAAACTCTGTAAACTGCTTTTTGTTCTCCGGCCTGCAAAAGGATTTTTACATGTCCCGACCGGGGTCTGACAAACATCACCTCAAATCCCATCTGTTCCGGAACGGCCATTTCTGTCCGGTTCTCTTCCAGTTCCGGAAATCCACTCCTTACATCTTCACGGTAATGCCACTTTATTTCAGATGGAATCTCGTTTCCATTATCATCCGTAACTTTGATACAGCAGGGCTCATTTCCGGCCGCCCAGCCGCCTGCACATATTTTTCCGCGCTCCTCACGCCAGCTTTCCAGATAACTTTCCAGTTCTTTCTGCTTTTTCTGAAGCGCTGCTGTGTGTATTGAATGGATACGCTTTTTCTCATCAGACTGATACTGATACACTTCCAGCCGGGAGCACTCCGTAAAGTTCTCCGGAAGAGTGATCCATACATCATACTCCCGGTCAATATATCCTGATGCCGGTGCCTGTGCCATATATTTCTGGCGCACTGCAATCCCCTCTCTTACAGAAGTGCCAACTTCCAGTTCCTGTCCGTCCAAAAATGCTCTTAATCTGCTTCCCGCAATGGAATTCCCCATAAAATACCCCTGCAGCACATATACATATGGCTGCCCGATACAAAATCTGTTCCGCTGCAGAATAAACAATCGTTCCATTCTTATTATATCTCCATTTCTTTTATACCAGAGTAAAGGGTGCTGCTTTCACCGAAAAATTCGGATTATAATACGGATCTCCCGCATCAACAGTCTCTCCCCAGTAATCTCTGAAACGTTCTACTTCTCTCTGAAAACGCTCCTGTTTTTCCGGGGTATCCTCGTATCCTCTGGACTTTGATTCATAATGATGCCACAGCGCAAAAGGATGCATTACGATCAGGTATCCTTCACTGCGCAGTTTCATACAAAAATCCACATCATTCAAAGCCACCGCAAATTCTTCGGAAAATCCTTCCACCTGCCGGTACACCTCACTGCGCACCATCATGCATGCCGCCGTAACCGCACTGAAATTTCCGGTAATTTTGGCTCTGGCCATATAGGCAGGATTGTCTTTTTCAAATCCGCTGAATACGTGACCTGCAAAACCTCCAAATCCAAGTACAATTCCCACATGCTGCACGGTATCATCTTCAAAAAGAAGTTTCGCCCCAACGGCTCCCACATCTTTTCGCATACAGTATCCCAGCATTTCCCCGATACCATCCGGTGAGATCAGTTCCGTATCATTGTTCAGCAAAAGCAGATAGTCTCCCTTAGCCTTGCTGACCCCAAAATTATTGATGGCAGAATAATTAAACTCCCTGTCCCATATTTCCACACGCACCTGAGGAAATTCACTTTGTATCTTTTTGTAATAATCCCAGGTCTGATCCTGCCTGCTGTTATTCTCCACCACCACAATCTCCAGATTGCGGTAACTGCTCTTTTCCATAATAGAACGGATGCATTTATCCAGATCATCCGTATGGTCTTTGTTTGGTATAATTACGGAAACCAGAGGATTTTCCGGTGTATCATATGTCACATGATACATGGCATGCATCTCTGTCATTTCCACGCTGCCCTTTAATCCCATCCGTTTCAGATGTTCTTCAACAGCCTTTTTTCCTGCTTCATAGGCATACATTTTGCTCTCAGGATTCTGAGCCGTAGAATTCCTGTGCATTCTCCAGTGATAAAGAATTTTGGGTACATGGCGCACTTCATTTGCCCTCTCCACGCTTCGCAGGATCAGATCGTAATCCTGAGCCCCGTCAAATTCACTCCGAAAGCCTCCAAGTTCATCAAACAGCGCTTTTTTTAAAACAAACAAATGAGTGATGTAATTGTGAGACCGGAGAAGATCCGGCGAAAAATCCGGTTTCAAATGTGGAGAAAAATATTCTTCCCCTTCTGTATCCACTTTATCTTCGTCTGTGTAAAGGACATCCGGCATCGTTTCCTGCATGGCATAAACAACCTCAAACAGCGCATCCGGTGAAAGCAGGTCATCATGGTCAAGAAGCGCAATATACTCTCCTGTTGCCATTGCCGCAGCTCCGTTTGTATTTCCGGAAATACCTGTGTTCTCTTTTAAAACTACATACTTTATTCTCTCGTCTGCCGCAGCGTAACCGTCCAGTATGTCTGTCACTTCCCTGCCGGAACCGCCGTCCGCGATACAAAGTTCCCAGTTCCCATATGTCTGGGCAACTACCGAATCCAGCATCTCTTTTAAAAATTTCACAGGTGTCTTATACGTGGGCACAAGAATACTGATTTTCGGGCAGTACTGTGGCCTGCTCTTTCTCTGCGCAGCCAGCTCTTCTTCTGTCTTTGCATGCTGAAGATACCATTTATGATAGGTATTTTTGTCCAATGTGCGTTTCAAATGAGCGACCTGCCCATTTATGCGGACAGAAAAGTAATTGCGCACGCTCCTGGCTTTCTCCATTGCACGAAATCCCTTCGTCCCACGGATTGCCTGAAGCTGCCCCCGCACATTTTCCAGTTCCTCAAAATATGCATCTCTCTGGCGGCGTATCTGAACGAATTCAGGAAGCAGTTCTTCCATTGTAACTGTCTGCAGCCACCCCCGGATTACAATCTTCTTTATTTTCTGGAAAGCTCCGCTTACCGCATAAGCCGGATCTCTCGTCCAGAAAACATCCTCAGTGCCTTCACAAAAGCCATTTATTGCCGACATTTTAAGCGGCGTCTGAGCCGATAATTGATCAATCCTGATACGGCACAACTGGCCTTCCAGCGGATCCCACCGAAGCTTATGCTGCCCTTTCAGCACCTTTTCTCCGCCCGACAGATCAAATTCTACTTCAAATCTTCCCGTCTCATCCGCTGTAAGCTGCGCCGCAATGCTCCATATCATCTCTCCCTGTTCACTCCACAAAGAGAGAGTACTTTTAAAGCTGTTTCCCTGCTGCTTTTCTTTTCCAATTCCAAGCTGAGCCAGTGAGATACTTCCCGGAGAAATCCCGGCAAACATTTCCCGAAGGGGTACATGGCTTCCGGTCACATACGCCTGAAAAGCCTTTTCCATCTCCTGATATGCCCTGATCTGGGCCACATCAATTTCTTCTTCTGCGCAATGTTTCACCAGCGTTTCACTCTGCTGAGGGAAATTACGGTAAATAAAATAACGCCAGATCCGGTAAATAATGAAATTTACCGGTATCGGAAAGTCAAATGTCCATTCATAGTCAATTAAAGTCCTGACATTTCCGTCCTGTGTCAGAACAATGTTTTCCAGAACCATATCAATATCCGTCACCGGCATGCATTTCAGTTCTCCCATAAACCGGATATCTCCGAATACCTTTTTGAAGCCTTCCGTATATTCAAAGTCCTGAGTGGCGCACCTGCGCAGAACCGTCAGGAAGTCCTCCATGATCTGAAATGCCCGGTCTTTCTCGCCCTTTTGCACCAGATCATACAGCTGCTTCTCCAGTGTAACGCCGCCCTCAAGGTATTCCAGACAGACACTGCCGTCAGATATCTCCTTTACTTTGTTTACGCAGATTTCAAAGGGGGCAAACTGCTTCTGCAGTTTCTCATACCAGCCGCAGGTCTGTGCCACATGATTCTTCCCTTCCGGATAACACGCGGTCTTTTCCACCGTTTTTGTACCCTTTTCATCTATCCATATATCTGTGCGGACAGAAAATTTACGGTCTCTTTCATTTGAATGTTTTGAAAACACAATGTTTTTCATTTAGAATTATTCCCTCTCTAAAATAACCAGGTATGAATTGGAATACAACGGAAAAAGTCCGCATTCCAACATCGAATCAAAAGCAAGCTTCTCGTCAAAAAGTACAAGCCTGTCCCTGTCAAAATTCCAGATATTTGTATTTAACTCTCCCTTTTGCGGTAGATATTCATCGGAATAAATTGTCATGGGCAATTTATAATCAGGATAGGGATAATAGAACTTCCAGTTTTTAAACCCTGCCACAGCAAAAAGCTTTTCAAGTTCCGGCTTTGCAAAAGTTCTCACCGTACAGTCTTTTGAATAATTTTCCATTCCTTCAAACAGGTTTCCTGTGTGGTCTTCCCTGCATCCTGCCCAGTACTTCATTCCCAACCGGTTTTCTATGGCGATCACCACTTTCCCGCCCGGAGCAAGGTGTGCCGATATCTGACGCAGGAACTCAACATACGGCTGCTGTGTTCCAATATATCCCTGCGCGTATTCAAACACGCCGATCAGCGTGATATAATCATATTTTTTTGTCAGATTTTTTTCAATATCCTGAAAATTTCCCACCATAATCGTGAGATTATCTGCATTCTGATGTCTGTAAGCATTCACCAGACTTCTTTTTCTGGATAAATCCACGCAGGTGACATGCCCGGCTTTTTCTGTAAGCGCCCCTGTGATGGCTCCGCATCCTGCTCCGATTTCCAAAACCTCATCCGTTTTTCCAATCGGCAGCCAATCCACAATATTCTGACGGATGTGAGACATGTGATATAAAACAGCCCAGTCCTTTTCTCTATCTATGACGGCATTCATTTCTTCTTCGCCGACAGTTCTGGCAATTTCCAGCAGCCGGTCCTCTATCTCACCATCACTGTAAAGATCTTTTCCCGGATACCAGGTATAGTCCAGGGTAACTTTCCCAATTTGTTCTCTGTCATTCATTCAGCAGTGTCACCTCCGAATTGGTATCGTAGAATCCCACCGTATTTTTTGTAGATACAATTGTCAGATTACATGCTTCATACAACCGGTGATGTACCACAAAATCTACCCCGTCATATCCTGTACAGCCAAGAGACAGCATGTACTCTCCGCCCTGCATATCCATATTCTGCGTAAAGGCAATCTCCTGTGTCTCTCCCGGATTTTTGGATTTCACATTCACCCGCTCAAAAAGGCTGTTTGTTCCCGTAATATCCGTTCCCTTTAAATCTGTAATCGTAAAAGCATAGATCGGGTCGTTTACTTTTTCATTAAACTTCACCTTCATCCGGATCGTGCACTTTCTTCCCTTTTCCAGCGTATTCGATGATTTTCCTTCCTCATCCAGAATATTAAATCCAATGATCTCAGCCCGTTTATCCCCATATTCATTAATCTGGGGATTGACCGGAAATGCCGGTGTCCAGGCATCCGCCGGCTCTGCCTCCTTCGGCTGCACAGCTTTTTTCTGTTTCTCATCCGCTTTTCCAGATCCCAGACTGTCCAGATCAAGCTGATTTACCAAAAGTTTTTTATAAAGATCGACCATGTCCTTCGGGTCTCCCTCTGCCAGCTTATCGCCCTTATTCAGCAAAATCACACGGTCGCAGTATTTCCTGATGCTGGAAAGATCATGACTTACAAAAATGATCGTCTTTCCCATCTCTTTAAAATCTTCAAATTTACGGTAACATTTTGACTGGAAAAAAACATCTCCCACAGAAAGTGCTTCATCTACGATCAATATCTCCGGATCAATGTTTATGGCAACCGCAAACGCCAGACGCACGAACATACCGCTGGAATAAGTCTTCACCGGCTGGTATACAAAATCACCGATATCTGCAAATTCAAGAATATCCGCAAGTTTTGCGTCGACTTCCTCCCTGGAAAATCCGATCATCGTGCCATTTAAATATATATTTTCAATTCCCGTGTATTCCATATTAAAGCCGGCGCCCAGCTCCAGCAGGGCGGAAATTCTCCCGTCCACCGTCACTTTTCCCCCGCTGGGATTTAAGACACCGGTAATAATCTTCAAAATTGTGGATTTACCGGAACCGTTTGTTCCGATAATCCCTACTGTTTCTCCCCGTTTTACATCAAAACTGATATTATTCAGAGCATAATGATCCCTGGACAGGGTCTTTCCCCTTGAAAGTCCAAGAGATTCCAAAAGCCTGTCCTTGGGTCTGTCATATAATTTGTATATCTTAGTCAGGTCTTCCACCCTGATCGCATAATCCTGCATGCTGTAACCTTCCTGCAATTATCTCTCCGGGAGATACTGCGCCTTTCTCTATAACACATCTGCAAAATGAATTTTCAATTTTTTGAAAACCCGCGTCCCCAGTATGAACATTATAATAGTAAATGCCCAGAAGTACAAGGTCAGCGCAGGCCGCTCCCAGAACCATTTGCCATTGATCAGTGCATCTCTGTAGCCCTCCACAATATAGAACATGGGATTGAGCTTCAATATGAACACCAGCAGTCCCGACAAACGAAAATCCTCAAAATTCCACATAATCGGTGTCATCCAGACTCCAACCTGCAGACAGATATTAATAAACTGAGACAAATCCCTGAAAAAAATAACAATTGCACTGGTCATATAGGATATTCCCAATACCAATATAAACATGGCCATGGAATAGTATATGATCTGAATTACCTCTATCCCCGGCATATGCCCCATCACAATATAAAGGAGCAGACATATGCCTATAAATACAAGATGGACAAACAACGCTGATATCAGCTTCACAACAGGCAGAACATTTATATTAAATACTACTTTTTTGACAAGATAGCTGTATTCTATCAGAGAATTCGTTCCGCTGTTCAATCCTTCCTGAAAGAAAAACCATGGAACAAGCCCGGCTACCAGCCAAAGTACAAATGGCACTTCCCTTTCAGCTCCGTCCCTCAAATTTGAAAAAACAAACCAGTACACCAGGATTGTGACCAACGGCTGGATAAACGCCCAGATAATTCCCAGATAAGATCCTGCATATTTTGTTTTGAAATCATTTTTTGCCAGGCTCAGTATCATTTTTCTATTTTGATACGTTTCACCCAGCAAAGAAAAAAAGCGTGTTATCATAGATTCTCCCATCTATTTCTTAAGTTGCCTGATCGTGCCCCATTTCTGATCCTTTTCAGAAATCGTCAGCTCCATGCCTTCCGGGATCGGCCAGTCAATCCCGATATCCGGATCATTCCACATGATCCCGCCCTCATCATCCGGATGATAAAAATCCGAACACTTGTAAGTAAATTCCGCATAATCCGAAAGTACCAGAAATCCATGCGCAAAGTTCTTCGGGATAAAGAACTGCTTCTTATTTTCCGCAGAAAGAATGACTCCATACCACTTCCCGTAAGTAGCTGAACCCTCTCTTAAGTCCACAGCCACATCAAATACTTCTCCCGATACCACCCTTACTATTTTATCCTGGGAATACTTTTTCTGGAAGTGCAGGCCTCTCAGCACCCCTTTTTTGGATGCCGACTGGTTATCCTGCACAAATTCCATCTCTATTCCCGCTTCTTTATAATCATTGAAGTTATATGTCTCCATGAAATACCCACGCTCGTCTCCGAAAATCGTGGGGGTAATCACCTTCAGGCCTTCTATTTCACAGGTCTCCACTGTAATCTTTCCCATGTTCTGTCCTCGATCCTCACTACTGTTTTACGTTCCCGCCAAGTCCCTCTGCGATCTCCATCAGGTACTGACCATAAGCTGTTTTGAGCAGCGGCTGTGCAAGGGCAACCAGCTGGTCTTTATTGATAAACCCCCGCTTGTAAGCGATCTCCTCAATACAGGAAATATAAAGTCCCTGGCGTTTCTGGAATGCAGCCACAAAATCAGCCGCGTCCAGCAGCGCATCATGGTTTCCCGTATCCAGCCATGCAAATCCCCGGCCCAGCGTTTCTACCTGAAGAGTTCCTCTTCTCAGGTATTCATTATTGATGCTGGTAATCTCGATCTCACCTCTGGCGGAAGGCTTTACATTTTTAGCGATCTCCACTACATCATTGTCATAGAAGTACAATCCCGGCACCGCATAGTTGCTTCTTGGGTGCTCCGGTTTTTCCTCAATGGAAAGCGCTTTTCCGTTTTCATCAAACTCCACTACGCCATATTCTCTCGGATCCTTGACATAATAACCAAAAATAGTCGCTCCCCGCTCCCTTTCAGCCGCGCTTTTCAGCACTCTTGAAAAGCTCTGCCCGTAGAAGATATTATCTCCCAGGACAAGCGCCACCCTGTCATCCCCGATAAATTCTTCCCCGATAAGAAATGCGTCCGCAAGCCCCCTGGGCTGTTCCTGGACAGCATAGGAAAAACGCATTCCAAGCTGCTCTCCCGTCCCCAGAAGGTCTTCAAAAACCGGAAGGTCCCTCGGTGTGGAAATGATCAGCACTTCACGGATGCCTGCCAGCATCAGTGTGGAAAGCGGATAGTAGATCATCGGCTTGTCATAAACAGGCATGATCTGTTTTGAAATTGCCTTTGTCAGCGGATAAAGCCGGGTGCCGGCTCCGCCCGCAAGTATGATACCTTTCATCAGTTCCTCCTTATACGTATAAGCATACCCGAACGCCTGCCCGGAAACTATTTGTTCGAGTACATATCGTCATAGTATTTCTGGTAATCTCCGCTGGTCACGTTTTTCATCCAGTCTTCGTTCTCAAAAAACCATTTGATCGTCATGCGGATCCCATCCCTGAACATGGTTTCCGGCTCCCAGCCAAGCTCTGCACGGATCTTATCCGGTGCGATGGCATAGCGCCTGTCATGGCCCTTGCGGTCTGTCACATAAGTAATCAGGTTTTCGCTTACCAGCTCTCTTCTCGGATCATTTTCCGGAAGCATCTCCAGAAGGGTGTCCAGAATGATATGGATGATCTCAATATTCTGCTTCTCGTTATGTCCGCCGATATTATAGGTCTCAAAAAGACGTCCCTTTTCCTGTACAAGGTCGATCCCCTTTGCGTGATCTTCCACATAGAGCCAGTCACGCACATTTTTTCCGTCCCCGTATACCGGGAGCGGTTTGCCCTGGAGTGCATTATTGATCATCAGCGGAATCAGTTTCTCCGGGAACTGGTACGGTCCGTAATTATTGCTGCAGTTCGTGATATTGGCCGGGAATCTGTAAGTATCCATATAAGCCTTTACCAGCATGTCAGAAGATGCCTTGCTGGCAGAATAGGGGCTGTGAGGATCATACGGAGTCGTCTCATAAAAATACTCTCCCTCATTTTCCAGTGATCCATATACTTCATCCGTAGAAACATGAAGGAATTTTTTGCCCTCTTTAAAGCTTCCGTCCGGCAGTTCCCATGCAGCCTTAGCCGCATTCAGCATCACAAGTGTTCCCAGGACATTTGTCTTTACAAAAACATCCGGGTTCTTAATGCTGCGGTCTACGTGGCTTTCTGCCGCAAAGTGTACGACGCGGTCGATATCATTTTCCTCAAATATTTTCATGATCGCGTCACTGTCCGTAATATCCGCTTTCACGAACGTATAGTTATCACGTTTTTCCACATCACGGAGATTCTCCAGATTACCTGCATAAGTCAGGCAGTCTACATTTATGATGCGGATCTCATTATCATATTTTTTAAACATGTAGTGAATATAGTTGGAACCGATAAAACCTGCTCCTCCGGTTACAAGATAAGTTCTCATTTGTTTTCCTCCACTATTTTATTGCATAGCTATGTTTTATTATAGCAAAAAAGCCTGTTCTGGGCAAGGCATTAACCTTATTTTATAAATTTTCCTTAACCTTATTTTATAAATTTTCCTGCGCTTCGATTGATCACGCTATATATATCATGACAAGCATAGTCAAATGTAGAAAATCTGCGATACGCTTCTCTTATTTTGCTCTCAGAAACGAGAGTTGATTATCAAGGAAGTTCACATATATTTGTACATTTTTTTCTTCAGATAAACTTGACGTTATCGAAAATAATATGATATTGTATATAGCAGATTTCTTTAATTCAATTTATAGGAAGGAGTGAAATGGATACTTTCCGGAAATATGCAGAAATTCTTTTATAATTATTCGAGAAAAACTAATGAAATTGTTATAGATAAGCCAAGACCTGATTCCAGGCCAGTAAATAATTTTTCTGAAATTATTCAGCAGCAGCATCCTGTTTCGCATGCAATAATACCCGTTGCATATATTTTAGCTGATGAATAGTCAAATCATACAAGGACAATTACAGAAAACTCTATTCATATATGGTGTTTTCTGCAATTGTCCTTATATTTTGCAAAACAGATCCCGCAATGAAAAACGCAAATGTCACCCCGGAATAATATATTATAAAAACAAGGGCAGAACCTGTGAAAATGGTTCTGCCCATATAATACTCTATGTTAAACATTTTTAAAATCTATCCGATGCGAGACCAAAATATCTCTTTCCATTATAATCTCTGTACGCGCGAATCTTAAAAGGATATCTCAGATAATTTGAATAACCCATTTTCAAATAAGAATTAGAAGGCCTAATCATAGAATAGTGTCTCCAGTTACTTCCATTCCAATAAAGAATCTGATATCCGCTGATCTTAGACTGAGTGCTAAAATGAATATATACAAAATTTCCGCTGCGGTATTTGCTTCCAAGCGATACCTTTCCAGGTATAACATTGAAAGTACGTGTAGCCCATTTACTATAACGACCCTTTTTATCAATTGCTCTTACCTGCCATTTGTAAGCGCCTGCTCCCCTATAAGAGCCTGAAAAATAATCACTTAATCTGAACCGGGTTGCATTTGTACTATTGTTGATCGTAGTGCTGTAATTCCAACCGGGCCCAGTAATCTTCACCTGATAACATTTAATACTCGACATAAATTTGGTATTCAGATATATTGTATCAGTTGTCGCAAATGTAGACTTGTTATTATATGAATTATTGTCAGAAACATATAATGACGGTGCACTCACTGCTTTTGCTGATAAAGGCAAAGCGCCAACCATCATAATCATGGCAAACGTTGCTAAAACAACCTTAGAAAATTTCATAACTCCTTCTTTAAAGCTTTTCATAAAACCTCTCTCCTTCCCCTACTGCTTTTCTGCTTAAAATGCTGCTTATAATTAGTACTTTTGCACAAATACATTGTATTATAAAAAAAAATTTTTTACAAGTATTTGTTCACAAAATTTTCACAAATTTTCACATTACAATTAACTTCTATAAGAAAAAAAGGTACCGGCAGCTTCAATCTCATGCCCATACCTTTTTCTTCATTAATCAAATACTCTCGAAGTGCAAACTGTCACGGAAAAAGTTTCCTGATTCCCGGAATTTTCTTCGTACAAAATACAATACACAAACTCACCGCCCAAGTTAAAAACGGGCCTAAAATTCTCCACTTCCATCCTGTTTCCCAGACATCCATTAGTTGTTTCTCATAATACATGACAAAAGCATGTATCAAATAGATACCAAGACTGCAGGAGGAAATCCTGGCTATCGCCCTTTCACTGATTTTCACCTTTCTCAGGAGGCTTTCCCAATCCCGGTGTTTGAAAAAAAGAAATACTGCACATGCCAGAAAAACAGAGTGGAACTGTATATAGCCAAACAATGTTTTATTCGTACTCCCGTCCTGCACAGACAAAACAAGCGTCACAAAATAGCGCAGCAACATGGATGCCGCCGCAAGCACATACGAAGCATGGCGAACCCCCGACGATATCTCATTTGTAGCCAGCAGATATCCCAGGACCGGAAAAAGAAATACCCCCGAAGCCATCGGAAATCCCAGAGCAGAGGGCCATGAAATCCCCATCGCCTTACATAAAACAGGCATGACGGAATATGTTATAAACGCCAAAAGCGCCATGTACCACAGAAGTTTTTTATTCTTCTTATCCTGAGCAAAAGGCGCAAGAAAGGGGATTCCCATATAAACAGCAAACAGACTTGGGAAGAACCAGTATTTTGTCTCAATTTTACTGTTCAGCAGCATTGAAATCAAATTAGCCAATGACCAACTTTCCATACTGATTTGATGACTGACCGCCGTTTTCCATACAAGTGATATTCCGCTCCATACAAGCCACGGAAATACCGCTCTGTCTATCCGCTTCCGAATATACGTTTTGGTATCATATTTGCAACGATATTCTATCAATGTTGCACCTGACAGCATCAGAAATACCGGTACTGCCCAATAACACGCAACCTCCACAACCAGTGCCTGTTTCCATGCTGAGCCCTCACTGTATGAATGTACAATCCCATTACAATGCAGGGCAACCACGCAAAAACATGCACATATATTTAAGATGTCATAATACAGGATTCTTCCTGGTAATCTTTTCGTATTCATAATACCCTTCCAATATCATTCGGCATTTCCAATTTAACGTTTAATACCTCTTCCAAGCTTACGCATATTTCTTTTGATTATTTCAGGTAAATACCCTATGATCTTTCTAACTTTATACCCCATTGTCCGTTTTAAAGTCTCTATTTCTGTTTTAAGCTGTTCATTTTGATTCTCAAGCTGCACAATTGTATTTTCGAGAGTTTTTATCTTCAATCCGCGCTCTGATTTTTCCGTATAAGCAATCTGCAATTTACGATTAATCTCTGATTTTTCCCCATAAGTAACCTGCAATTTTTTATTCAGTTCTGACTTTTCTGCATAAGCAGTCTGCAATTTACGGTTAAGTTCTGATTTTTCTGCATAAGTCTGTTGTAGCAGCTGCCTGTAATCCTTCCATCTTTGTATCGAATCAGAAGGCTCCACAACATACAGGTTAAATAATAACTGCAAATACGGCTCCATTCCCCAGAAACTGCACTTTTCTGACAAAGATAAATCCATATATTTATTTCTTGCATTATGAAGCACTCTATAAATAAGAGTATTCACAGCATCTCCAACTGCTTCCGTAAACAGGCACCGCTCTGCAAATTTGTTCATTTGCAGAAATGAAATGAAATATCCATAAACATGAGCAAATGATACCTGCGCCGTCATAGTTGACTGCTCCCGTACTCTTCTGTGGAATAAAATCTCATGAACATAGCCTGCTCTATCTGTATTTAGCATACAGCAAAATGTATAAATATTATCTTCATGATAAATACCCTCGTAAAAGAACAGATTCCTGTCCATAAAATATGACCGCTTTGTCATCTGCAGGCACGGTGATACACGGTATTCGCCATGCTGCACAAATGAGCACAGCAACTCTTCTCCACGGCATATTTCCGGATAAGTATATTCTCGTTGATAATACTTTTTGTACGTTCCTTCCACTTCATTGGATTTATCCGGCCCGGAGAAACTGCTCCCATCAAAAAAAATAACATCCAGTTCATTCTTCTTTACTTTGCTATACAGCAGCTCCAGAGCATTTGTTTCTAATATATCATCGCTGTCCATAAAATACAGATATTCACCGTTTGCATGCCTTATACCTTCATTTCTGGCCGCAGATTGCCCGCGATTTTCTTGTACATATATGGCAATACGTTGATCATTTTGAGCATAGCGCATTAATATATCCCCAGAAGTATCCGCAGAGCCATCATTAACACAAATAATTTCTATTTGTCGCAATGTCTGATTTACGATACTATCAAGGCACTCTTCCAGATAAAGCTCCACATTGTATACAGGAATAACAACAGAAACAAGAGGCTTTTCTGTGACAATGCTTTTCTTTAAACATTCAGCCTTTCCCTCATTTTCTGCGAGGTATTTTCTCATACGATTCTGCCATTTTAAAGCATATAATGCCCCCTCCACTTTTTCTTTCCTGTTCAATGAATTGTAGAACTCATCCGAGTGATCAAATATATTAGTCTGTAAAAATTCTTCACTTCCAATTGCACCACACAACCCTATTTTATCAACCGGCCGCTCAACCTTTGTAAGCTCCGATTCCAAAGCAGCTAAAGCCATCTCCGTCCAATTCTTTTCAACTTCTTCAAATATTCCACGCGATGACAGTTCTTTATAAACCGCTGTAAGCCACCACACACAATTTTGTGGGTTTTCACCAACTAAATTATCGCGGAATCCGGTGCGGTGGTATACTAAATCCTCATCCACATATGTGATTCTCCCTGCAACACACATGGAAACCAGACTAATATATATATCATTGGCATGTTGAAATAGAGGAATTTCCAATTTTTCCCCAAACAGAAAATCCCGGCGAAAAAGTTTTAACCACAAATCCGGCGATGAAATACTCATTATGTCATTTGGAATATCTTTTCTTGAAAAAACCATTTTATCCGGTAATAATTCCCGGCGAAAATATCCAGGAGCATCTATCGCCTCATCTGTATCAGTGCCGTAATCCCTGGCCCCAAACAATACAATGTCTGCATGTTCCCCGGCACCGGCCTCATACGTTTTTTTCAACAATTCCGGATGGAAAACATCGGATGAATTCAAGAATATAACATATTCACCGCAAGACTCTTTTAAGAGACTGCTCACATCATCTTCCCCATACCGATCCTTTTTTTCTATTTTTTTTATAATAGAATACCGCTCTGCATACTCACTCAAAATCGCAGAAGAATTATCTGTTGATCCTCCATCAACACATAGAATTTCAACTTTGTCCAAAGTTTGATTTAACAAACTTTCCAAACATTCAGGAAGATACTTTTCTACATTATAAACCGATAAAACAACCGTCACCTTCGATAATGCCATATTCCTTTTCCTCATTATTAGACATAAACTATTGTATCTTTTTCAAATTTTTCACAAACTTATGGGTTATCTTCTCAATTTTGATCAAATGATTATCTTCTAACTGACTCAACGGTGAATTTTGATTCACCAGCGCAATTACTTTTGTATCAGCCGACAGATAATCCGCCAGTTTTGACGGAAGATAAGGGTTCAAATTGCCCTCAAACTGCACATCATTCAAATAACAGTAGTCCATTCTGTTTGCCAAATTTAAGACCTCAAGATGAGAAACCATATCATGTACATACAGGTTTTCATGCTGCAGCATAAGTTTATCCAGCAATTCATTTTTCTTCGTAAAAATATGCAAATCAATATCAGAATTGTTCAAAAACAACAGCAGCTCATCATAATTTCTGTTTTTATAAAACGTCCCAAAATATGCCACATTCACTTTTTCCGGGTTTAATACCATATCGGAAGTTATAATATCAGCATAATCCGACGGAATTACAGGATGATTCCAAACCAGGCTTTTCGGAAGAAGGCTGTCAGCACACAAATCCTCATTTTTCTCAAGCATATAAGTTCGCTGATTCTGATTTGTAAAGATAATTGCATCAGCTCTATCACATACCAGTGTTTCAATGTCCTTCCAAAAAGTATTCAGAAAGGCAAGTTCTCCTTCATATTGCCTTGATGCCGGCCGTACCTGATTATCTACACCCATATAGATTGGATCAGAAAATTCAGCAATCCAGTATGTTTCAGGATGTTTCTTTTTGTATAACAGAGCCGCAACATGAGATCCAATCCACATACTTCTTGAATAGATATAATCCACGTCCCGTTCCTGTATGCTTTCATAAGCCCTGTGTCCCCATTTATACTGCACCTCTTCATTAAAGTATGTGGGGCCTTCGAGCGTAATTTTCTCACTATATTGAATTCGGGCAAAAAACCTGTCCCACTTAGAATCCTGCCTGCTCTGTTTTGACATATCCGCATTAACAACCGTCCAGTTTATTATATCTCCAATCCACGCTGAAATCTGCCCAAGCCTTTTTGAGGCCACATACGCCGATGCATCCACATATGGGGCAAAATTGTGACAAAAAGCTATACCCTTTTTTTTCCCAAATAATGATTTATTCAAAAACCTGCAATCACTCGCTAAAATCTGTGTGCGCGCCCTCTCTTTTTCTCTTTGATCATCTATGCTATCAAAAAAGTTTTTCATTCCTTTTGTCATAGCGTGTATCTTGGAAATAACAAATTCCTTATATTGAATATCCCGGTTTTTCTCATACAAGGCACTGGAAAACCTTTTAATCAGCATAATACGATCCGTGATATTAAATTCGTATCTGCGTTCTTCATCCGGACGGCTTCTACTTTCCTCCGTCAGCCTTCTCAAATATGCTTCTCCGCTGTTGCCATAGCAGGTTGCTATTTTACCGGTCACTTTATATATATTATCTACCCAAAAGGCCACGTCCTCCGTATGGTTCAGTGATTCATCAAAATCCCCCGCCACATTCTTTATAAAATCTGTCTTATACAATTTGCAGCACACCGTAGAAAACAGAGCGCCAATCGACAAATAGTTCTCCTGGATTCCAAATCCGGCTTCCATGATTGTTCTATTAATATAGGTATCTGCTTCTTCTTTTCCGTTAATATCCACATCTGTCATACATCCGCATACAATTGACACATCTTCATATGCATAGGATGTCAATTCTTTCAAAAATCCCTTCGAAAACCGATCATCATCATCAAGATATGCAACATATTCTGTATGAAGATATTTTCTGGCAAAATTTCTTGCTCTTCCAGCCCCCTTTTTACGAGTATGAATCACACGGATTTCTGTATTATTCTTATATTTCTTTTTCAGACTCTCTGCGTATGCCAGATCATCGCCGTTTACTGACAAAATAATTTCAATCTTCTCTTTCGGATAATCCTGATTCAACACAGATTCTATACATTCGTCAATATAATTATTCTGTCTATACGTTGGAATCACAATTGTTACAGATGGCTCAAAAAACTGTTTTTCCGGTGTTTCGCTCACAGAATCTCCCCTGAACGCTTTTACCTGATAAGTATAGCGTTCAGATATATTATCCTGCACCACATCTTCATACAAAGTGCTCTCTTCGCCTCTGAGAACAGCAATTCTCTCGTATTTCCCTGTACCTTTTTTTCTATAAACATTATACCCATTCGCTCCCGGTGTTTTTTCCCACTCCAAGCCCAGAATATCTCCTCTGGATTTGATGGAAATAATAACAGGGGTAGAAAGGCAAATAATACTTTTTTCCTGCTCAGCACTCACAGACGCACCTTTAAAAGCCTTAATTTTATATATATATTTCTTTCCGCTGACTGCAGTCTCGTCGGTGTAAGCGGTTCTCCAGGCCCCCTTAAGCACCTCAATCGTCTGATATCTGCCATTCGGCATCTTCCGGTAAACATTATATCCGTTGGTCTTTGGGGTCTGTTTCCATTTTAAAACCACACCTTCACTTGTATTATACAGTTCCTCTATAACAGGCGCTGACAATCTAATAATCGCATTTTCCTTTGATTCCTCTGCAACACAATCAGCTCCCGGTTTATACTTCACAAGATTTTTCAGGGAATAAAAACATTCCTCCCAAAAACCCACCATCATATTTTTATAAGCCTTAACTTCATATACATATTTCAGGCCGCTTTCCGCCGATGAATCAATATAGGAGCAAATGTCACTTCCCCGCAAAACTGCTATCCGTTCCAGGTTGCTGGTCACCTCTCGCCGATATATGACATATTTTTTAACATCCGGAGAGGGTTTCCACTTTAGAACCACACCTTCCGCACCGTTACTCAACTCCAAAATGACAGACTGCCCCAATATCTCTATTTCAGAATTCAACGTTATCTCCCTCCGCAATTATGGATATATTAATTTATTTTCCTTTTTCAATTATATCTGCAATTCTTTTTGCTGCCAATCCGTCTCCATACGGGTTAGCCGCATGGCTCATTGCTTCATAGGCATTCCGATCCGATAACAATTCTTCAAATGCATTGTATATCGTATCCTCATTGGTTCCCACCAGGCGCAATGTGCCAGCTTCTATTCCTTCCGGTCGTTCAGTGGTATCTCTCATAACTAAAACCGGTTTTCCAAGAGATGGTGCCTCTTCCTGAATTCCACCGCTATCCGTCAAAATAATATATGCATGTGCAAGAAAGTTATGAAAATCCAGTACATCCAACGGCTCAATAATACGAATGCGGTCATGATTTCCCAATTCTTCTTCACAAATTGCACGAACAACCGGATTCATATGAATCGGATAAATGACCTTCACATCCGGATGAATGTCTACAATTCTGCGGATTGCCCTAAACATATGATGCATTGGTTCACCCAGATTTTCCCGACGATGTGCTGTAAGTATCACAAGCCGACTATCTCTTGCCCACTCCAGTACAGGATGTTGATAATCCGAACGCACTGTTGTTTTAAGTGCATCTATTGCCGTATTACCGGTAACATAAATACTCGACTCATCACGTCCTTCTTCAAGAAGATTTTTCCTTGAAAGCTGTGTTGGAGCAAAATTATACTTTGATATAATACTGACCGCCTGACGGTTAAATTCCTCCGGCCACGGCGAATATATATTATGCGTTCGCAGTCCTGCTTCAACATGCCCTATCGGAATTTGAAGATAAAAACATGCAAGTGCTGTCGCAAATGTCGTAGATGTATCCCCGTGCACCAAGACCACATCCGGACGCACGTCCTCCAGCACTTCTTTAATCTTTAAGAGAATATTCGAAGTAATTTCGAAAAGAGACTGCTTTTCTTTCATGATATTCAAATCATAATCTGGCTCAACCCCAAAACATTCCAGTACCTGATCCAACATCTGACGATGCTGTCCTGTCACACATACAACCGTATCGATTGCCGGACGTTTTTCTAATTCTTTAATCACCGGACACATTTTTATCGCTTCCGGGCGTGTACCAAAAACCAGCATAACTTTTTTCATAATCTATATCCAACCTTTTTATAATGTATAAGAGTCTTTGCAAATACAACGTGTATCAAGGACAATCTTTCCTTGCAATCTGTCAAGTTGCTCTTTTAACTGTGTATGACCAACTAAAACAACTACCATATCTACCTGGTTCAGAAAATCATTGAAATCATGTACTTGATTTTCTACTATATTTTTTTCAATCATAGGATCGTATACGACTGGTTGGAATATCCCATGCTTTTTCATGACATCCAATAACTGCAATGTCGGGCTTTCTCTTACATCATCCACATCTTCTTTATAAGTCAAACCATAAAGTCCTACTTTACCAAAATCTATAATATCATGTTCCTTCATGATTGTTTCGATTCTCTCCAAAACAAATTCCGGCATCTGTGAATTTACCATTCGTGCCTGATAAATCAGCTTCGCAAGTTCCGGATAATCCCCTACTAAAAACCACGGATCAACTGAGATACAATGTCCTCCAACCCCCGGACCCGGCTGCAAAATATTCACACGCGGATGTTTATTCGCAATCCTGATGACTTCATATACATCCATTCCATTTTGACGACAAATTTTTGCCAACTCATTCGCATAAGCAATATTAATATCACGAAATGTATTTTCTACGACCTTTGACATTTCTGCAGTCCTGATATCCGTAAGGACAATTTCACCTTTGCAAAAAGATGAATACACTTCTTTTACCTTTTCTCCAACAACTGCTTCATCACTTCCGATTGTCCTGGAATTATGAACCAATTCATACATCATATTTCCCGGAATAATCCTTTCCGGTGCATGTGCGAGATAAACTTTTCTCCGTGCTTTCTCCACAACAGGGCGGACTTCCCTGTCAATCGTTCCAGGGGCAATCGTTGATTCAACTACAATAATAGCTCCATCTTTACAGCACTTCAGTACAGATTCTACTGCTCTTACCACATATGTGGCATCAACCTTTTTTGTTGCTTCAATATATGGTGTCGGCACTGCAATAACATAAAAATCATGAGCCGGATAATCATTTCGAAAATTTATTCCGCCATCAACTGCCTGTTTAAACAGTTCTTCCAGCCCCACCTCTTCAAAAGTCACTTTTCCATTCTGCAACCTTGAAATAATTTCCTTATTATAATCCACTGCATCTACTTTTACTCCGTGCGCAGCCATCATAAGTGCGGTTGGCAACCCGATATACCCCAACCCGATAATACATGCTTCCATCATTTGCCTCCTAATGCTTTTATATATTGGGAACCCGTCTGTCCCTGCTTTGTAATAATTCTGTATCTTTCTCAGTATTCAATCTCTTTCAAATATCTCTGAAGCGCATCCTGCCATGTCGGCAGAAGCTTAAATCCGTTTTCTGTGAGTTTGCTCTTATCCAGTCTGCTGTTAAACGGCCTCGCCGCTTTTGACAGCCCATACTCCTTTGTTGTCACCGGAATCACCTTTGTTTCCGTATATCCTGCCTGTTTAAAAATTTCACGGGCAAACTCATACCATGAAATATAGCCGCCTTCATTCGTAGCATGATAATAGCCATATTTGTCTGTTTCAATCATATCTACCAAAAGACTGGCAAGATCATAGGTGTAAGTAGGAGTTCCAATCTGATCGTTTACAACACGGATTTCCTTATATTTTTTTCCAAGATTTAACATAGTCTTGATAAAATTCTTTCCGTTTACACCGAATACCCATGCAATACGGACAATAAAATATTTATCCAGATTGTTGCTGACAGCTAATTCTCCTTCCAGTTTTGTCTGACCATATACATTCAGCGGCTTGTAATCCCTGCAATCCGGCTGCCACGGTTCTTCTCCCTGCCCGTCAAATACGTAATCCGTAGAGAGATACACCATTGGAATATCCAGCTCTTTGCATACCTGTGCAATATTCTCTGTTCCTCCTGCGTTGACCCGGCGGACAAGTTCCACTTTTTCATCCTCTTCTGCCATATCAACCGCTGTCCATGCCGCACAGTGGACCACAACATCCGGCGCAGCTTCTTTTATGACTTTTTCCACAGCGGCACTGTCAGTTATATCCAGCGAAACATATGGCATTTTCGTAACTGCCGTGCCATCCTGCACTCCGGAGTATCCCGGTGCGATATCTGATCCCACGCCCTGATATCCTCTCTTATCCAGTTCATTCATCACATCATGGCCCAACTGACCTGCGACTCCCGTTACAAATGCTTTCATTTCCAATCTCCTTGTACTATTCTTCTACTTTACTCTCAATCTTTTTTGAAATAAGATATCTGGGCCGCCCCTTTACTTCCTCATATATTTTAGAGATGTAGTAACCAATCACGCCCAGACTGATCATTATCATACTTCCAATAAACAAAATCAGCAATATCACTGTGGTAAATCCTTCTACCGCATGTCCCAGAAAATACTTCACAAGAGTCTGTACTCCAAGTATGACTGCCATAAAAAAAACAAGTATTCCTGCAAATGTTACAATTTGCATAGGCATGGAAGAAAAAGATACAATATTAGTTAAAGCATATTGTATCAATGATCTGGTGGACCACTTAGATTCTCCTTCCGTGCGTTCCTGCACATCAAATTCCACAGACGTACTCCGAAATCCAATCCATGCTGACATTGCTCTGAAAAAAGAATTCCTCTCGGGCATTTCCAGAAGGGCATCCACAGCTCCTCTGTCCAAAAGCTTAAAATCAGATGCATGAGTCATATCAATCTTCGATGCTTTGGAAATCATTTTATAGAACGTTCCTGCACATATGCTATGCAAAGTGCTCTCTTTTCCCCGGCTTCTTTTAATTCCTTCTATGACCTCATATCCCTGCTCCCACAGTCTGTACATTTCCACCAGTGTTTCCGGAGGATGCTGAAGATCACAATCCATAACGGCACAGCATTCCCCTTTTGCATTTGCAAGGCCCGCCATCATCGCCGATTCCTTACCAAAATTTCTGGAAAAATGCACTCCCGATATGTGTGGATCTTCCTTTGCCGTCTTTTCTATCTGCTCCCATGTCCTGTCTTTAGAGCCATCATCCACAAACACAATTTCATATGTGATCTGCGCATTGTCCAAAATTTCCCCGATGGTATACGCCGCTTTGGAAATCATTTTTTCTTCATTATATGCAGGCACGACCACCGACAATAAACTCATATTATCTGCTTCCTTTCAAAAACCTATGACTGTAAATCAACGTTAATTACCGGACGGATAAAAAATGTATTCCAATCTACCGGACAGCCATACTCCATAATACCATGTTCATTTGTCATATATACAACCGTATCCGGTGCATTTCCTGGTGTACGAAGCAGCCAGTTAAGATTAAATTTGAACATCTCCTGATACTCGACTGCTTCAGACATACTTAACAAATATACATAATCCTGTGTATCATTGCCACCATCCGTATGGTAAACCTCATTGTCCTCATTTTCCACATCTGTCAGGAGTATCTGTTCCCTTTCAAGTTCATTAAATCCATTCTCCAGGAAATCGCTGTTTAACCATTCTCTCAGAGAAGACTCCTCCCATGTCACAGGCTCATTTTTTTCGTGATACTGAACCGCTTTCAGTTCATCATACTTCTCCACCTGAACAGCAAGAAGCGTAGCACTGTTTTCATCCTTATCCAAAATGACCCATCTGTACTTGCCGAATTCGACTTCATCACCATTCTTTGCCTTCCGCATAATCTCAACAGCTCTTCTTCGGTTCTTCTCCTTCTTCATCTCTGTACAAAGCTGTGCTTTTTCCAAACTGTCCCGGTATCCGCTCAATGCTTCATACACATTCTTTGCTTCATCATATTTTTCCTCGGAAAATAATCCTTCTGCTTCACGGTATTTCCATATTGGTTGATTAGACAGACATATTGCTGCTATTACCACTATCGCCACCACTGCCGAAGCAATCCAGATAAAAAGAGTATTTTTTTTCTTAATTGTACTATTTTTCTCAAGGCATTTCATGGCAAGCTCATCCGCATCCTTGTATCCGCTGATTCGCTGAAACATATCGGCTGCGAGTTTACGTTCCGCTTCTTTAACCGCATGATCCATCTTTTCACACGCGCTCTGATAGAGCCGCTCATTGCCTTCCTCCAATATCTGAACAGCTTTTGAAGCATACTCCCTGGAAAGCTTTTGGGCATCCTGATAATCTCCCGCAGCCTCCATCTCTTTCGCTGCCTCTTCGTAAACCTCTGAAATATCTTTTGGCTGAATCAGCACTTGCACTGTTTCCAGAAGCTCCTGGGCCTTTTTGTAATGATTTTCGCATTCTGCACCCATTGTTCCACCCCAATCTATTATAATGTTTTCTTCTCATAGACTCTGGCTACTTTATCCGTATCACCATAAGCAATCATCTGTCCATGATCCAGAATCATCGCCTTATCACAAAGCATTTCCACCTGATCTAATGAATGAGACACAAATAAAACTGTGACCCCTTTATCAAACATTTCCATCACGCGGCGCTCACTCTTTTTCCTGAATTTGGCATCTCCCACAGATAAAACTTCATCCAAAATCAAAATATCCGGTTCCACCACCGTGGCAATAGAAAATCCCAATCTGGCCTTCATTCCGGACGAATAATTTTTCAGCGGTACATCAATGAATTTTTGTAATTCAGAAAATTCCACAATCTCATCATATTTCGATTCCAGAAACTGTCTGGAAAGGCCTAAAACAGAGCCGTACAGAAAAATATTTTCCGATCCTGTATATTGAGGATCAAATCCCGCACCAAGTTCCAGCAACGGTGCTATCTTTCCATGCCGTTCCACTGTTCCTGATGACGGCTTGTATACCCCTGCAATAATTTTCAGCAAAGTACTCTTTCCGGCTCCGTTAAGTCCCAGTATTCCAAGCCGCTCACCTTTTTTCAATTCAAAAGAAATGTTGCGGAGCGCCCAAAATTCATCATACTGTATTTCTCTTTTCAAAAATTTTATTACATATTCTTTCAGACTGTCATTCTTTTCCCTGCTCAGATTAAACCGAATGCTGACATCATCTACTTTTAACGCTGTTTTTCCCATTTTTATCTCCTAAATATGAAGCACAAATTTGTCCTGCTCTTTATAGAACACACCAAACCCAATCACAATTGAAACCAGACTGAACACAAACGCATAAATCGCATATTCTATATTCATAGGTTCTCCGAACACTGCAGACCGGAAGTTTGCAATAATGCAGTATAGCGGATTATATT
Source organism: Eubacteriales bacterium (assembly GCA_030539395.1). Taxonomy (GTDB): domain Bacteria; phylum Bacillota; class Clostridia; order Lachnospirales; family Lachnospiraceae; genus Marvinbryantia. The sequence goes on from JAUNSC010000012.1 coordinate 47,286, forward strand.
TCAGCACATAGCTGTAACCGGATGTCAACAGTCGCTCCGGATAATAGAAAATTGCACACATATACATGATCAGCATCAGCGCCACGTTCCACAGATATTCCAGATCACGGAAAAAAACAGAAAACGTACCCAGAATCATACCTACGCCCAATGATAAAAGCAGGATTGTGATCATCGGAACAATGCCCTGCAAAAGATATATTGTCGGTCGGATTTTCAAAGCAAGAGCCACTACAAACAAAACAATCAATGACAGTAAAAAGATTACATAATTGAACAAAACGCTTGACAGCGGATACAGATATTTCGGTACATACACCTTTTTAATCATAGCGCCGTTAGCGCGGATTGCTTTCATGGCACCTGTGGTAGCGCTTGAAAACATAGAATACAAAAGCCGTCCGCACAGAATATAGACCGGAAACGTCGTTTCTTTGTTTCCAAGCAATGTGCCAAACACTACTGTCAAAACAACCATTGTCAGCAGCGGTTCTATTAAAGTCCAAATCAATCCGAGATATGATCTTCTATATTTTAAGGTAATCCCCTTTTTTACCAGTTCCATCAATAAATATCTATATTTTTTAAATCCAGCAATAGCTCTTCTTACCATATTGCCTTATCCCTCCATACCGCATATTCCATTCTTCCGCGGGACTGTATAACTTCAATTGCCCAACACCATTTCCAAAATCCTCTGTGTCGATTTTCCATCACAGGAACTCATAAACTTCTCACGAAAATCAACTATTTTCTGACGATCAAATTTTGTTTTCAGATTTTCTATATAATCTATGATATCTTCTGTTGTTTTACAGACCGGTCCGGGCGTCATCTCGCTGTAATCATAATAGAATCCCCGCCAGTCAAAATATTCGTCAAGATCATATGCAAAAAACAGCATCGGCCGTTCAAATAAAGAATACTCAAATATCAATGAAGAATAATCTGAAATGCAGATATCACTGACCATCAGCAATTCTTCAATTGTCAAAATGTCTGTAACATCAATAGAAAAATCCTGCACTTCTTTCGATATTTCCGGACGTTGTTTTACAAATGGATGATGTTTATTTAAAATAACATATTCATCACCCAAAGCCTTTTTCATCTTTACCAGATTCATCTTATCCGGTGATTCAGCACAGGCCACTCTTCCTCTGAATGTCGGTGCATAAAGGATGATCTTTTTATTGCAGCTTTGCGGCACCAGCTGATGTACTTTTTCATAAGCAGCCTGAATCTTCCCCTTATCAAAAAAGACATCTGTACGGCTGATTCCGGCAGCAACAATATTTTCTTTTTTATCTTCCATATGAAAAGCTTCTGCATAAGCCCATATCACTTCCGGACTGCTGACTGTTACCAGAGAGAAATTTTTATGAAGCGGAAATTGTTCCAGTTCTTTTCTGCTTCCGCCAAAAATTTTATCCGCCGTACTGTATCCAAATTTTTTAAATGCTCCGCAGGCATGCCACAATTGAACAATCTTTGTTTCCGGCCGCGGCTCAATACAACTCACCAGCGTGGTAGAATCATTAATAAATACGTATTTTGCTGTTGCTATTTCTTTTATAAATGCAGCATTATTTTTCCACTGCTCCCATCTGCCAAGTCTCCCTTCGCCGATAAAGCAGGAAACCAGTTCTATATCTCCTCTTTTTTTCAGTTCCTCATATACCAGTTCGAAATTATCCGACAACTGTACACCACGTCTTTCCAGAAATACCGCTTTCTCTTTTACCGGTTTCCTGCTCTCTTTTTGGTAAATAGCCGGATATCTGAACTTTAACGTATAACATTTATGCATACGTCCAATCACTCTTCGCGCTCTCCATGCTATTCCATGAATAATTTTCTTAACCAATCTCATTTTTTTCCTCTATTCATTCCAAATCATTACAGTCTTACCGATCATTTTATGGATATCCGTCTCAAATGCCTTTGTAAGGTCTTTTATATTGTGAACAACAAACTGAGTTCCCACAATATTTTCCAGATAAAATGGGATGTCGGGATTTTCCTTATACAATTTCATAAGACCTTCATAATCTTTTCTTCCACTGCGGCTGCTTCCAAAAATATGCAATCCCTTTTCCAGAACCATTCTTGTATTAATCGGCACCGGATCTTCACTTACTCCGAGGATACTTATTGTTCCCTCCGGCATAATATAATCAATCATCTGATTGATTGCTTTTCCGCTTCCTCCGCCGCCAACACATTCAAAAGCATGATCTATATAAATATCATCCGGTATCTCAGATACGGAAAATGTATCATCCACAAAAGAAAAGTCATTCATTTTTTCCTGATTTACACCAAAAACATATATCCTGGAATCGGGAAGCATTTTTTTTAAAAGGAGCGATGTTATATAGCCAAGGTTTCCATCTCCCCATACTCCAATCGCAGTTCTTCTTCCATGAGAAAAACGAAGAAATCTTGAAATGGCATGATAACTGACGCTTACAATTTCTGTAAATGCCGCCGTAATCTTATCAATTCCCTCCGGCAATCTCACTACTCTGTCCGGCAGCAGGGAAACATACTCCTGCATAAACCCGTCTTTACTGCTGCCGCAAAACTTTGTAGAGCGCAGATAGTTCTCGGCAATATAATCATCTTCCTCGGCAGGATGATTTGGTATCATCACTACTTCTGAACCAATTTCATATGTTCCGGTCGGATCATATACCACGTTTCCGATTCCTTCATGAATCAGCGCCATCGGAAGTTTTGCACGCATCACTTCTTCCGGACGCGTCCCCTGATAATAGCGCTGATCTGCATGACAGATGGATAAATGCGTAGGTCTTACAATAAGATGCCGGTCATCCAGCTCTACGTTCTTAAAAACAGCTTCAAATTGTCTGGGCGCTTTCAGCTGATATACTGTATTTAACATGAAGCATCTCCTCCAAGAAGGGATTCTGCCACACGAAGATCGTTAGGATATGTTATCTTTATATTAAAGACTTCTCCGTTCACCAGTTCCACTTTTTCACCTTTTAGTACATAAATTTTACACGCATCTGTCAAAATCGCTTTTTCTTCTTCTGACAAAGCCCCATAGACATCACGCAATTTTTTTGCTTTGAAACTCTGCGGAGTCTGACCCTGATACATGCAAGATCTGTCCGGAATATTTGTGATAAACTTATGATCGCAGCTTTCTACTATTGTATCTGTTGCAGGAATTACAGTATCACAGGCTCCCGTTTTTTTCGCCATACGAATATTATCTTCCAGAATACGATGAGTTACAAATGGCCGTACCGAATCGTGTGTCACAATAATTGTTTCATCATCCAGACCATATTTATTTTCAATATGATTAATAGAATTCATGATTGTCTCATTGCGTGTCTCACCACCCTGAATCACATCTATCCTGTCACCTTGCAAAATAAATTTGCGGATCATATCCTGAGTATGTTTTACCCACTGACGCGGAGTAAGAACAATAATTCTCTCAAACTGCGGATTCAGCACAAACTTTTCTATTGTGTGGATAATGATGGGTTTCTTCCCGATTTCCATAAATTGCTTGGGCTTTTCCACATTTCCCATACGGCTTCCGATTCCGCCTGCAAGTATAACTCCAAACACATTCGTTTTTTTCATATTTTATTCCTCCTGATCTAAGTCAAAAGCTTTTCCATGATCCGCTCTGTAGCATGTCCGTCACACGCCCCCATATAAGTGTCAAACGTCTTTTCCATCTTTGTCAGGTCATACTCCTTCAACTCTTTCATAACCCCGGAATACAACTCTCTCTCATCTGTTACCAGTGTTCCCGGAAGGGAATGGTAATCCATATAAAATCCCCGTTTTTTCTCATAAATGTCCAAATCCGGTGCAAATAAAACCAAAGGCCGCCGGAAAATCAAATAATCAAAAAGTATTGATGAATAATCCGTTATCAGCAAATCGGTTACCACCAGGAGTTCCTCCGCTGTCATCCCTGGTTTTGGCTCATCTTTCGACATAAGATGGGGGTGAAGGCTCTTGATCAAATAATATCCCTCATCCAGTCTCCCGGCCAGATCATCCACTGCTTCTTCTCCGCATACCCGTGCCATAGCCGCATTTCCCCGAAATGTAGGTGCCCAGAGAATCACTTTCTTTCCCTGCGCCTGTGGATATTCTTTTTTAAAACGACTTCTGACATTTTCCAAAAAATCTGTCCGATAATAAAAATCTGTCCGGCTAATACCGGACGCCAAAAATCTTTCTTTCGGGAGCTTCATAGCACTGGAAAAATGTGGAACACACCACTTTGAGCTCACAGTAACATAATCGCAATTTTTTAAAACATTTCCTTTATAATAGGAAGGTATATCTTCCGTTGTATCATAGCCAAACTTTTTCAGAGCACCGCAGGCATGCCACAATTGAATAACAGTTGTCTCCGGCCTTTTTTTACAGGATGCTACCGGAAGAAAATTATCACAGATTACCACACACCGCGCATTGGCATATACTTTCATAAAGTGTATCATATTTTTCATATTGGCCGGAAAGGAATCTTTTCCATAATCAGAAACCATGATTTCCGTACACATTCCAGCCTTTTTCATCTCTTCATAGAGACATCTCATGCTAAAAGGTAATTCAGTATGATGGGCATCCGCAAACAGGACAACATTGCTGTTTATTTCTTTTCGGCAATAAATCCGATAAACTGCCGGCAAAAAAATATTTTGCACTCCCATTTTTAAATATTGTTTTATTATAAATTTTATATTCACTATACTACTCCTGCACATCAGTATTCCCACTTTATGCCACGAAATATTTCCAGATTCCATGAATTGCATAACAACAGAAATACCATATGGACTTTATAATGCCAAAGCCTGCATATCGGTATACCTTAAAAGTCATCCCCGCTGACTTTAGCTTATTTCCTGATTTTCCCTTCGCGCTCAGCCTATATTTTAACAGAGGTTCATTGATACCGCAAGCCTTTTGATGTTTTTTCAGTATCTCAAGCCACAGGATATAATCCTCGTGACTGTCTTCATGAACCATCTCATACTGCTTTATAATATCAGATTTAATAAGTACAGACGAGCAATTTATACTGTTATGATGAAGCAGATTCTGGTAGGTAATGATTTCTTTTACAGGAATCACCTTTCCTGTCGGTTCACCCTCTAAAGTCACCAATTCACGTGCAGTACAGCAAAGGATTGTTTCCGTTTTCTCAATACATGAAATCTGTTTTTGCAGTTTACCCGGTTCCCACCAGTCATCCGCATCAAGAAAGGCAACATATTCCCCGGAAGCCATTGCAATTCCTCTGTTCCGGCTGGCTGCCGCCCCCATATTTTTCTCATTTTTTATATAACAAACAGCGGGGTTATCTTTATACCCCGCTAATTTGTTTTCCAGTCCGTCCTGGGAGCCATCATCAATTACAATGAGCTCCAAATCCACTTTCTGTGCAAGTACAGAATCTACAGCTTTACAAATTGTACCGGCACAATTATATGCCGGCATTATAACAGAAACAATCGGTTTGGTCATCAAACTTTCCGCCATCCTGCAAATCATATTTGCTACATTCTATCATATCCAAAATATCTTTTCAACCATGCAAAATCGGATTGTAACACTGCGCTTTATCTGATATAATATTAAATAATTATGAACTCTTCTTTGCATCACATTTTTTATAAACAATGGAGGTATATCCATAAATGCTACAGATAAAAAAGAAATATCTTATTTTATTTACATTTATTTTCAGTTTTATGATGGCCTTACCGATTTCCGCTGCCAACTTTTTCGATTCATTTCCAAAGCGTCTTGCCAGGTCTCAACCAGATCATCCGCGTATTCTGATGATTGGCAATAGTCTTACATATACGCATAATATAGATTCCATGCTCAAAAATATCTGTCAAAGTAACGCCATTGATGCCGAAGTTCATCGGATTACCAAAGGCGGTCATGCACTATTTGAATGTATGAGCGAAACAGATGCTCTCCATGATAGTATTGTAACTGCACTGTCTACACAAAAGTGGGACTATGTTATCCTTCAGGGCCGAGCTGCTGAACCGGTAGAAAATCCCGCTGAAATGCTTGAAGCAATTAAATGGTTTGAACCCCAGATCAAATCTGCCGGGGCACAGATGGTTCTTTACATGACCTGGGTTCCGGAAAATTCAGCTAATTTGAACGCTTTCCAAAGCGCAGTATCTAAAGTGTATTATGAACTTGGCAATCATTTCAATTGCGCTGTTGCTCCTTCTGGTATTGCCTTTGCCAGAGCAAGGGACCTTTACCCTTCCATTGATTTGCATTATAATAATACAGACCGCAAACACCCCAGTGTAATCGGCAGCTATTTGTCTGCCTGTACCATTTATGCCACACTATTTAACCGAAGCCCCTACGGCACTGCATACTATCCCGCCGGCAGATCTCCGGCCACTTGCGCACACATGCAGGCCATCGCCGAAGACGTGACTGTAAATATGGATATTTCAAGTCACGCGAAGTTAAATTTTTCTTCCAGGGGTTATAGTATTAACAAAGGAAAATCCCTTAAATTATCCTACACTCTTAATAGAGGAGCACGTGTTATCGGCTGGACTTCAGCAAATCAGTCCGTTGCTGCTGTCAGCAGCTCCGGCACAATTAAAGGTGTTTCCAACGGGCGCACAACAATTACTGCGCTTTTAAATAACAACACCACCGTCTCATGCGAAGTAATTGTGACTCCTACCAAATTAACAATGGGCATAAACGAAAAATATACATTGGAATTTCCTGGTAAATATACATGGACCTCCTCAAAGAGTTCTGTTGCCGGAATCAAGAAAAACATTATTACTGCATCCAAAAAAGGAACCACTGTTCTGACAGGCAGGGATTCCTCCGGCGTTACAATAAAAATCTCTGTCACAGTAAAGGGTGCTCCCACAGCTATTAAGGCAGCAAGTTCAAAAACTATCTATATAGGGCGTCAGTCAAAACTTTCTGCTGCTGTCAAATCCGGCGTAAGCTTCAGTAAACTGACATTTAAATCCAGTAATCCTGGGATAGTCTCGGTTGATAAAAATGGTATACTCACCGGAAAACGTGTCGGAAAAGCAAAAATAACAATTAAATCTTACAATGGAAAAAAAGCCGTCTGCACAGTACATTGTGTTATTCCTGCTCAAAAAATATGGTTTAAGAATGCCAGCTCTCCTATTACACTGAAACGCGGAAAAACAAAGACTTTAAAGGTTGGATTTGCCCCGTCCAATACCACAATAAAAACTATAAAGTGGAAATCCAGCAACAAAAAAATCGTTTCCGTTTCATCTAAGGGGAAGATAACGGCTCTAAAAAAGGGAACTGCTACTGTTTCAGCCACTACAACAGATGGTACAAAGAAAGTAATTAAACTAAAGATTAAAGTTAAATAATCATACAAAAAGGCGCTGTCAGGCGCCCTTTTTGTATGATTATTTAACTCAGCTTTTCATCAGAAATCTGTAATTTTTCATTTCTGTACTATACAGGTATACTTATCATATTCCTTTTTATTGTAAAAATAGTCTCTATCCTTTCCGGTTATTCCCAGCTGCGAAAACCATTCACCCTTAAGCTTCTCCAGCAGTTTTGTTTTAGTTGGTTCAGCCAGAGTATCGTAATTCCACAATGCAAAATGCAAGGCATAATTAATATAGTCCTTCTCTACTTCTTCATAGAGTTCCTCGCCAATAAGTCTCTCACGAAGGGCCATTAAAGCGTCATAAAAACACCACCATGAGTTTTCTCTTGTTTTAGATAAAGAATCTTTTGCATCACGTCTCTGGTGTGCTAACACTTGAGGAAGCACAGAAATTCTTCTTGCCAGGACAACCGCACTAAAGACAAACAGCATATCGTTACTTGTCCTCTGCTCCTGAAATTTTAACTGATGCTTCTCAACGAAATCCCTGCGATATAGTTTGTCCCATGCCCAACCTACAAAAACTTTGAAAATATTGTCCGTCATTTGACGGTGATTGAAAGGCTGATATGGAGGAATCTCCTTTTCCCTTACAACCCAGCTGACCGGCACAAATTTATCATCCTCTGTATGGTATTGGTCAGATTTATATACCACAAAATCTGTCTGGTCCTGTTCAGCCAGATTATATGCCTTTTCAAGCATATCTTTTTCAAAAAAATCATCCGAATCCAAAAATGACAAATATTTTCCCTGTGCCACAGACATTCCGGTATTTCTTGCTGCACCGGCACCTGCATTCTTCTGGGTAATAACTTTCACTCGTTCATCACTTCGGGCATATTCCTCCAATATGGAAAGAGACTGGTCTGTTGAACTGTCATTTACACAAATTATCTCTATCTCACGCAATGTCTGCTGCACAATGCTGTCCATACACTGCCGCAGATACTTCTCCACATTGTATACCGGAACAATTACTGATACCTTTATCATTCTGTCTCCTTAACTTCTATCACTATTTCAGTATTTTCTTTAATGCTTTTTTTATTGCAATCGGAATAAACATAATGATTCTTCCAACTTTGAAAGTTGTAGAGTTTTCAAGCTCCTTCACTCGTTTTTCCGCCTTCTCCAATTTTTTTTCACAGCTCTGCATTTTCTTAGAGATATCTGCTCCATATAAGCAATATTTTAAATAATAATCACCTGGCTGCTTCATCATAAATGCCAGTTTTTCCTGTTCCAGTTTTGTAAACAGGCTCATATCCAGTTCTCCCAGATCATTGCTGCGTCTGAACTCCGCTGCAATCCGTTCTACATACTCACGTTTAAAAACATCTGATATTCGAGTAATCGTAAACATATAATTGTGGTATCTCTTTAAATTGTAATAGCCTTTGAACTTCTCCCATAACTCCTTATTCTCTTTCTGCATAAAAATATCCCTGATGTGATCATATTCAATATTCATGCAGTATACTTTTTCTTTACTGTTTACTGAAGAATTCGGATTATCTCTTCTGTTCATATAATAGGGCTTGTCTAAAAACATCGCCCTCTTTGCATAAATAAATGTCTGCCAGAAGAAACCGTTATCCTGAAAAGATGCCCCTGGCGTCTCATTATGGCGAATGTGGTTCTCTTCAATATATTTCCTGCGGTAAATACCGCTCCAGGTATTCATAATAAACTTTGTGAGAATCGGCATTTCACTGGGATTATATACCTGATTATAATAAAGGCCCGATTTGTCAAGATGATTATATACCTGATTCATGTTACCATTCTCTTCTGTTGTAAACCTGTAGAAATCGGCTTTTACAAAATCAAGGTCATTTTCGGATGCCACTTTATACAGATCTTCATACATATTCAGAGGAACAAAGTCATCCGGCTCTACAATACCGATATATTCCCCTGTGGCACGGTCCAATCCCATATTCATGGCCTTTCCGTAGCCGCCATTTTCCTTATCTATAATAATAATCCTGGCATCATTTTCTGCATATTTCTGAAGGATACTTAATGATGAATCTTTTGATCCATCATTAATACAGATAATCTCTATATCCTGTAATGTCTGGCGCTGCACACTCTCCATACACTGATCCAGATACATTTCAACATTATAAGTAGGTATAATAATCGATACTTTTGGCATATTTCCTCCCGTTAATACAAATTTTCCTCTTGATTAATCAACTTCTATTTTTTAGTCTTTCCCGTACAAATCCCTTGTGTATACTTTGTCTTTCACATCATCCAATACCTTGTCATATCTGTTGGCAACAATCACATCACATTCTTTTTTAAAGTTCTCAAGATTATTGACAATCCTGCTTCCAAAAAAAGTACTTCCGTCTTTCAGCGACGGCTCGAAGATGATCACATCCGCACCTTTTGCTTTTACACGTTTCATTATCCCCTGTATGCTGCTCTGCCGGAAATTGTCACTGTTCGCTTTCATTGTCAGCCGGTAAATGCCCACAGTAACTGCATGCTCGTTTATATTATTATAATCATTATTCTCTGCGTAGCTATAATACCCTGCTTTCTGCAGCACACGATCAGCAATAAAATCTTTTCTCGTGCGGTTTGCTTCTACAATTGCCTCAATCAGATTTTCCGGCACATCTTTATAGTTTGCCAGCAGCTGCTTTGTATCTTTCGGCAGACAATATCCGCCATACCCGAAAGACGGATTATTATAATGGGTTCCAATCCGGGGATCCAACCCTATCCCTTCAATAATCTGCGCCGTATTTAATCCTCGTACTTCCGCATACGTATCAAGCTCGTTAAAATAACTGACACGCAAAGCGAGGTACGTATTGGCAAACAGCTTGACAGCCTCCGCCTCCGTCAGACCGACGAAAAGAACCGGAATATCTTCTTTGATGGCCCCCTCCTCTAAGAGAGCTGCAAATTCATGTGCCCTTTGTACCATTTTCTCATCATTCGATGGTACTCCCACAATAATACGGCTGGGATACAGATTATCATACAATGCTCTGCCTTCACGTAAAAATTCCGGACTGAAGAGCAGATTTGTACATCCGTACTTCTCTCTTACTCCCACTGTATATCCAACCGGTATCGTTGATTTAATGACAATCACCGCATCCGGATTACAGCGAATAACCTGCTCAATTACACTTTCCACCGATGAAGTATCAAAATAATTTTTTACAGAATCATAGTTTGTAGGTGTAGCAATAATAACAAAATCCGCCTTACTGTATGCAGCATCTCCATCAAGAGTAGCTGTAAGATTTAATTCATGTGTTGCGAGATATTCTTCAATTTCTTTATCTGCAATAGGCGATACTCCGCTGTTAATCTTGTTAACTTTTTCCTCTACAACATCAACCGCTGTAACCTCATGATTCTGCGCTAAAAGTACACTGAGACTAAGTCCGACATAGCCGGTTCCTGCAACTGCAATTTTCATTTTCCCATCTCCTTACTCTTTACGTCTTTTATTACGTACAGTTTTCTTGCTATCCATCCCAGAGGGTTTTTTATATTGTTTATTTTATTATTTAAACGCCTGTTTTCTTTTTTCAGAGCATTCACACTGTCTCTCAATTCTCTGTTCTTAATTTTTAAATCACGTATATGTTCCTGCTTTTTCTTTTTCTCATCCGCGCCATGCATGAGCACATAATCCAGAGGCGCCATTGTCATCATTCTTCGATATGACAACTGCGCATCCTCGGAATAATAATAATCTTCTCTATCAATAATACCCAGCTTTTCAAACCCTTCATTCCTCAAATACTCATACATTTTTATAAACGCATTTCCATCTGTATTCTGATGGAGGGCGTACAAAAGGCTCTGCAGCGCCCTGTTTTCAAAACTCTGCCGAATCTGCAAATTGTCTAATCCTCCTGCCCTCTCCAAACTTTCATGAACAGCCATAAAAGCATCCATTGCGCAAAAAGGTGTCTCAACTTGTGTTCCCGTTAAACTGTCCTTATTGTTTACTCTATATGTTACTAATCTTTCTCTGACCACCGCTATCTTCGTTGCCAGATAAAATCCCATCATACCGAAATATACGTCATTTGCCCGGACACGATCTTCAAAGCGCAGATTATTTTCCTTTATAAATGAACTGCGATATAGCTTATTCCAGGGCACATTCGTTGCAATATTAAAAAGATATGCCGGATGGGATTCTTTTGAATATTCGTCAGCACCTTGCAAAAATTTCTCCAAAAGATACATTTCTGCCCGAATCAGATCTCCGGTAGGAACATCTAATCTATTTGCATTGCAGACACATATATCTGCGTTCGATGAAGTAATTTTTTCATATAACTTCTCCAACAAATTTCTTTCAAATCTGTCATCCGCATCCCAAAATGCCAAATATTCCCCTTTTGCATTTTCAATACCGTTATTTCTGGCTACACCTGCATGTTGATTTTCCTGGCATATAAGTTGTATTCGTGAATCTTTGCGCATATACTCCCGCACAATTTCAGCTGAACAATCTGTAGAGCCATCATCCACACAAATAATCTCAATTTCCCGAAGAGTCTGCCCAATAGCATCTTCCAGTGTGTCCCGCAAAAAATCCTGAGCATTATAAATCGGAATTACAACTGTTACTTTAATCTCACTATTGTTCATTTTTTCTTCCTGCCGTTTCTGATTTTTTTCATTATAACACGACTTTCAAAATCTATTCCACCCATTTAACTACATTTGTTTTCTTTGCCAAAAACTTTCCTTCCTGTACTGGATCCCCATGGCAATCTTTGTCCGGACAATATGGTTATCCGGCACATCATAATTTCTCTTCTGCCCGCATCTCCCACAGCTTATACAGGGCCTTCCTGTCCAGCTTTTTCATACGGTTTCTTGGAAGTTCACTGATGATGATGTATTTCTGAGGCAATTTATACCGCTCCATCTTTCCGCCAAGAAATTTACTAAATTCCTCTTCGTTATATCCACTGCTTTCCGGAACAACATACAGTACCGGGACCTGACCGAGAATTCCCTGGGGATCGTCCACACCAATACATGCGCACTCCACAGCGCCGTCATATTCCTGTGCAATATTTTCAACTTCAATAGGAGATACTTTTTCACCGCCCACATTGATAATATCGTCTGCACGCCCCATCATATATACAAATCCATCCTCGTCCATATACACGATATCGTTTGTGTAGAGCCATCCATCTATCAGTGCCTGTGATGTTGCTTCCGGCATATTATAATATCCTGCCATCTGCATGGGTCCCTGAAGGATCATTCTGCCCGCCGTATCAATATCTTTTGCCTGTATTTCTTTTCCTTCCGAATCGACTACTTTCAATTTTGCTATAGAAATCGGTCTTCCAAGAGCAGTAAATTTATCCGGATATTTGGATACCTCAAGAAAAATAACACCGCCGGTTTCTGTAGATCCCCATGTATTGACAATATGTGTGTCCGGCAGCACTTTTGTCAGCTTTTTCTTCATGTCATAGCCAAGAGATCCTGCTCCCACTTCTATATAGCGCAGTTTTCCCATAACTTCCGAAAACCTGTCCTGCATCTTACGATAGATCATTTCCATGGATGCCGGAACAATTACCATTCCACTGCACTCAAAGTCATTGATATTTTTCTCAATCTCCTTAATAAAAGCAAAACCATTCTGCAAAACAACAGTTGCCCCAACATATAAAAGAGTCCGAAGAACACGAAGTCCAAGAGAATGATTGAGCGGCAGAGGAATCAATTCACAGTCTGCAGACTGTATACCCACGCCATCCCGATTGTTATGCGTAATTGCATAAATATTCCCAACACTCAGCATCGTTCCCTTAGGTTTTCCTGTCGTTCCGGTAGTAAACAGAATTTCTGCTACTTCATCATCATTTCTGTCAACAGCACTTATTTCCTGATGCATCTCTTCCTTTTCTACCGCAGCGGTATACAATTCTTTCAGAGAATGGACGCGGATTTCCTCTGACAGAATTTTTCCATCTGCCAGCACAGTTTTTGGCTGTGTATATTCATATACATCCAAAATATTTTCTATTTTAGCCGCTTTCTCAATCGGAACAGACACTGCCCCCAGATACTGTATTGCCAGATATCCCACTATATAATCCGGCCTTGATACACCGGAAAGCATAACGAGATCTCCTTTTTGGACGTCACAGCTTTCTCTCAGCAAATATGCCATAGATTTCATCCGCCTGCACAACTGAGAATAGGTAATTCTGTTTTTCTTAAATCCGACAGCAAGCTTGTCCGGTGTTTCTATGGCATGCGCCATTACCGCCTTTACAATTGTCTGATACATAATATTCTCCTAATAATTCATATAAGTAAATCCGGTATTGCTGTAACCGGCTCCCCACACACCAAATATAATAACTGCAAAAAAAGCCAGATAATATATCGTCCATCTTACTACAGCATTATTACGGGCAATCATTTCACGCACCGACCCTCTTTCCTGCAGCATACTTACACACCACAATACAAAGATTCCAGCCATTGCAACCCAGAAATTTTTCCGGTTCAATCCGTAATTATATAGAGATTCATCAAAGAGTATCCATACATCAAATTTCGCAGCAATCTGTTTCAGAATATCTAAACTTGTCCTGATATGTCCCGGTACAGTCAGAAGACGCCCGAAGGAAAACAAAAGAAATGTTCTCACCATCTGGAAAATGTGCCAGCTCCTTGCCTCAGTATTGATTTTTAGCAGGCTTGTCATCTTATTGATCTCCGGCGCAAAAACACTTGGAACAATCGTCAGAACCGCCCAGTAAATTCCCCAGATAATGTAATTGTATCCCGTACCGTGCCATAATCCCGACAATGTCCAGACACACACCAACGGAACAATTACCATAAGACTTTTAGATGCGCGGCTGCCAAAAGTCTTCTTTATCTTTCGTGAAAGCTTCAACAGAGCTGGAGAAATTGCAACGGGCATGTAAACATAGTTCTTAAAAAATTCGCCCAATGTAGCATGCCATCTGCGCCAGAATTCACCCGCACTTCTTGAAAAGAATGGATGTTCAAAGTTCTGTTCCAGTTCAATTCCAAGCATCTGAGAAATACCTCTGGCCATATCCATGCAGCCCGAGAAATCACAATATAGCTCAACGCTCGCAAACATAGCTGCTATCACAAATATAAGACTCGATTCCTGATCATAACAGTTCAAAAAAACCGAATCCACAAAAATTGACAATCTGTCAGCAATCACCAGCTTTTTAAAGTATCCCCAAAGCGCAAGCTGAATTCCAAAGCAGAAATTTGTATAGTCAAATGCATGGCCTTCGTTCAATTGATCAGCAAGATCCCTGTGCCTTGATATCGGCCCCTGAAGAATCTTTGGAAAAAACAGCACAAACAACAAAAATTTTAAAAAGTTATGCTCCGCTTTATCTTTTTTCCAATATACATCCGCAAGATAACTTAACATGGAAAAAGTATAATAAGATATTCCAAGAGGTACCAGCACCTGCATCCAGACAGGCAATTCTTCTCCCGTCAGCCGACTGATTCCATCCAAAATATTTTGTCCAATTTTACTGTATGCCAGCACTATAACAAGAACAAAACCTGTAAATATCAATATCCTGTGGCATTTCTTCTTTGCCTGCTGCTTACATTTTTTCTTCTCTGCCGCATTCATATCTGAGTTTTTAATCTTCTCACTTTGACGGGCATATATTTTCTCCATCCATCTGGCCGACAGATAAACCAACAGTGAAGAGAACAGTACTACTGCAAATGCTTTCCATCCCCATGACAGATAGAAAAGTATACTTGCCAGCAGCAAAACTACCCAGCGTCCCTTTAATGGCATAATATAGTACAATAACACCACTGCCAGAATAAAAACAAAAAAACTTCCTGATAAAAATGTCATTTTATGTATCTCCTATAACAACGTTGGATTATTCTCCCGTTCTCCTATTTTTTAGGTGCTGGATTTGGTTCAGCGCAGGTATCAAAATATACACTGCTTAATACTTCATCAGCTTCCTTATCATAAACCACAATATTAATCCCCCGGCCATCTTTCATCCACTCGGTTTCATCAATTATAAGACTGGCATCTACTCCTGACATCTGCCCCCCGCTATACAATTGATATTTTTTTCCATTATTAAGTCCGGCCTCAGCCGACACCTTTTTCCGACTGAGTTTCTGAGTCACAACTTCCCCATCATCAATAACAGCCAGAAAACTGTACCTGAATTTCCCTTCCAGATTTTTTGTAATTCCCAGCTGCTGCAAAACATCTCTTCCCTCTGCATCCAGTTGATTTGTCATATCATCACTGCCAGCCATAAATATCGCATAGCCTTCTTTATCAAGAGACAGAATCGTCTGCATATATTGTTTAAAGTCTTCTGCAGCTGCAAAATCTTTCTTAACTTCCATTGCTTTCACCATCTGCAGATAGCGTTCCTCATTCTTTTCAAACTCTTCATAATTTTCATCCAAACGGCAGTCTGGGAGATCATAATTACTCTTTAAGTAATCCCCCACATAACCCATCCATTTTCTTGCTCCCGACAAATTCATATGTACATTATCGGCGTTATCCGTTGTCCAATCTATTCCTATCTGTTTTTCAAGGAGATTGATATCCAGATACGGTATCCCGTATTCATCTGCAATTTCCCGCACGGCATTATATTGCGCCCACTTCCATTCAATGAGGCCATTTCCCCAAAGTAATACTAAGTCTATATCCTTCTCCTTACACAGCTCAATGATTTTTATCAGATATTTCTTATTACATGCAGGTATAACGGCTTTTTGGCCGCTATTCTCCACATCATACACTTCCTTTTTTCGTTCCTTTGGAGTAATTGTCAAAAGCAGGCGGTTTCCACCCAAATATTCTTTCGGAAGTTCATGGGTAAATTCTTCTTCTGTAATGCTTTCCCAGTAAGAATGTCCGTAATACATATCACAAAAGTATTCCCAAAAATTAATTTCCGGATAGAATTCTTCTTTTACTGCAAGAAATGCCTTATATCGGGTCTTTATACTCTTTATATCATCCAGTGTGAAATGCAAATATGTATTTTCGTCTCTTCGTATAGCGTCCGAAATACGTTCTTTTGAATAGAAAAGAGATTTCACATCAAAAAGAAGCACTTCAGGTTTTTGATATTTCAGCGTCTCTTCTATTGCATAATAGGAAAGACATGTAGATTGCTGAGGCGCTCCTATAGAAGTCGATGCAATTCCATATTCATGATAGAGCTCCGCTGAATTTGTATTTGCAATAGCAATACTTGTCCCCGCAATCAGAACATCATAGTAATCTTTTTCTTTATAAATATTAGTTAATCCATCACTATACCAACGTGCATCTTTCGGTTTATGCACAACGTATTCTACTGCTTTCCATAAAAAAGCCGCTATCAGGACGAACAGAATCATCCTGACAGCATATCCCACTCTCTTTTTTACCATTGTTCCTCCCAAAATCCCGAATGAAACTTCTGCTTATTTTTTTTCCTCTTCTTTTGTTGCCGCGGTCACCTGCCAGCTTTCCACGCCTTCCGTATTTTCCTTCTGGAAAAGAATCTTGAAGGTCAGCATCAAAAGCTTGATATCCATGATCACGGAATAATTTTCTATATAGGTCAGATCCAGCTTCAGTTTATCATATGGGGTCGTATTATATTTCCCATATACCTGAGCATATCCGGTCAGTCCTGCTTTTACCTTTAATCTGTAATCAAACTCCGGTATCTCTTTTGCATACTGCTGTGCAATCTCCGGGCGCTCCGGACGGGGACCTACCAGCGACATATCGCCTTTTAAAATATTAAATATCTGCGGCAGCTCATCAAAATGAATGTTTCGTATTACTTTCCCCACCGGTGTGATCCTGTCGTCTTCCTTCCTGGCAAGACGCGCACCGTCTTTTTCAGATTCCACTTTCATGCTGCGGAATTTGTATATATAGAAAATGCGCTTATCTATTGTAAGTCTTTCCTGTTTATAAAAGACAGGTCCTCCATCGTATGCTTTGATCAATAGCGCTATGATCAGCATAAACGGAGATGCCAGAATAAGTCCCAGCAGCGAGAAGATAATGTCCATAGCACGTTTTACAAACAACTGCTCTGCTGTCAGCCTTCTGTTTCGGGACAGCATGAGTGTCGTATCAAACAAATGGATTCCGTCAGAACTCATCAGCATAATATCAGACAGTTTGGGTATACTATAACAACGGATATCCTGTTCAAAACAATATTTCAAAAATAAATTTCTCTCATGGGAAGGGATATCCCCTAAAATAACTGCCGGATACTCTCTGATTTTTTCTTTGATTACTTCCTCTCCCCAGGAAAGGTGGATCATTTCACAGATATTATATTTATCTTCCCGGGATGAAATTTTCCGTATCAGATCTCTGGGATTTTTGTCGCCATAAACCAGCAGCATTCTCCTTGGCGGATAAATGCGGGCATAAATCCAGCGCATAAAAACAACCCAGATAACGACAATAATAACATCTATTACCGTCATATTACAAAGGGGTATCAGATTTGTTCCGAATCTCCATCGGCCGACCAGACTGAGCTGAAGATACGTAATAATATTAACGCATACGATGGATAATATCTGTGAATACACTACTTCGAATACACGAAGATACCCCACCTTAAATCCTCCATATATTTTATAAAAGAAAAACAGCATCAGTGCATACTGACCGATAATAACCCAGTTGCCTCTGACAAATGATCTGCCGATCGCCCCTGTCCTTGCGTAACAGTTATACCATACATATGCAAAAATTGCTGTTTCCAGCGTCAAAATCAATACAGAGGATAAAAACATAATAATTCTCTTATACTGTTCTCTTTTTTCCATATTGGTTACCTCTATTTTACTCATCTTTTTGCTGTTTTTTGCATCAAGTCACATTCTACAACATTTTTCTGCAAAAAACAACTTAAAACGACTGGTAATCACTCTACGCGATAAATCGTATGTCTCGCCGTTCTTCCAACAACACTGCAATCCACCGCAAGCATCTGTTCATCCATATCATAGCTTGTCGCAATGACAATATAGTCTGTCTTTGAACGCCGCAGCATCTTTCTGATCTTTTTATCCGGCACATCTAAGGTTCCCCCGTTCACCAGAGTCAGCAGACAATGCTGCCGGTTCCTTCTGGCGCTTTTCAAGCCCAACACATCATCATAAAGATATGTCTGCCTGGTAATTGCATTTTGAATAGTAGGGTCCTGGATACGCAAAGAAAGGACCAGACTAAAATCACATGCCACTCTGGGATGTTCTTTTTCTTTATCTGCACTGATCAGATTACAGATTTCTTCTGCCTCATCATGCAGATACTGCACCTGACCGGGCATTTTGAAACTGCCTTTTTCCAGATAGGGAACTCCTGCCGCAGCAACGATCACAACTGCAGCGATCACGACAGCAATTTTGCGAACCATCGTTTTCTGTAATACA
This sequence comes from Eubacteriales bacterium, assembly GCA_030539395.1. GTDB lineage: Bacteria > Bacillota > Clostridia > Lachnospirales > Lachnospiraceae > Marvinbryantia. The sequence goes on from JAUNSC010000012.1 coordinate 66,238, forward strand.
ATCACATCCACCACCGCATATGCCAGCATCGGAATTGCAGGTATCATCCACAAAAAACGATAATAGGTCTCCGTTCCCATCACTGCGCCGACCAACCGAAACACTATATCATTGAAAACAATCAGACAGGCTGCACCAATCGTCAGCAGCGCACTCCGCCGGTTTCTCTGGTCAGCCCGCACAAGCAGCCAGGCCACTGCTGCCAGTATCAGTGGAAGAAACCAGGTATCCCCGTTATACAACTGAAAAACCTCAAAAACATTTGTTACATTATTCATATATCAAATTCCTATTCTGAATATTTTCATTTTGTAAAGCAGATAGAGTATCAGATACAGTGTATCAGGAAGCATACACAAAATATAAAACCCTGCAAACTTCCAGTTCTTTTCACGGAAAATTACCGGCAGCAGCATCAGTGTAATCAATGCAGGTGCCGTGATCAATGCACTCATGGAAATGGCTACACTCCCGAATGCTCCCGCAAAGAGCATCACCTTTACCTCGCGTTTTGTACTGTCACGCCATACCATCAGACACAGCAGAAACAGAAACGGCAAAATCAGATTTGCACAATATCCTTTTGCCTCCAGCGCACGGTTTAAGAGAAAGTCCGATGTAGTATAAATAGATTGATAGTAAAAATTCAGGAAAATTGCGGCAATTACCATCGCTGCCGAACAGGCCAGTATCTGTGTTTCCGTCAGTTTTTCCTGATAGCGTTTCCCCGAAAACAGGAAATACCCGATTTCAAATATTACAAGATTGGCCAGCACTGCCAACAGACCACCCTGCACAATTTTTGCATAATAAATAATCTTTACCGGCAAAATCTGGCACCACACTGCCGAATGCATGTAAAATGAGGATAACATGTAACGAAAATCCAGAGAATTTTGTATACGGCCGCTCAGTCCATCATATAAATACATATTGTTTCTTGATACACTATTTCCAATCGTCCCAACATAAGCAGCAGTATCCCAGCCAAGATAATTATTTGTGATAATATAATACATCTGTACAGCTGCTGCCGCTATCATCACACCATATAGCAGCAGTGGTTTTTTTCTTTTCCGCGGAATATCCGTCCGCTGCTTTGCCGCTCTTTTCTCCAGAATCAGCAGGCATACCAGAACTGCTGCAACAGTAACGCCCCAAAGCATCGTCAGCGACGACAATGGTTGTTTCAAAAGCATCAGAGGCAATGCTTCTATCTGAAACAGCCCGTGATAGACAAACACGCCTGTCAGCAGGCACATTCTCCAGCTTAATTTCCCTCCGGTCAAAAGACATATGACTCTCCCAAAACACCAGTATAACAAAAGCAGCAACAGGATTACTGCCATGCAGATTCCGATTTCCATTTCATATTCTTCCATTTCTTCCTAAATTCATTTTGCTTCTATATTGCTCTTGCCTATTCACCAGAAATATGTTAACATTATTTTAACTATTTGTAAACTACCCTATTTCAATCAGGAGTGATCATCATCATGAAAAAAAGGAGAATTTTATTTACATTTCTATTCATTTTTTCTCTGTTTTTTATGCTGTCATCTACAGCCTTTGCTTACAAAAATCAATGGATTACTACCGGGGATGGTAAGTATTATTATGGAAGCAATGGAAAAAAATATACCGGCGGTCCAAAGAAAATCAAAACCAATGGCAAGACATACTACTACATATTTGACAGCACCGGCAAATTAGTTACAAACAAAGTCACTTACATAAAAAGTAAGAAAAAATACTACTACAGCCAGTCCAACGGCCGCCTTCTTACATCTGTAAAGACAATAAACGGGAAACTCTATTACGGGACCAGGTATGGCTACCTCAAAACAGGGCTCCAGAAATGGAAAAACAATTATTATTATTTTCAGCCAAAAGTGGGCTATGCATTGACCGGGACTCTGAAAAAGATAAAAGGCCACACTTACTATTTCACTGCAAACGGTCAGGCCGCAAAGAATAAAATTGTTACCATTCAAAAAAATAAATACTATTTTGATAAAAACGGGTACCGCCAATATGGCCTGCAGCAAATCGGGAAATTTTATTATTACTTTAACAAATCGAACGGTAAGATGGTGTATGGCTGGAAAAAGATCAACGGTTCCTATTACTATTTTAATCAGGCGAACAAGGGACGTGCACTGCGCGACGGATTCAAAACCCTTGGAACAGGAAGCAGCAAAAAGGTGTATTACTTCAATTCCTACGCACAGCAGACCCGTGGCTGGCTGGTTCTTGGTACTAAACGCTATTATATGGATCCCGCTAAAAACGGAGCCCGCACTTACGGCAAAAAGAAAATCAATGGAAAAACTTACAATTTTGGCACAAAAGGATATGTGACCTACACGCCCACAGGGAATTATACGATTCGTGTAAACCGAAAAAAATGTGTTGTTACAATATATGACAATGATATAGCTGTTAAAGCAATGACATGTTCAGTCGGCGGACCAGGATTTGATACTCCGACAGGTACTTTCTTTATTCAGACTCATAAAAGATGGTGGTATCTGAATGGACCTTCTGTTGGACAGTATTGCAGTCATTTCCTTTCGGAATATCTGTTCCACTCAGTCCCCATGTATGGTACATCCTTTAATCCGTACAATGTGAACTCACGTGATTTTAATAATTTGGGCCGCGCAGCATCCGGCGGATGTATTCGTCTCTGTGTGGCAGATGCAAAATGGATTTATGATAATATCCCCATCGGCACCCGGGTTGTGATCAGTGACAGTGCAGCCACACCTCTCGGCAAACCGGCACTCCCCAAAATGAAGGCCGGCACAATCGGAAAAGATCCGACAGATAAGTGGAGTTAAATTTTTATACAATTGAATTTCTGGCATAAAAAAGAGGAAAGTCTATAAAACAGACTTTCCTCTTTTTTATATCATTTATTCTCCCAGTCCCTCTGATATCAGTTTTCCCAGGTTTTCCATCGCCTCTGCTTCATCTTCCCCTTCACAGATCAACGTGATGGAATCATTACATTTCACACAGGCGCTTAACACATTCAGAACGCTTTTTGCATTCGTTGTCACATTTCCAAAAGAAAGCGTCACTGTTGCTTTATATTTGATAGCCTCTGTACATAGGAGTGCAGCCGGTTTCAAATGCAATCCTGCGTTGTTTTTTATTACAAAAGTTTTGCTTACCATACTAGCCCTCCGTAAGAAGTTCAACCTCTTCTTCCTGTTCCTCGTCCTCCACGTTCACTACTATTGTCACTTCACTTGTCAAAAAATACCCCTCTGGCAGTGTCACTTCTACCGGAAGTGTATAATTTCCATTTGCCCTGCACTGCTGCAGATCGATCTGTGCTGATATGTCTTTTTCTGTTATAACCTTGTATTCTCCCTGCTCTCCCTGAATGCTCAGTAAAATTTTGTCAGTAGGCGAAAATATTAGTTTTTTATTTGCCGGTACATTTTTAAGAGTTAATTCTGAAACAGGATACTCAACTGTTCTTGTACCTGCTTCTTCCACCTGGACATCCACAGTTACTACAGAAGACATGTCTGCTTCCAGGCGGATGTTATTATATAAATCTAATGTATCATTCAGATCCACCTGAAACGTCTGGTTTTCTGTAATTCCCTGTATATTAAATTTGTCTTTAATCTGAAGCTTATGTCCCAGCGTTCGCATCGCCTGTTCTGATGCCACCAGATTTACCGTTTTGGGCGAGACGGAAATTGCTGTAACATTATAACCTTCTGCAGGTGTTCCTGTCAGAACTGCATCCAGTGTAATATCTCCATAAATATTCCAGATTTCTGTATAGACCTCTGCCTTATTATCTTTCAGCACAACACCATCCATGTTTTTCAATTCCAGATTGCTCATCTGGCTTTCATTCAATATGGTACCGTTCTTATCCTCTATTCTTATGGTATAGCTGTCTGTACTATCTGTTGATTTTCCTGTGATATCGACCGGAACAGTTACTTTGCCAATGATATTGATCAAAGATTGGGGACCGGCAATGCGAATGGTGTCACCTGTAAGCACCGTAACACGCCCCAGTTCCGTGCCTTTGGCTGTTTCCCCTGTCGTTTTTGCCACAATACCGAAGTTCTGCTCTATCTTGTCTTCCATATTGATTTTCAGCGATGACGGCTGTATTCTCAGCTGTTCCTGCTGCACAGCCGGATTTGAACAGCTCACTTCCAGAGGAACCGATCCAAGTGCTTCATTGTAATTTTCCATATCAGCCTTCACCGTAAAACTGGAAATATTCAGTTTTGAGCGCACCGACCGTCTTGCCGTTACATACACGTTTACTTTGTCCGTATCATCCACCACACTATAAGTTTTATTGGCGTTCGTGATTGTGTCTTCGTTCGTTCTTGTAACCGATATATTTTTATATGCCTGAGTATCCACCGGATCATTATTATCCATAACCAGCAGCCAGATAACGCAGGCAGCTAAAACAGAGATGAGTTTCAATCCCAGGTTATTTGTTAATTTATATTTCAATTTATGCTTCATACTGCCTGGTTCCTTTCTCCACGGTCCTTCTTTGTCTTCCCGACAATTCGTTTTCTCGAACTCATAACAGATTTATTCTGGAGCAGTATAAGCTGTTCTCTCAGCTTTTCTTCTGAAACATTTCTGGTCAGAATACCTTTCTTTGCCAAAGCGATCTTTCCTGTTTCCTCTGAAACAATAATAGTCAGTGAATCTGTAACCTCGCTGATACCTACTCCGGCACGATGCCTTGTTCCCAGTTCTTTGTCAAGGGACTTATTTTCAGAAAGAGGAAGATAACAGGTTGCAGACCTTATTTTATCTCCTTTAATAATGACAGCTCCGTCATGAAGCGGTGTATTATGTTCAAAGATATTGATCAACAGCTGACTCGATACAATCGCATCAATATCAATGCCTGTTCGCTCATATTCTTCCAGCTTCTCATTCTGCTCCAGCACCATCAGTGCCCCCGTCTTGACTTTTGCCATCTCCAATGTGGCACGCACAAGCTCATTGACTGTCCTGTCGCTGCAGCGTTGAATTACTTCCTTACTATTTCCTACATTAAACAGTGCTGAAATAAATTCTTTCTCTCCAAGCTGTTCCAACGCACGCCTGAGTTCGGGCTGGAAAATAATGATTGCTGCCATAATTACAAGAGAAACTCCCTTTTCAATAAGGAAAGTCAGAGTGTCCATCTTAAACAGGTAAGCCATTGCAACAAACATGCCTAATACCAGCATTCCCTTTAAAAGCGTCCATGCTCTGCTGTTTTTTACCCATACAAGAATACTGTACACCAGAAATGAAAGAATGATAATCTCTATTACATCTGTCAGAGTCATTGAAATAGATGATATCTTCATCCACGGTAAATGACTCTCTATCCACATTCTTATCGTCTCCACTGTTTACCTCCCCTCTGATCTTCTCCGCCTTCTTTTTCTTCGGATTTTTTTCTTCGGCACTGCTTTTACAAAATAGAAGTATTCATCATCTTCAAACCGTACCGTTTCCGTTTTTTTATAATCCAGACTGTACAGCATCAATTCTGCTGCTTTTGCTGTCAGCAGCGCTGCAATTATTTCAACAGCAATTGCTGCCGGCATTATCTCCGTATCCCAAAATGTCCATAAAAGAATTCTGAAAAGTAAATACCCGGCGCTTCCAACAATTGCCGCTATTGTCCAGGCATACTTCACTGCCAGAATGCGGATGTAATAAACAACCAGCATGACTGATGCCAGCACTGCCGCTGTGATCAGCATTTCCCTGTTTTGAATAACAGCTTCTATCAGTCCCGCCATCTTTTGCACCATTGCCTCTGCCGCCTCTTTTGATGTTGTCTGCAATTTTCCGTCTGTCTGCACAATCGTATTCATCAGGCTATGCAATACCGCGCCAAATGCAATACCCGCTGCTGACAACGGCCCTCCAATCAACCCAAACAACACAGCCGGTACACACCCCAGCTCCATTTTAACAAAAATTGCTGTAAGAATCAGCGGATATGCCGATGAAGAAGCAATGCTGAAATACAGCATAAGACCAATCAGCAGTATCCCTCCGCCCACGATCACAGCCTCTATTGACACACTATACAAACACAGTATCATCATACCTGCTCCAATAATAAGTATGCCATTTGAAGGAACAAATGCACAGACAAGCGCCAGCACAAAGATTACCGGCAGTCTGTTAAGCGGTGCATTACCTCCCAATCCTGTACGTATCTCCATAAATGCCCAAAGGGCCAGTGCAAATTTAAATATCAGGCGAATGGACGTATCATGCTTACCATAAAATCTGCTCAGAGAATCTCTGAATGCGAGCATTACTTCCATGCGCCATCACCTCCTGCCGGGCATCTCACGTTCTTCTTCTGCCCGGTATTCTTTCTCCAAATTGCGAAGCATCTCTCTATATTCATACAAATCCTGCTTTGCCCTTGCATACCTTACTGTCTGAACAATATAAGTAATCAGCAAAAACAGACACATCACCGCTGCATATAAAAATAGTATCCGCGCTCCCAGTGCTTTTACATCTATTTTTGTGATATCAACAATCAATGTTTCTGCATTATATAATCCCCATCCGGCAAGCGCCAGTAAAAATGCCGCTGTGATACGAAAACCATTCTTTATCATAACTCTTCCGATATAATCACTCCGGAAAGATTTCTGTACACCCTCCAGCTGTTTTTCATGATTTTTCTCAAAAACAGCGAGCTGTGTCATAAGATATATCCGCTTCTCATTAATCATAAAAATACCTCTCCGCATTTTAGTATAGCACAGAAATTATTCCGTAACAATACAAATAGTCACAAAATAAACTGCTTCTGCACCATGCTCCAGGAGGGTTTTCGCTGCTTCATCCAGCGTACTTCCCGTTGTATAGACATCATCTACCAGAACTGCTCTTTTCCATGGAAGCCGCCCCTTTTCATCCAAAAATTTTTTATCTATATCAAAGGCACCCTTTAGATTTTGCCTTCTCTGGCGGTAGTCCATTTCTTTTTGATTCGCTGTATGACGTATTTTGCAGAGAGCTCTTGTACACACAGGCAGATCCAATTCCTCTCCCAGCTTTTCAGCCAGTATCTCCGCCTGATTATATCCCCGCATTTTGCGGGCTTTTATATGCATCGGTATCGGAATCAGTACCTGAGGATTCCAACTCTGGATCTCTTTTTGAAATTTTTCCGCCATGTCCTGTGAAAAATACTCTAAATATTCCCTTTTATTCTGGTATTTTACAGCATAGACTGATTCCCGGACTTCTTTTTCGTAAGGATACAGTGCCCGCCCCTGACAAAAATAGTGGTTGTGCTTCCGGCAATCATCGCATAACTCTTCGTCCTCCCGTTTTAACGGCCTGCCGCACCGATAACAGAAAGGGTGCTCAATCTGTATCACCTTCTTCCGGCATTTCTCGCAGGTACCGTCAGAGATACTTCCGCAAAACGGACACCTCCTTGGAAATAACAAATCCAGCAGTATTTCTAAAAGTCTTACCACTCACAAATCCTTTCACATAATGTTGTATATCTCTTTTGCTCAAACTGATTATCCACCATCTGATAGAATACCTGGGCTGATCCCACCAGAGTCACACAGCTTTTTGCCCGTGTCACTGCCGTATACAGTAGATTCCTGTTCATCAACATTCGCGGACCTGACAAAAGCGGGATCACAACTGCCGGATATTCACTTCCCTGAGATTTGTGAATCGTGATTGCATAGGCCAGTTCCAGTTCCTCCAGTTGTTTGAAGCTGTAATCCACAAATCTTCCTTCATCAAATTCCACTGTCATCTGCTCTGCATAGTGATTGATTTCTCTGATAATCCCCATGTCCCCATTGAAAATGCCGGTTCCACGTTCAACAGGAATCCCGTATTTTCCGCGTATTTCCCATTCTGCCTGATAGTTATTTTTTATCTGCATGACCTTATCTCCTTCACGGAAAAGGCCATCCCCATATTCCTTTTCTTTTTTCTGAGGTGACTCAGGGTTCAGATAGCGCTGCAAAATGGTATTCAGCCTTTCCACCCCAAGAAGCCCTTTTCTCATGGGCGTCAGCACCTGAATATCATATGGAGTTGCATTTACATACCCTGGCATTTTTTCCTGGATCAGTGCAAGGGTAACACGGATAATAATATCTGCATCATCCCTTTGAAGGAAAAAGAAGTCGCTGCTCTTATTGTCCAGTTCCACATGCTGACCATTATTTATTTTATGCGCATTTACTACGATATCACTCTCACTGGCCTGCCTGAAAATTTTTGTCAGACAAACCACAGGGAAACAGCCGGAAGCAATAATATCCTCCAATACACGTCCCGGCCCAACGGAAGGCAGCTGGTTAACATCCCCGACCATGATCAGGCGCGTTCCAGGCGTGATTGCACTTAAAAGCGCGTGCATCAGAAAAATATCTACCATAGACATTTCATCTATAATGACCACATCCGCTTCCAGCGGATTTTGCATATTCCTTTCGAAATGAGTATTCGCTGAACCATCATCCGGTGCGCCTGAAACTTCCAAAAGGCGATGAATTGTCTGTGCCTCATATCCTGTTGCCTCGGTCATACGCTTTGCCGCCCGGCCTGTAGGAGCAGCCAGCAGAATTTCCAGCCCCTCTGCCTCAAAATAATGTATAAGCGCATTAATGGTAGTCGTTTTTCCTGTTCCCGGTCCGCCCGTAATCACAAGCAAACCGTGGGATGCAGCTTCCATGACAGCTTTTTTCTGCATTTCTTCCAGGCTGGTGCCCGTTTCCTGTTCAATTTGTACAAGGCGTTTTTGTATAAGGACTTCTGATATCTCTGCCGAAATATTCAGTTCGTGCAGCATTTTTGCCGCATTGAGTTCCAGATAATAATTAGATGCATGATATATGCAAAGACCATCTGATGTTTCTTTTATGATTACTTTACGCTCCATGGCCAGGTCTGACAGATTCTTTTCCATTGACTCTAATGACACGCCGAGCAGTTCAGAACCTCTCTTAAAAAGTTCCTCTCCCGGAAGGTATACATGCCCCTCTCCAACCGCCTGTGCCAGAGTATAAAGAAGTCCGCTTTTCACACGAAAATCCGAATCAGTAAGTATCCCTGCTCTGGATGCAATCTCATCCGCAATTTTAAATCCCACTCCGGTGATGTCGTCTGCCAGCTTGTAAGGATTTTCACTCACAATCTGATACAGGGACTGTCCATATGCGTTATATATTTTTACCGCAAGCGCTGTAGAAATGCCATACTGCTGTAAAAACAGCATGGCTTTACGGAGATCTCTCTTCTCCTCCATCTGCTGCGCGATTTCTCTTGCTTTGCGTTCACTGATCCCTTTTATCTCAGCCAGACGCTCCGGCTCTTCCTCCATAATTCGAAATGTATCTGCCTTAAACCGTCTGACAATTCTTGCCGCTAAAGCCATGCCGATGCCTTTAATCGCTCCGGAACCAAGATAACGTTCCATGGACAATTCGTCTTCCGGTACTTTATATTCATAAGAGGAAATTTTAAACTGTCTTCCGTACGTGCTATGCTCACCGTATGTTCCCTCAGCCTCCATCACTTCGCCTTCGTTCACATACTGCATCATGCCGACACAGGTGATTTCCTCACCGTCACAGACAAGAACCAGCACAGTATATCCATTGTCCTCATTACGGTAAATTATATGATCAATATATCCTGAAATTTTTTCCATCTGTATGTCCGACTATGCCTCCATACGATCATTTCCTGATGTTACTTCCACATATCTGCCTGTTCCGATAACAGCCGCAGTAATAGGGTTTTCTGCCAGTACTGTATTAATGCCGGTCTTTTGTTCAATCAGATCTTCCATGCCGTCCAGCATTGCTCCGCCGCCGGTGAGTACGATTCCGCGTTCCACAATATCCGCTGCCAGTTCAGGCGGTGTTTTTTCCAGAACGCTGTGCACGGCTTCTACAATTTGTGCCGTCGGCTCTTTTAAAGCTTCACAGATGTCTGAAGAACTGATCCGCACTGTCTTGGGCAGACCGGTAGTTAAATCTCTTCCTTTTACCTCCATCAGCTTTTGCTGCATTCTTTCCACAGCAGTCCCTATATGGATTTTTATATCCTCTGCCATGCGCTCTCCGATAATAAGATTGTGCGCATTTCTTGCATATTTTACGATTGCCTCATCAAAACTGTCTCCCGCTACTTTGATGCTGGAATCCACAACAATTCCATCCATAGAAAGCACAGCAACATCACAGGTTCCTGCACCAATATCTACGATCATCTTTCCACAGGGTTTTGATATATCGATTCCCGCACCAATAGCCGATGCGATCGGTGCGGGTACCAGTGTAACCTCTCTTGCACCTGCCTGGTATGTCGCATCCTCCATTGCCTTACGCTCCACCTCGGTTACTGAATTCGGTACATTTACGCTGATACGCGGCTTTTTGAATGATAATTTTCCGGTAGCTTTTGGTATAAAGTATTTAAGCATCTGTTCTGTTACTGCATAATCTGAAATAATTCCGTTCTGCAGCGGGCGGATTGCCACAATATTCCCCGTACTTCTGCTAAGCATCATACGGGCTTCCTCACCAATTGCCTTTATCTTTCCCGCATCACGGTCATATGCTGCAACAGACGGCTCTTTTAAAACAACTCCTTTACCTCTCATATATATTAAAATACTGGCTGTTCCCAAATCTATTCCAATATCTGTAATGTTCACTTATACTTTCCCCCTTTGTAAAGACTAAAACAAGTATAAAACAGGCTTAAAAAATTTTAAAGCCTTTTTTCGGAATTTCACATTTTCTTCAGATTGAGGACATACTTTAAACACATTTGTTGTATATACTAACAGCATATTAGCAAAGAGCTAATATAATTTTCATAACTCATACTTCGCAGTAACCACACACTGCGAAGTACTCCCTCAAAATATTTTATTTTTTCTCTTTCCTAAGAAGAACTGTGCATGCTGCACAGCTCTTCTTTTTTGCACTGCGGCATTTTTCACTTTACCGAAAGCGGGAGACCACTCTTTGTTTCTGATTGCTGCAGATGCACATGCAAAAATTATTTACAACTATTTCATAGATATTTCTTCACATACTGACCGGTATAGGATTCCGATATTTCTGCCACCTGCTCCGGCGTACCCTCAGCAATTACGGTTCCGCCGCCGTCTCCGCCTTCCGGTCCCATATCGATGATATAATCCGCAGTTTTAATCACGTCCAGATTATGCTCAATTACAACTACAGTATTTCCTCCTTCAGATAATCGTTTCAAAATTTCAATCAGCTTATGAACGTCTGCAAAATGCAGTCCGGTTGTAGGTTCATCAAGAATATAAATGGTTTTTCCTGTACTTCTTTTACTAAGTTCTGTTGCCAGTTTGATTCTTTGTGCCTCACCGCCGGAAAGCTCAGTAGATGGCTGCCCCAGGCGGATATATGAAAGTCCCACATCATAAAGAGTCTCTATTTTCCTGCGGATGGAAGGAATATGTTCGAAAAATTTCACCGCCTCCTCCACCGTCATGTCAAGTACATCATAAATACTCTTTCCCTTATACTTTACTTCCAGTGTCTCTCTGTTGTATCGTTTTCCCTGGCAGACTTCACACGGAACATATACATCCGGAAGGAAATGCATCTCAATTTTTATGATGCCATCCCCGCTGCATGCCTCACAACGGCCGCCTTTTACATTAAAGCTGAACCGCCCTTTTTTGTATCCTCTTGCCTTGGCATCTGCTGTTGCGGCAAACAGATCACGAATCTGGTCAAACACTCCCGTATATGTTGCCGGATTGGAACGGGGAGTTCTTCCGATGGGCGACTGGTCAATATTAATTACTTTATCCAGCTGCTCTACTCCTTCTATCCTGTCATGATCTCCGGCAATCGTTCTTGCACGGTTCAGCTGCTTTGCCAGACTCTTATACAGAATTTCATTGACCAGAGAACTTTTTCCTGAGCCCGACACGCCCGTCACGCATGTCATTATTCCAGTGGGGATCTCTACATCAATATTTTTTAAGTTATTCTGCCGCGCTCCCACTACTTTCAGCCATCCTGCCGGTGTCTTTCGTGTCTCCGGCACCGGTATGCTTTTTCGCCCACACAAATAATCACCAGTAATGGAATTCTTGTTCTTCATAATTTCTTTGGCAGTACCTGCCGCCACGACCTGACCGCCATGTTCACCTGCTCCCGGCCCGATATCTACCACATAATCTGCCGCAAGCATAGTGTCCTCATCATGTTCTACAACAATCAGGGTATTTCCTAAATCACGCAGATTTTTCAATGTTGCGAGCAACTTGTCATTATCTCTTTGATGAAGGCCGATACTGGGTTCATCAAGTATATAGGCAACCCCCACCAGTCCTGAGCCAATCTGTGTTGCAAGACGAATACGCTGTGCTTCTCCTCCGGACAGGCTTCCGGTTGCTCTCGCCAGCGTCAGGTAATTTAGCCCCACATCCACCAGGAACTGCACTCTGGCACGGATTTCTTTCAGAATCTGGTGTCCTATCAGTTCCTGCTGCTTTGTCAGCTCCAGTTCAGCCAGCCATTTTTGCAGCTTTTCCACCGACAGCGAGGTTATCTCATGAATATTTTTATCGTTTATAGTAACTGCCAGAGCTTCTTTTTTCAGTCTCTGACCGCCGCAGGCCTTACACGGAGTAATTCTCATAAATGACTCATACTCTGCCTTGCTGCTTTCGGAACCTGTTTCGCGATAGCGCCTCTCCACATTCTTTATCAGACCTTCGAATGCAATATCATAGACCCCAACACCCCTCTGGCCTTTATAATGTACTGCCACTTTCCGCCCATTTGTCCCATATATCAGCATATGTCTGATATCCTCCGGCAGCTTTTCATAAGGTGTATTCAGGTCAAAATGATATTCCTTTGCCAGTGCATCCAAAATCGCCCTTGTAAAACTTCCTTTATCCGTGCAGGACTGCCAGCCCATCACGACTATGGCGCCCTCCGCAATGCTTAAAGACTTGTCCGGTATCATCAGGTTTTCATCAAATTCCATTTTGTATCCAAGACCGAAACACTCAGGACATGCACCAAAGGGATTATTAAAAGAAAAGCTTCTTGGTTCGATCTCATCCACGCTGATGCCGCAATCCGGACAGGAGAAACTCTGGCTGAAGCGGATGGGCTCACTTTCCTGCACATCCACCAGTACCAGCCCCTCCGCAAGATTCAGAACCGTCTCCAGAGAATCTGTCAATCGCTTCTCAATACCCGCTTTTATTACGAGACGATCCACTACAATCTCTATATTATGTTTCTTGTTTTTATCCAGCTTAATCTCTTCCGACAGTTCATACATGTTCCCATCCACAATGACCCGCACATAACCGCTACGTTTTGCCTGTTCGAACAATTTAACATGTTCGCCTTTCCTTCCACGCACCACAGGTGCCAGTATCTGTATTCTTGTGCGCTCCGGCAGTTCCATCAGCTGATCCACCATCTGATCAACCGTCTGCTTCTTAATCTCCCTGCCGCATTTGGGACAATGGGGAATTCCGATCCTTGCATAAAGCAGACGAAAATAATCATAAATCTCTGTCACAGTTCCTACAGTAGAACGTGGATTGCGGTTTGTGGATTTCTGATCAATAGAAATAGCCGGTGGAAGGCCTTCAATACTCTCCACATCCGGTTTCTCCATCTGTCCCAAAAACATCCTCGCATAAGAAGACAGGGATTCCATATATCTTCTCTGTCCTTCCGCATAGATGGTATCAAATGCCAGAGACGACTTGCCGGACCCGGAAAGTCCCGTCAAAACAACCAACTGATTTCTCGGAATATCCAGATCAATATTTTTCAGATTATTTTCATTAGCGCCTCTGATGCGGATAAACTGTTTGCTGTTTTTGTCAATTTTTGTCATTCTGTTCTCCTCATTTTTATAAACCTGTATTTATCGTACTGTATCAGTCCAGTTCCTGCAGATACTTTTTCAATTCTATCATTTTATCACGCAGCTCTGCAGCAGCCTCGAAATTAAGTTCCGTAGCGGCCTTACGCATCTTCTTTTCCACTTCTTTTGTCAGCTTTTCCAGTTCTTTTTTACTCATAGATTCCGGATCCACTGTCAGCTTCTTCTCTTCCTGTGCCACTTCCCTGGAAATGCTAATCAGGTCACGTATGGCTTTTCGGATAGTCTGCGGTGTAATGCCATGTTCTTCATTATATTCTTCCTGGAGTTTACGACGCCGCTCTGTCTCCTCAATGGCAAGTTTCATGGAATCCGTCATCACATCAGCATACATGATAACATGCCCATCCGCATTTCTGGCCGCACGCCCGATAGTCTGTATCAGAGACGTGGACGAACGAAGGAACCCTTCCTTATCTGCATCCAATATAGCCACCAGCGTGATCTCCGGAATATCCAGTCCTTCTCTCAAAAGATTGATACCCACAAGAACATCGAATACATCCAGACGCATATCCCGGATAATTTCAGTTCTCTCCAATGTATCAATATCAGAGTGAAGATATTTAACCCGAATACCGATTTCCCTCATATAATCTGTCAGATCCTCTGCCATCCGCTTAGTCAAAGTTGTAATCAATACTTTATTGTGCTTTTCTACTTCTTTATTTACCTCACCCACCAGATCATCAATCTGGCCCTCCACAGGCCGTACTTCCACCTTCGGGTCCAAAAGTCCCGTAGGACGTATGATCTGTTCTGCCCGAAGCATCTCATGATCTTCCTCATACTGTCCCGGTGTGGCAGAAACAAACATGATCTGATCTATCTTACTTTCAAATTCCTGGAAATTAAGAGGACGGTTATCCAGGGCAGACGGCAGACGGAATCCATAATCCACCAGTGTCGTCTTTCTGGAACGGTCACCGGAATACATGGCTCCAATCTGCGGGATCGTCTTATGAGATTCATCTATGATCATCAGAAAATCGTCCGGAAAATAATCAATCAATGTATAGGGCGGAACCCCCGGTTCAAGCCCTGCCAGATGCCTGGAATAGTTCTCTATTCCGGAACAGAAGCCCGTCTCCTTCATCATTTCTATATCAAAATTTGTCCTCTCAGAAATTCGCTGTGCCTCCAGCAGTTTATCTTCGCTTTTGAAATATTTTACCCGCTCTTCCAGTTCTTTTTCAATATTATTGGCCGCTTCCAGTATTTTTTCCGGTGCAACTACATAATGTGATGCAGGAAAAATCGCCACATGCTCCAGACGGCTTTTTATCTCTCCTGTCAGCACATCAATTTCTGTAATCCGATCCACCTCATCGCCAAAAAACTCCACGCGGATAGCTGTATCGGAGAAATCCGCCGGAAATACTTCCAGCACATCACCATGCATGCGAAATGTGCCGCGCTTGAAATCCATTTCACTGCGGTCATACTGCATATCAATCAGTTTCCGCGCTACTTCATCCCGTTCTTTTTCCATACCGGGGCGAAGAGAAACCACCATATTTTGATAATCCACCGGACTTCCAAGGCCATAGATACAGGATACAGAAGCAACAATGATTACATCCCGCCGTTCAGAAAGGGCCGTGGTTGCTGAAAGACGCAACTTATCTATTTCATCATTAACAGAAGAGTCTTTCGCAATATAGGTGTCCGAAGACGGTACGTATGCTTCCGGCTGGTAGTAATCGTAGTAGGACACGAAATATTCGACCGCGTTCGATGGAAAAAATTCTTTAAATTCTCCATAAAGCTGTGCCGCCAGGGTTTTATTATGCGCCAAGATCAGGGTCGGCTTGTTTAGTTCCTGGATAATATTGGCCATCGTAAAGGTCTTTCCGGAACCCGTAACCCCCAGTAAGGTCTGGCATTGGTTGCCTTCTTTGAAGCCAGCCACGAGCTTCTCAATCGCCTGCGGCTGGTCGCCGGTGGGCTTATATGGCGCTTCCAATTTGAATAGTTTTTCATTTGACATAGACCATTCTCCCAGTGTTTTTATAGATGAATTACACGAATTTTTCGTGTAAAACGAGATTTTGCCATGTTTCAAAAATGGTTCTGAACGAATTATGTCCTGATAGTTATTACAAAATACTCTGTTGAATTTCGTTTTGCAGAACAAATGTTCTTTTAGATTTTACTCCATATTCCTATCGGTGTCAATCAGTATTCACATATTTCCAACAGCATTTCCATCTCATCCGGTTACGTTTAATTTAACAAAATCACCCTCACACTGGAACACTTCCAAGGTGAGGGTAGATATTATACTTTATTTTGCATCTTTCCTTTTAACAACTCTTGCAGATAGCAAATCCATCCATGTAAAACCCCATCACTACATCACTTACCTTCTCGAAACTAATTTTCCAATTTTTATGTTCCTCCAAAGAATTCAATAATCTGTTTTACCGATACGGGATAAAAGCCATTTGCATCCACACGTTCCCCATCCTATTTTTCTAGAGTATGACTCTACCTTACTATACTTGTAAAAAATAAATTTTCTTTTTTGTTCCACCGTTTGTCATGAGGCTTCCCTCCGATACCATTTCCTTTAAAAGGGCTCTGGTTCTTGTTTCGCTTAATCCAAGTACATTTGCAATTTCGCTTGTTTTTGACGCTCCATTATTCTCTAAGAAAGTAACTATTTTTTCTTTATTTTGCAATGTTTTTTTCGCTCGTTTTATTTCGCTTGTTTTATTTAG
>JAUNSC010000073.1 GCA_030539395.1 Eubacteriales bacterium
GATCCGCAAAAATTTCTTCACCGTCCACTCCATCTGTATAGGTCACCGTATACCTGTCTTCCTCATCATCCGGAGTTCCGTTGTTGTTCTTATCTTCCTTCCATGTTGCTGTATAGGTTGCATCTGCCGTGACTGTCTCTGCTACTGCCGGACTCCAGCCTGCAAATACATAATCTTTTCTTACCGGTGTTCCTCCTTCAAATTCCGGTGTCTTTGTTCCGCTCAGGATATTTTCTGTCACCTGATCCGCAAAAATTTCTTCACCGTCCACTCCATCTGTATAGGTCACCGTATACCTCTTTTCAACAGCAGTGTATACGTTTTCTATTGTTCTATTTAATGTACTTTTATTACTCACAGGCATGGCATAAGATATGACTTTTTGTGCCTGATCAATCTGACCTATATCAGATTTGATCTGTAAATTATAACCACTTACATCCGCATTTACTTCTGTAAGAGAAAGATAATACGGTGTGCCCTCAGCCACGTTATTATAATAAGGAATACTTATAGATCCTGATAAAGTACTGCCGGAGCCGGTCATAGGAACCGTTCCGCTTACAGTTTGACCGGTAGCCAGATTTGTATAGGTGTACTGCAGCCCAAAACCATTCGGTACTGTTGTAATATCTTTACTAAACGTTTTTGTAATGTTTACGGTTGAATTTCCCGCTGCCGTGGGTTTTTCTTCCTCCTTCTCCCACACAGCAAAAAGAGTCGTTGTCCCGCTGACATAAATTGATCCGCCCGGCTGCCTTGAGGCACTTGTTGCGGAAGAGCTTTCTGCCCACCCAAGGAATTTGTAACCGTCTCTTGTTGGTTTTATATTTGATATCGAAAATGTATGACTATATTCATATTGGCTGGTTGCCGTATAACTTTGTGAGGGCGGTTCCCCAGTCCCTCCATTTGCGTTATAGTTAAGAGTAAATGTCCTATAAGTAACTGTTTTGAAATAATAATAAGCACTGCTTCCGGCATTGGCTACAGAAACGCTCTGTCCTTCGCTCGGGCTGTTTGATCCGGTTCCTGTCCATGAAATATAATCGACTTTTCCGACTCCTTCCCATAATTCGCTGGCATAGGGCAAACGGAATGAATAATTGTTATGCGTATTATATACTCCCATATCAACTATAATATCATATCCATTAATAGCAACAATTGGTTTACCATCAATTGTTCCGCCCACACTCACTTTTACTCCAGTCGGAGTAATAACCGCCGGATGAAGTGTCACTTTCGTTGTTGACGGTGCTCTTGCTATTGTCTTCTTAACCTGCGCATTCAATGTATCCATCCCTATCAGACCATATCCTGCCTCTGTTGCGCAAGTTGTTTCCTCCTCAGATTCTATATTGTCCCCGGCTTCTGCATCCACAGCCAGTTCCGAAACAGGTTCTGTCATTACTGCATTCTCTGTTTCTGTATCAGTCACATATGTCTCTGTTTCCCATATCTCATCAGTTGCCTCTTCTGTTTCTAATGTCTCCAGTGTCTCAGTTTCTGCACTTTCCGTCAAATTCGTTTCCAGCAGTACTGGTTCTGTTTCAATGTCGGGCAGAATCATCTCTTCATTGTTCTGTTCTGCTGGTTCAGATGAAATTATTTCATCTTCTACTGACACAGTATCTGCTGTGAAGTCTTCCGTAGAATTGAGAATCACTACTCCATCACCCATTGGAAAAACACCCTCCACAGCAAATACACCTGATGGTATCATAGTCAGTACCATCAGAGCCATCAGGCTAATAGCAAGCCATCGTTTTACTGATTTTTTCATATCTTTGACCTTCCTTTTACTAAATTCAGATTTTTATAGGCAATCTGTAGCCCGCTTCTGCCTTTTTCTGTTTCCCGGCCAAAGACAAAACACAAATCCTGTTAATTTCAGCAAAATCTATATTTTGTGTATCAGGTTCAACATATTTCAAAATAACAGGCAATAAAAAAGATGGAATTCCCTGAATTCCACCTTATTTTTCTTAATCAGGGCGCAAAAACAGCAGACCACAAAAAACTATCTATGCGTCCTTATTCTTTGTGCCCAAATTTTGAATTTTTTTATTTCAAAACAATAAATTCTCTTGTAATTCTGATTTCATCCATGCTATAATGCATATGATTCTATGTAAACGGTCTTTTTAGGTACTTTGCCAATACACAAAATATAGATTTTGCTAACTGAGCAAGCCCAGGCGTGCCATTTGCTGTGCATGTTCTGCGCCTGTAGATATCAGATAAATTCTTGTTGTATCAATTGAGCTGTGTCCCAGTATGTCTGCCAGTTTGACAATGTCGCTGCATACCCGGTAGAATGTAGCGGCAAACAAATGGCGAAGATTATGGGGAAATACTTTGGATGGCTCAATTCCCGTACTTTTACACAATTTCTTCATTTCGTACCATATTTGATGACGCGACAAATGGTTTCCACTTCTTGTGAGAAAAATCTCACCGGAAGTATTTTTTTGTTTTTCAGCAAATTTCAGCAGTTTGCGGCACAGCTTATCCGGAATCAGAATCGTTCGTATTTTCCCTTTCAAAGAGATTTCTGTCCTTCCCCTTTTTGCCGCCTCCACGGTAATATACCGTACCTCTGACACCCGAATTCCCGTACTGCAAATCGTCTCCATCGCAAGTTCCAGCCGTTCATTCCCCTGTCTGCCCGCTGCCTTTAAAAGCCGTTTGTATTCATTTCGAGTCAGTTCCTTTGACTGTTCCCGAAACATTTTTCGCTGAATATGCAAAAATTTTATATGACATTCCTCCCAGCCGGCAAACCGGAAAAAGCGGTTCACTGCCGACACCATGGAATTTATTGTAACTGGCGCATAACCTTTTTCCAGAAGATGCTCCTTCCATTTCGCCGCATTTTCCTTATTCACACCCCTTCCGTCAAGCCACGCATAGAAATTTTTAATATCCCTCACATATTTTTCAATTGTTCCCCTGCTGCACTCTTCTCTGTAAAGATATTCACAGAAATTACTGATTTTCTCTTCTCCCATCTGATACTCCATATTAAATACCTCCTTCATTTTATGCATTCTATTTTGCCTCAGAAGGAAGATCCTATACAAATAAAATCATGCATTGATACAAGACGGTGCCACCTTTTTCACCGTCATATCCGGACAGCAACCAAATATACAAAAAATAAGCGTACCACTATTTCTAATGATACGCTTATCATATTTACCTGTCACTCAGGGACTGTCTTGGGACACACCGCCATATTCTCAAAAGGGGCAAATCCCACAGCCTGCCAAACAGAAAAAAATACCTGCATTAATCAGATTTTTTCTGGAAAACTAAATAAAATTTGTTTTTTATCGAAGTGCGAAAAATCGCATAAAATCACAATGTCATTAACTTAAGGAGTCTTTTACATTTTAAATTGTAGAAGGTT
>JAUNSC010000046.1 GCA_030539395.1 Eubacteriales bacterium
TTCTCCTTGAAGCTCATCTTTCAGCTCTGTCCGCATTTCCCTTTGAAATTCTTCTTTTAATTCATCTCGCATCTCTTCCCGAATATCTCGTAAATATTCTTCAAATGTCATATAGTGCTCCCTCCAGTGCCTGCTTCTTTTTAACCTTTGTACCCTGTAATGCAATTTTTCCAGGCAATCATTCCCACTGGTCTTTACATAATCATCATTACTGTTTTCTACATAATGTAAAAAATGAACCAGCTCCTCAGGAACCTCATCACTATTAGTTCCTTTTGTATTCAGGAAAATTTTGCAGGTTTCATCTCCCAGTGGAAAATTTCTCTCCAGACAGCGCTCTTCAAAGGTATATCGGTACAGCTTATCTTCAAATGGATCAAAGGTACATATAAAAATAATATAAGTTGGTTTTAGCGAATCAAATTCATCTCCCGGCTTCAAAGCTGCAATATCAATCTCTGCCTGATGAAAGCGGCTGCGTTTCGGCAATTTTGCTTTATCCTTATTCTGCATTTCCAGATTATAGCCCACCTGTACTTCATCTGATGCATAAACATCCAATCGGATACTGCGCAAGTCGGAGCTGTACATTATGCTATGTTCCACATGCACCTTCACCTTTGGAAGCTTTCTTCCCAAAATCACTTCTAATATAATTCTGCAGGTCTCCTCATCCTCCAGTACTGCTGCAAAGAGAAACGCATTGCTCAAATTCAGTTCTTCAAATTTCTTTTGTATCATATTCTTCCTCTCCATAGAATTATGGCAGGAATGTTTCATATGCTCACTATATCACACTTCATTTTTCATTGCAACTCCCTTTTTTCCTATATCACTTAATATTTATAATATATCGTTATTGAATAAAATCTTCCCTGTAAGGAGTGAAAATATCAAGTGTCACCCCATCTTCCAAAGCTAATAGTCCATGCGGAACATCCGCCTCCACGTAAAAACATTCCCCTGGTCCCAGAATCTGTTTTTCACCATTTACATTTGCTTCATATGTGCCACTGACAATATACCCGCATTGGCGATGAGGATGGCTGTGCACAGCTCCCTCCTGCCCCTTCTTCCATTTCAATTCCACAACCATCATATCATTAATATAACCTTTTATCGTGCGGATACTTCCATTTTCCAATACTACTTCTTTACAATCCTTTTCTTTGATAAACATTATGATTCTCCCTTCTTTTTTATTTCTTCAATAATATCCATATCATTGCTGCAGTATTTTTCATATACTTCTTCCACAGCCTCACGAAACCGTTCTTTTTCCTCCTTTGATATTTCTATGATCTGTGTACCGCCTTCTATTGCCCAATGCATAGATTGCCTTTCCTGCTGCTTCCAGATACGGCGCTCCATTCTGGCAGATTCTTCTGCACATTCCCGTATGATCTGCTGATCCTCCGGGGAAAGCTTATCCCATGTGCTTTGTGCTATCAGCTGCATTTCCGGAACTCTTGCATGTTCATCAATGGTATAATACCTGGCCACTTCATAATGGTGCATAGATTCATAAGACGGCCAGTTATTTTCAGCGCCATCCACCAGCCCCCGCTGCAGGTAGGAATAAACCTCACTATAGGGTGTCTGTATTGCCACTGCTCCCAGTGCCGTAACCATATCTGCCATCATTTCCGATTCCTGTACCCGGATGGTCATCCCCTGAAAATCTTCCAGACAAGTGATTTTTTTCTCAGAAGTATAAAAATTGCGAACTCCGGCATCATACCATGATAATCCTACCACGCCGCCCTCTGCCGCCAGTTCCAGGAACTCATCCCCGATCTCACTGTCAAGTACCTTCCACATATGTGTCGCGTCGTCATAAAGATACGGCATCTGCAGCACATTCATTCCTGGTATGATCTCTGCCAGCTGAGAAAGGGAAACCCTGGCAAAATCTATTCCGCCATACTGCATCTGTTTTAATACGTCTTTTTCTGCTCCAAGTACTGCCTCCGGCTGCACCAGTATTTGAATCCTTCCCCCCGTACGCTGCTCCACCAGTTCTGCAAATCGATTTGCCCCACGGGTAGTCGGATAATCTACTGTCTGGTTTTCCGCATAATTAAATACATATTCCGGAACTACAGTATCTGGTCTTTGAAACCGCCAGACAATCCCGGCACACAATGTACATGCCAAAACCGTTCCGCCTGTCATCAATGCTTTTTTATTCATACTTTCCCACTCTTTCCAAGAATATGATTGCGGTACTCACTGGGAGTTTCCCCTACTGTCCGTTTAAATACTCTGGCAAAATAATTTGAGTCATGAAAACCGACCTGCGTACAAATATCTTTTATATTGACTGATACATCCAGCAGCAGCTTTTTCGCTTCCTCAACGCGAAATTCAGCCAGATATGCCGTAAAATTTTTGTCAAAGCAATGCTTAAATATTTTGCAAAAATACGCATCCGCATATCCCATCGCTTCTGACACTGTCTGCAGTGAGATATCTTTTGCATAATTCTCTTCAATGTATGTGCGAATAGCATCCGATACCGCCTGCATGCGCACGTTATCTGAACCTCTTTCTTCGGAAATATCCTCCTGAAGTGAAGCAGTCTCCTGGATTTCAGCAAGCTTTTCTGTTTTTTCCGCCAAACGCAGCGCTTCTTCCAAAACAGCTGTCAGTTCCTCGTCAGACCCCGGCTTCAAAAGATAATCCAGGGCTCTTACAGAAAAAGCTCTCTTTGCATAATTAAACTCATCAAATGCCGTCAAAAAAATAATACTGCATTCGTTATCCATCTCCCTGATTTTCTCCGCTGCCTCCAGCCCGTCCATCCCCGGCATACTGATATCCAATAAGGCAATCGAACATTTCTGTTCCTGAAATAAGCGGACAGCATCCTTCCCGTTTTCTGCCTGCACCACCTCCAGACGACCCTGAAAATATTTTTGAATTTTTTTTGTTACTACCAGTCTTTCAATTGGTTCATCATCTGCAATTAACACACGAAACATATTTTACATCCCTTTCATCGGAATCTGAATCTGTACAAGGGTTCCTCTGTCCTGTCTGCTGTAAACTTCTACTTTACTGTCCGGATACATGCAATGAATTCTTCCGGACACATTGGAAATTCCAATTCCGGCTCTCTGATCAATACTCTCTGACAATTCATTCTTCACTTTTTGCAATGTCTCCTCCGACATTCCAACGCCATTATCATAAACAGATATAAACAGGTTTTTCTGTCTTTCCCGTACACATATCCTGATTTTTCCCCCCTCCACTTTAGGCGTCAGACCATGGATAATTGCATTTTCAACTAACGGCTGAAACGTAAACGTAGGAATCATCACTTTTTCCGTATCTACATTACAGTCAATCTCGTAGGAAATACGCGCTCCAAAACGCATATGCTGCAGATACATATAATCCCGGACCACCTTCAGTTCCCTGGTCAGCGAAACGACTGGCTGATCATTTTTCAGATTATAACGAAACAGATCACTAAGCGCCTTAATCATTTTTTCCGTGATATCAGCCTCCTCAAGATTCGCCATGCCGCCGATGACATTCAGGGTATTAAACAGAAAATGGGGATTGATCTGGCTTTTAAGCAGCTCCATCTGAGCACTTTCCAGGCGGCGTTCCATTTCCAGACGTTCTACTTCCTTCTCATGCAGCCTGTCCAGAGCTATACGTTTTTCTTCCTGTGTCTGTATATATCGTCCGGTAGCGTACTTCATTTTATTAAATGCAGCCACCAGTTCCCCTAATTCGTCTTTATTTTCTACCTGTATATCTTCTATATAAAAATCGTTTGACGCGATTTTCCGGGAAGCCTCGGCAAGTTCCATTACAGGATAAATAATGGAACCATTCATCGTTTTTGCCAGCCATATTACCACCAAAAACAAAACCAGAAGCACTCCGATTGCTGCTGCGGGCACATTCACTGTCCATGCATATTTCTCCCGGTAAGTGACATTCCCGGCCTCAACACTTTCTATCATAAGCTCCCTGGTATAATTCAGCAGATACCCCTGCATATCATATACTTCGTATAAACCGGAAATGAAAGCCGCTTCATCCTCATCCATAGCTAATATTTCATCACGTTTTCCCTCATAGACTTCATAACTGTTGCGCACAGACCATGTTTTTGCATACAGTTCTTTGCCCATGACATTATAATCAAAAGGCAGATCTTCCACTGCCGCTTTTGTTTCTTTCATGGCAGCTTCCAAAACCCGCTGCTTTTCATCATCCGGATTATTAACACAGTCTGCAAAAGCCTGTACTTCTTTTTCCATAGTCCGAACAAGCTCACCGTTTTTCGTATTATCCCTCAGGATATTGGAAAAATCAACTATGGAAAACCGGGCAATCCATGCAACAACAATGCACGACAAAAAAATAATCAGCAATACGCCGCCCGTAAACCACGCTATTTTATTCCGTATAGCAAGAGACTGCCACGCCTTTGTAATTTTCT
Source organism: Eubacteriales bacterium (assembly GCA_030539395.1). GTDB lineage: Bacteria > Bacillota > Clostridia > Lachnospirales > Lachnospiraceae > Marvinbryantia. Next base: position 4,466 of record JAUNSC010000046.1, read on the forward strand.
GCCGCACTCGAATTTCCCCTTTCCATAGTATTCACTGCCTTAAGTATAACACAAAAATGCGCCAGCGTCTCCGGGATTATCTGCAAACATAAATTTGTCTGTTTATAACCCGGAGGAAGCGGACGCAATGATCATAAAAACCTTCTCCTGTTTTATGAAATACGAGACCCCAAGTACTCATAGAATTCGTCTTTATCTTTTCCAAGCACACGATCTGTAAGCATATAGCCGCGGCCATCCCTTACCAGAATCATGACCATATTAGGCTGCTTTATCACACGGTTGATTTTATTCCAGCCGATGTTTGCCGTCTGACCGTCCGCCTGCACATAAATGCCCTTGTCTGAAAACCAAAGTTCCATATTTTTCGGCAGCTGTGATGTTTGCTTTACAGAACGGATATATGCACCTAAAGGCTGTACTACCGGAACCAGCAAACAGGCTGTCATCATCAGAATGCGAAGCAGCAAACCGCTTTCATCCCAGAACCGTACCGTCATTGCAATAACAGACACTGCAAAAATCAGACTGCATACTCCTACCATAGAATGATAAATACGGTACATGGACAGTTTCCAACAATCCATGGCATTCACGTCACATTTAAACTTGTACCTCATAAAACCTCACCTTGTCGTAAAACCATTCTCTTTACTATATAAAGCCATGCTTCACTCGGAAATGCTGCCATTTCCTCGTTATACGGCTGGCGCCGTATACCTGTGAAACGCCAGATACCCTTCGAAGAGCTGGCTCTCCCGGATATCTGGCGTTCCCCAGGTGCATGGCTTGTAGCTCACTTACATGAATAAGTTGGGCAGGAATGTACTCAGCTGCGGAACGAAAGTAATCAGCAACAGTACAATAAGCATACATCCATAGAACGGAAGGGTTGCTTTTACTACCTCTTCCATCTTAGTCTTACCAACAGCAGAACCAATAAAGAGCACAGCTCCAACCGGCGGTGTCAGCAGACCAATACCACAGTTCAGAATCATCATCATACCGAACTGAATTTCATTAATACCAATTTCTTTCGCGATCGGAAGAAGAATCGGTGTCGCGATCAGGATGATCGGGGACATATCCATGATACATCCGAGAACAAGAATAATCAGGTCAAGGAGCAGAGCAAGGATAATCTTATTACTTGTAACACCAATAATTGCCTGAGCAGCCAGATCCGGAACATGAAGTCTTGTCAGACAGAAACCAAATGCGCTGGAGGTTGCGATCAGGATAAGTACGATTGCCAGTGTGTCAACACACTGATCAAGCACCTTCCACAGCCCTTTGATTGTAACGCCCTTATAAATAAATACGCTGACGATCAAGCTGTAAATAACTGCGATTGCTGCAGACTCGGTAGCAGTAAATACACCTGCTACTACACCAACGATAACGATAATAATGGCTGCCAGAGCCCATACGGATTTTACCAGCTGTCTTAAAAATACATTAAGGCTGAATTTCTCACCCTTCGGATAATTTCTCTTTTTAGAGATAATGTAGGAACCGATCATCAGAGATACTGCCAGCAATACGCCCGGCACATAACCAGCCATGAAAAGGCTTCCTACGGAAACACCACCTGCTGCCATGGCATAGATAACCATGTTGTGGGAAGGCGGAACCAGAAGTCCCTCACAGGAAGATGTGATCGTAACAGCCGTAGAGAAATCTGCATCATAACCCTGATCGACCATCATCGGAATCAGGATACTTCCCAACGATGCAGTGTCTGCGGATGCTGAACCGGAAATACCGCCGAAGAAAAGTGATGCTACGATATTAACCATCGCCATACCGCCGCGCATCCATCCTACCAGCGAATTTGCCAGATCAATCAGCTTCTCCGATATTCCTCCTGTACCCATGATAACACCCATGGTGATAAAGAAAGGTACTGCCATCAAACTGAATGAACTGATACCATTTACCATCTGCTGCGTGATAACAGCCGGATTAAGTCCCTGCTGAATGATGCAGAACAGAGAAGCAAGACCTACTGCATACGCAATCGGGAAACGCAGGAAGATCATAACAAGAAAAGTTCCCAAAAGAATCAAAATACCCAACGCCTGACTACTCATCTGCCTCTCCTCCTTTCACAAAAAATCCTTTAATGTGATTATAGATAGCTTCCAGCTCAAACACGATCATGGCAACTCCTGCCATCGGAACCGGAAGATATTTCCAGAATGTGGAAACTGACGGCATACTTACATATGAGCCTTTTGCTCCAAGAGTATTTGTATACTGCCATCCATAAATTACCATGTAAAATGCCAGGATCATTACGGCAACATCAGCCAGAATATCCAGTGCTTTCAGCAGTCCTTTCGGCAGGTAACGGTCAAAAGCTGTCATTCGGATATGTGTTCCTTTTCTGATCGCGATTGCTGCTGACAAAACTGCCATATAACTCATAAGTGTCAAAACAATTTCTTCACTCCATGCCGGGTCCGGTATAAAGCTTATGTAACGTCCTGCCACAGCCATGCTGGTGATCAGGATATCAGCGATCAGCAAAAGCTTACAGATGACCATTACAATACGCTCTGTGATATCATACGCCGGTTTGATTTTGTCCAATTTTTCAAATATTGCAGGCATATTTTTCTCTCCCTTCATAGAAATAAGGTCCGGGCCCTTTGGGGAACCCGGACCTTATTATCATTATCCTCTAATCCAAACCGAATCTTTTCTATGCGGTTTTATTCTTACTGCATATCTACGATCTGCTGATACAGATCTTCCATACCTGCTGTGTTGTCTGTGATAACCTGAGCGGTAGCTTCCTGCCACGGTGTCAGATCTTCTACTTCAACAACATTGCATCCTTCGTCTTTCAGCTGCTGAAGAACTTCATCTTCTTTCTGCTGAGACATTTCACGGCAGTAGTTAGAAGCGTATTCGCCTGCTTCTGTGATCCAGCCCTGCTGTTCCTCTGTAAGGTTGTTCCATGCATCATCTGTGATGATAACCTGAACTGCACCAAGAGTATGTCCATCAAGGATCAGGTTATTAGCAACTTCCGGGAATGCATTAGATTTGTAGTTGGCGATCGGCTGTTCAGCACCGTCAACAACGCCAGTCTGCAGTGCGGAATACAATTCACCAAAAGCAACAACTGTCGGAGAAGCGCCAAGACCTTCTACCAGACCGTTCATAATCGGGTCATTGGACACACGGAGCTTCATACCAGCCAGATCTTCTACACTCTTCACTTCTTTAACTGTAAAGAAATGACGGAAACCTTCTTCACCGTAGAACAGACCTCTTACACCGCTTCCGTTTTCGGACGGCTCTGCCAGAATTTCATCTGCCAGGTCAGATGTTGCAAAGTTCCAGAAATGTTCTCTGCTTACAAATGTATACGGAAGAGAAAGAAGTGTGGATTTCTCTCCGCCGTAATTTGACAGAGCAAATGCGGAAATACGAGCCACGTCAATTGTTCCCAGACCACCCATCATCTGGTCAAGTACGGAAGTTTCATCTCCAAGTACACCGCTTGCCTGCAGGTCAATTTCAATTGCACCGCCGGAAAGTTCTTCTACTTTCTCTTTGAATGCTGTATCCATCTGTCCAACGATGGTATCCAGCGGGTTAACCTCTGCCATAACCAGTGTCACATCAGCTGCATTCGCACCGATAGCCATGCTTGCTGCTATAGCTGTTGCCAAAAGGCCTGTTACTAATCTCTTTTTCATTTTGTGTCTCCTTCCTTTTTATCATTTTTATTAAATGATTCATGATAATTCTATTATAATCGTAATTTCGCACAAAATAAAGCGTATAAATTTGAGATTCATAGTACAATTTTAATATTTTGGACAAAATCTTTATCCTTTCATAACCTCTTCCATCCAACAGAGTATATCCTCGTATACCACATCCCGGTCCACTTCATTCAATATCTCATGACGGTCTTTTTGATAGAGCCTGCATGTCACATATTTCATGCCGATCTCCCTGAATTGCTGACAAACTTTTGTAACCCCCTTGCCAAACTGTCCTACGGGATCATCTTCCCCCGCCACAAAAAATACAGGAAGATCTTCAGGCATCCTGGCAAGATAATTCTTAAAACTCAATGTATAGATACTGTAGAATAAATTATAGTATCCATTCAGGGTAAAACGGAAATTACAAAGTTTTTCACTTTTATATTTTCTTACATTCTCTTCATTCCTGCTGAGCCACTCCTTGCCATCCAGCCTGCCAAATTTACGGTTATAGCCGCCAAATGCCATGGAGTCCACAAATGCACTGCGATAATTCCAGCCTTTTATCTTTGCCATAAATGTTGTCAGTGCCATGCCGAAACGCGTGACAGCCCTCGGCTGATATCCGGTCCCCATAATGACAGCTCCTGCAAGGCCCTCACCAAAAAGGCAGATATACTGCCTTGCCAGAAACGATCCCATACTGTGGCCCAGAAGGAAATAAGGAACCTGCGGATATTCCTTTTCGGTCATTCTGCGCAGTTTATTTATATCCCTGAGCAAAGTCCGGTTGCCGTCTTTCTCCGCAAAAAAACCGTATTGCTCCTCAGACTGTACCGACTGTCCGTGTCCCAGATGATCGTTTCCAACCACCAGAATACCGTGCTGCGCCAGATAAGAAGCGAATTCATCATACCGGTCAATAAATTCCACCATGCCATGGGAAATCTGCAAAACCGCCTTTACATCTTCCTGGGGTATCCACCGAATCGCATGAATTTTCGTCTTTCCATCATTAGATTGATAAGTAATATGCTCTTTTTTCATATCATTCCTCCCGATTTATTCCTTCTCCTGAGAGAGAATATCTGCCAGACGCGCAAACTGCGAAAGAGTCAGGGTCTCCCCCCGCACTCCTGCCGGAACCCCCAGCATCTCTATTGCCGATGCAATCTCCTGCTTTGAAAATTGAAGCTCCGCCGAATTATTCAGTCCGTTTGCCAGCGTCTTTCTCCGCTGATTGAAAGACGCCCGAATAAGCCGGAACATTAATGTCTCATCCTCTGTTTTCACCGGTGGTTCTCCATGCGTCTTCAGACGGATAACAGCACTTCCCACCTTCGGGCGTGGTATAAAACAATTGGGAGGAACATTTGCTGCTATATACGGCTCACAATAATACTGCACTGCCAGTGAAAGCGCTCCATAATCCTTTGTCCCCGGCTGTGCCTGCATACGCTGCGCCACCTCTTTTTGTACCATGACCGTAATGCTGTCCACCGGAACATGTTTTTCCAGCAGTCCCATAATAATGGGTGTCGTGATATAATACGGCAGATTCGCCACAACCTTTATCGGTTTGCCCCCATTTTTTTCTTCAACCAAAGATCCAATATCCACCTGAAGAATATCGGCATTTAAAATTTCTACATTATTATAACCGGCAAGTGTCTCCTGCAGGATTGGAATCAGCATCTTATCAATTTCCACCGCCAGTACATGACCGGCCGCTTCTGCCAGATACTGGGTCATGGTACCGATACCCGGACCGATTTCCAGCACAAAGTCTTCCTTTGTAATATCAGCTGCATCGATAATCTTATTCAATACATGGCCGTCAATCAGAAAGTTCTGCCCAAACTTCTTCTGAAAGGCAAATTCATATTTCTGGATAATTTCTATTGTCTTCTGTGGGTTTGATAACTTTTCCATTAAACATCCCCCTGTATGTTATATACGTCGCAGGCATTTTCAAAAGTTACCCGCTCCACTTCCTGCGGGGTTATCTCCTTGATACGGGCAATCTCTTCTATTACATATGGAAGAAACAGGGATGAATTACGTTTTCCTCTGAAGGGCGCCGGCGCAAGATAGGGACAGTCCGTCTCAAGCACGATTTTCTCCAGAGGAACTGCTGTCACCACTTCTTTCAGTACTCTTGCATTTTTAAAAGTCACCACACCGCCCACACCAATAAGATAACCAAGTTTTACGTATTCTTTTGCCATCTGTGCCGAGCCTGAATAGCAGTGGATGATCCCCCCTGCAAAGCCTTCTTTTCCTGCATGTTCCCTTTTAATGGCGTCAAAGGTATCCTGCGCTGCCTCCCTGCTGTGAACATTAATGGGTTTTTCCATTTCCAGCGCCAGATGCATCTGCTCTGCAAACCACTTTTTCTGTATCTCATGAGAAGCTTTATCCCAATAATAGTCGAGTCCGATCTCGCCTACCGCCACAGCCTTTTTGTGCTGCAAAAGCTGATAAAGATGTTCCATCGCGTTTTCATCCATATCTCCCGCATGATCCGGATGAATGCCAAGGGCGCCATAAACAAAATCATACTGTCCCATCATTTTATAAGTATCCTCCACTCCCTGCATGGATGCGCCCACATTCACAATGTATCTTATATTATTTTCACGCATGCTGCCCAGCAGCTCATCTCTGTCGTTATCAAACGCTTCATCATCATAATGAGCATGTGTATCAAAAATCATTCAGCTTGTCCTTTCGCCCTGTTTTTCTCTTTATGTTCTGTCGTTGCCTTCACACTCTCTCCCGTCAGCTGCGCTTTGTATTCCGGAAATTTCTCTTCCTCCGCCTTTGACAGTTCCGGATATTGGGGATTTATTTTTTCCAGATTTTCCAGAATTGCCTCCGAAACAAGATAACGGCTGTACCATTTCTGGTCCGCCGGAATTACATACCATGGCGCATCCGGTGTCGCCGTTTCATTGATGGCATCCTCATAGGCTTTACTGTACTGCGGCCAAAGCTCCCTCTCAGACATATCGCTTCCGGAGAATTTCCAGTTTTTTTCCGGAAGATTAATGCGCTCCAGAAAACGTTCTTTCTGTTTTTCCTCAGATACATTCAAAAAGATTTTCACAATACGATAACTTTCATCATACAGATATTCCTCAAATCCCCGTATATGCTGATAACGTTTTTTGATAAAGTTCTTTCCCTTTACGCATCTGGATGCCATATTATAATTTTTATACAATTTATGCACACGAACCACCAGCACATCTTCATAATAGGAACGGTTAAAAATTGCGATCATACCGCGTCTGGGAAGGTTGCCGGTGCAGCGCCACAGATAATCATGTGCCAGTTCTTCTTTGGACGGCTGCTTGTAGCTGTATACCTGTACCCCCTGGGGATTCACGCCTCCCATGACATGGCGGATCGTGCTGTCCTTTCCAGCCGCATCTCTCGCCTGCAGCACTATCAGGAGTCCCTCTTTGCCATCCGCATAAAGCCTGTCCTGCAGAGCAAAAATCTTTTCCTGATTTTTCATTGTTTTTTCGATAATTTTCTCTTTATCCACAGCATCTTTTTTACTGTTGGTGGGTACTTTTTTTAAATTCAGTTTTTTGCTTCCGTCAAATCGATATCTGTCCAGATATGACATCATGCCACCCCCTTTTCAACTGCACTGCTCCAGTATCTCTTTTACACACTTTGCAATTTCTTCATCCTTACAGTTTGCAAAGAAATACTCCTGAAAATGCTCACCCGACAATGCACCTTTTACCAGCTCACGGTCAAGCTCCGGTAAAATATCTGTCAGTTTACGATGTGTGATCTCTTTCACCCCGTCAAGTATCTTTTTGTTTCTCTGTTCCGGCACGACACGTTCTTTCGGATACCCCTGGCCGCTCTCACCGGTAAACAGTTTTTCAAAAATATACTGCAGATTCAGCTCTGCGCCCCATCCAAATCCTTTGGCAAACGGAAGGGCAACGGCATTACCGTCATTGATCTGTGCAAACATATATGCATCAGAAGGATCTGCAATATGTCCGCAAAGCACACCCGGAAAAACATTACAGGCAAGCATGGCGCCCTCACCTGTACCGCATCCCGTTACCACATAATCTGCCGCTCTGGAATTAAGCAGCACCGCTGCAAGGATTCCATTCTGCACATATGTCAGCTGGTGTTCATCTTCCGAAGAATACATACCATAATTCTGCACTTCATGTCCCAACGGTTCCACAACTTTTTTCAATGTTTCATAAATCAGGCTGTTTTTAGCTGCCTGACTGTTCTCAATAATCAATGCAATCCTCATCACCATTTTCTCCTTTTCTATGACAGTTATTTATATTATACTACGTTTTCATCTATTCTGCACCCTTTAAACTGTCTATTATTTTCTGACAATTAATTATATTTTTGTTTTTAATTCTGTTTATAAAAATTTATTTTTATTTTTATCAAAAAATATATTGACAATTCTATTTTTATCTGTTATATTAAATTCAACAAAAACAAACAGACACAATAAAAAATAAAGGAGGACGGACCACCGAAAACATAAAGATTTACCTCAAAATCAAGTAACAAAGATCAGGAAAGTAAAGGTATAAACCAATGAGAGCTTAAAGATTTACCCAAACAAAATTCAATGAAAGTAAAGGTACAATCCAATGAGAATTTAAAGATTTACCCAAACAAAATTTGATGAAAGAAAAGGTATAATCCAATGGGAGCTTAAACATCCATTAAAAAAGAAACTGCAGAAAGAGAGGTCTATACCAGTGGACACACCAACATCATAAAGAGCCGGTTGATTTAAAAAATAAAATCAATCGGCTCTTTATTATATTCCAAAACATCATGTCTGCTTTTCATACCCACAGCACACAACATGTTCCTGTTTCTAGCAGATTTCTGCTCCTGCAGGCATTTCTTTTTCCGGAACCATCAGAGAAAGATTTCCGTCAGCGTCTTCTGCGCACAGAATCATTCCCTCTGACATTACGCCTGCCAGTTTTGCCGGTTTTAAGTTCACCAGGACCATAACTTTTTTACCAACCATTTCCTGCGGGCTGTAATGAGCCTTGATACCGGATACAATCTGTCGTACCTGACTTCCGATCTTCACCTGGCTGCAAAGCAGTTTTCTGGATTTCGGAACTTCTTCACAGGCAATGATCTCACCCACCTGGAACTGCATTTTTCCAAAATCATCAAATGTGATTTCTGCTTTCGGCTCGATATCAATCACATTTTCCTCTTCTTTTTCTTCTGTCGGCGCTTCTTCTGTAACATCTGCTGCCGCTTTCCGGGCAGCCTGAAGAACTTCCACTTTTTCCATTACCTCTTTTAAATCAAGACGGGCAAAAAGAATTTCCGGTTTATCCGTCACTTTATTGCCGGACTCATAAAGTCCAAAATGTTCACATTCTTCCAGACTTCTTTTTTCTGCGTGAAGCTGTCCAAGAATCTTTTCCGAAGTTTCCGGCATAAAGGATTCCAAAAGAGATGCACCGATAGAAATGCTTTCTACCAGATTGTACAGCACAGTTGCCAGACGGTCCTGTTTTGTCTCATCTTTTGCCAGTGCCCACGGCATGGTCTCGTCAATATATTTGTTGCATCGTTTAAACAGAGTAAAAATTTCACTGATGGCATCTGCCACGCGAAGATTTTCCATCTTATCGGAAACTTTATTAACGGTTCCGAGAACAACGCTCTTAAGCTCATCATCCACAGGCTCTGTTACACCTTTATCTGCAACTGCTCCGCCGAAATACTTATTGGACATGGAAATCGTACGGTTCACCAGATTACCCAGGGTATTCGCAAGATCAGAATTCAGACGCTCTACCATCAATTCCCAGGTAATGACACCATCGTTTTCAAAGGGCATTTCATGAAGCACGAAATAGCGTACCGCATCCACGCCAAAGAAATCTACAAGGTCATCAGCATAAATCACATTTCCCTTTGATTTGCTCATCTTACCGTCACCCTGAAGAAGCCATGGATGTCCAAATACCTGTTCCGGCAGCGGAAGATCAAGCGCCATCAGGAAAATCGGCCAGTAAATTGTATGGAAACGAATAATGTCCTTACCGATCAGATGAAGCTGCGCCGGCCAGTCTTTTTTGAACTGCTCTGTATGATTGCCGTCAGCATCATAACCGATACCGGTAATATAGTTGGTCAGAGCATCCAGCCACACATACGTTACATGTTTCGGGTCAAAAGTTACCGGAATGCCCCATTTGAAGGATGTTCTGGATACACACAGATCCTGCAGGCCCGGAAGAAGGAAATTGTTCATCATCTCATTCTTTCTGGATACCGGCTGAATGAATTCCGGATGAGTATTGATATGCTCGATCAGGCGGTCAGCATATTTGCTCATTTTGAAAAAATACGCTTCCTCTTTTGCCGGTTTTACTTCACGTCCGCAGTCAGGACACTTACCATCCACCAACTGAGACTCTGTCCAGAAAGATTCACAGGGCGTACAGTAAAGCCCTTCATATGCACCTTTATAGATATCGCCCTGATCGTACAGTTTCTTAAAAATCTTCTGCACCTGTTTTTCATGGTCCTCGTCTGTTGTACGGATAAATTTGTCATAGGATGTGTTTACAAGATCCCAGATTCTCCTGATTTCTCCTGCCACATTGTCAACAAATTCTTTCGGTGTCACACCTGCTTCTGCCGCTTTCAGCTCAATCTTCTGTCCATGCTCGTCAGTACCTGTCTGGAAGAATACGTCATAGCCCTGCGCTCTTTTATAACGGGCAATGGCATCTGCCAGAATAATCTCATACGTATTTCCAATATGGGGTTTACCGGACGTATAAGCAATAGCCGTAGTCATATAGAATTTTTTCTTTTCCATAATTCTCTCTTCTCCTTTTTTAATATAAGAATCCCGCAAGTGGTATTCTCCGTCTGCGGCAAGGCATATTCTGCCATCTTCCTCTCTGCCGCAGTGCAAAAAAACCCGTCTTCTCTGTTTGAGAAGACGGGTTTAAATCCGTGTTACCACTTCACTTCATCCATATCTCACGATATGAACCTCAACGAGTGCTTCCGCGCCTGGCGCGTTTACACTCTGCCGCTATAACAGGCGGCACCCGTTGCAGCCTGACTGTGCTCTGCGCCCAGCTCGGTGCACCACTCAGAAGCCATCTTCCATCTACGCTGACACATCCCTCTCAGCAGCCGGGATTTCTCTGTAATGCCTGCCATAAATGTACTCTCTTCTTCACTGCGTTTCGCTATGTACTTAAGGCTATCACAGCCCGAAAATTCTGTCAAGAACCTAAATCTTCTTTATCTTACATTTCCTCTGACTTCTTTGCCCAGATAAAGTCATGTCCCGAGACAACGATTTCACGCAGGCTTAATTTCTTTTCATTTTGGAGATCAATGTATTCTCCGCTGTCAGAGACCCATACTGTTTTATCGTTTTCACTGAAATTAAACAATCCCGTCATCTTCTCTGCGCCCTTCTGACGTGTAATGCACAGCACAGAAATATCTCCTGCATCTTCTGTCCAAACCTGTGCATCTGCATCGAATACAGATTCTCTTCTTCTGATTTCTTCAAGTTCACGAAGTCCTCCGAAAATTTTTCCCTGACAGGTGGTGCTGTCTTTACTGTTTTTCGCCAGATCCCAGTTAAATTTTCCTCTGTGGACATAGCGGGAATCTACACTTTTAGCTGCATCATCATGATAAGAATAATCGTTCAGCTGTCCGATCTCATCTCCGCTGTACAGCATCGGAATGCCTGACAGAGTTAAAACATAAGCATGAAGCATCAGATCAAAACGGATAGCCCGCTCCAGCTTCTCTTCGTCATTTTGATCCAATGCACTTTCTACCCCGCACATAGAAGCGGTTGTCGCACAGAATCTGGCATCCCCGGTCACCAGGTCTTCATTGTAAAGTTCGCCCCGGCTTTCTCCTCCGCCTTCCAGACCTCGGAAATAATTGTTCAGATAGCGTTTGTGCGCCACTTCATCCATACCCCATGTCTTTAAAACAGGATAATCCAGTCCCCAGCCGATATCATCATGGCAGCGCAGATAATTAAGGAATGTATACTCCTTCGGAAGCTCATTAATGATGTCCATCTGCATTTTTAAAAGACGGGCATCTCTTGTTGCCACCGTATTCCATGTGGTTGCCATAGTAGTAACATTATAAAGCATGTGGCACTCCGGCTTTTCCACCGTTCCAAAATACGGAGCCACTTTCTGAGGTTCCATAACCACCTCACCCAGAAGTACAACACCCGGACATACAATTTCTGCGATCATACGCATCATACGGACGATCGTATGAACCTGCGGAAGATTCCGGCAATCTGTGCCAAGCTGTTTCCATATATATGGAACTGCATCAATGCGGATAACATCCATCCCCTGATTTGCAAGGTAGAGGAAATTATACATCATCTCATTAAACACGCGCGGATTACGATAATTCAAATCCCACTGATACGGATAAAAAGTGGTCATTACATAATGACCGATCTCCGGAAGCCATGTAAAATTCCCCGGAGCTGTAGTAGGAAATACCTGAGGTACAGTTTTCTCAAACTGGCCCGGGATGTCATAATTGTCATAGAAGAAATAGCGGCTCATATATTCGCCGTCGCCCTGACGGGCCTTCACTGCCCACTCATGATCTTCGGAAGTATGATTCATAACAAAATCCATGCACAGGCTGATTCCCCGCCTGTGACATTTAGATGCAAGCTCAGCCAGATCCTCCATCGTTCCCAGCTCCGGCTTTACTTTTCTAAAATCTGCAACGGCATATCCTCCGTCCGACCTTCCTTCCGGCGAATCCAAAAACGGCATCAGATGGATGCAATTTGCATTGCAGGACTCCAGATAGGACAGTTTTTTCATAACCCCCTTCAGGTTTCCTGCAAAGTTATCTATATAGAGCATCATGCCCTGCATATCTCTCTTTTTGAACCAGTCCGGCTCCTGCTCCCTTTTCTGATCCAGAGCCTTTAAGGACCGTTTTCTCTGTTTATAATATACCTTCAATTGTTCCACAAGCTCAGCAAACATGGCACCGTTATTATACAGTTCCATATAAAGCCAGCGCAGTTCATCATGATGATGCTGAAGTCGTTTCTCAAATACTTCATCCTGTACTGTCATACTTACCTCCCGAAATTATAATATTTCCGTGCAGTGTCCACTGGGAAAATCTTTTGTTTTCACTGCTCATCGTTTTTTGCACAAAAACGGAATTTAACAGGCTGATAATCGCCACTGCCCGGCGGAAGAGGCACTCCCGCTTTCATCAGCGCAGCTCCCGTATAAATATTTCCTGATTCCATATCCTGATAATGCATATCCGGAATTAAACCTTCCAGACGCAGAATATGGATATGGGGATTTGCTTCATTGCGCAGCATGACACCATTTACAAGCGTTTCTCTCTTATCTTTTGATACAAACTGCCATACTACGTAATCATGATTGGAATACGGACTGGTCAGGCGATAATAATCACCGGTCTGAACCAGATGTTCCATTTTTTTATATTCTTTTATCTGCTTTTTTGCAAGTTCTTTTTCCTGCGGCGTCAGTTTTTCCAAATCCAGCTCATAGCCGAAAGTACCGGCGCTTGCCACAACCGCCCTTGTCTCAAAGGGTACGGACCGCCCTGTCTGATGATTCGGGCAGACACTGACATGGGCGCCCATTGTACTGATCGGATATCCAAAAGATGTACCGTACTGTATCTTCAGCCGGTCAATGGCATCCGTATTATCACTGCACCAGATCTGGGGTGAATAATACAGCATTCCCGCATCAAAACGTCCTCCTCCTCCGGAACAGTTTTCAAACAGCAGGTCCGGATATCTGGTGATCAGACGCTCCATCATCTCATATACTCCCAACATATAGCGGTGGAATACTTCCCCCTGACGTTCATTCGGCAAAGCAAGAGAATAAACATTATCCACACTGCGGTTCATATCCCATTTAATATAATCCACATCACAGCTGTCCATCACCGCAAAAATCTGCTCCATAATATAATCCCGCACTTCTTTTCTGGTAATATCCAGATTCAGCTGAAAACGGCTGCGGTTCATATTTCTCTGAGGAATCCTCAAACACCATTCAGGATGCCTGCGATACAGCTCGCTGTCTTCAGACACCATTTCAGGCTCGATCCAAAGGCCGAATTTCAGTCCCATGTCTTTGATTTTTTTCACAAGAGCCGGCAGGCCTTCTTTGATCTTATTTTCATTCACAGTCCAGTCGCCCAGGCCGGAAATATCTGAATCCCGCTTTCCGAACCAGCCGTCATCCAGCACGAACATGTCAAGTCCGATTTCTTTCGCTTCTTTTGCAATATTAAGAAGTTTTTCGTCATTAAATTCAAAATAGGTTGCTTCCCAGTTATTAATCAGAACCGGACGCGGCATCGTCACATATTTACTTCTGATTAAATTAGAGCGGTATGCATCATGGAAAATGTGCGACAGTCTTCCAAATCCCCTGTCCGAATATGCCATGATCACCTCAGGAGTCTCAAAAATATCTCCCTTATTCAAACGATAGGAAAAGTGATACGGATGAATTCCCATAACAAATCTTGTCTGGTTCATCTGATCTACTTCTATCTCACAGCGGAAGTTACCGCTGTAAACAAGCGCGTAACCATAGCAGTCACCGCTTTTTTCTGTTGTTGTCTTATCTGTCAGGATTACAAATGGATTATGCTGGTGACTGGATGTTCCTCTCTTACTCTCCACAGACTGTACTCCGTGATGAAGGGGCAGGCGTTCTTTAATGCGTTCCATGGCATGTCTTCCGTAAAAATGCACCATATCCATATGCATATTCGGATAATCCATTTCCATGGACATAGCCCTCTGTATCGTCACCTGCTTTTCTCCCTGGTTCTCCATGCGCACCGCACGGGTAATTACATCCAGTTCAGGGAATACACCGTACAGAAGATGTACCTGAAGCCCGCTGACCCTGTCGTACAGGGTAATCTTTAGTGTCTCGGCTTCCTCCTCCGTACCAAACATAGCCGGAAGGCCCTTCAGAGAGTATTTTCCTTTGCATATCTCATGAGATTTATAGCGCAGATGTACAGCATCACTTCCATCTTCGTGTTCTACCTCCAGGCTGTTGATACGGTAATCTCCATTTCCATATCCCGAATATTCCTGGGGAAGCACATCCAGTGAAAATGTTCTGTCATTCCCCGCTTCATACGGGTTTCCTGAAAAACCCCTGTCCAGGGAAATGATGCGGTAGTCAATCTCCATATCTCCCACATCAGCTCCATAATACAAATGTACCAGCGTGTCATGCTGCCGTACCTGCATCTGATACATGCTGTTTCTTGTTCTCAGTGTGAAAACTTTTGTTTTCTCATTGTAAATAATACCTTTCATGTCCGTTTCCCTCACTTATGTCTCTGTTATTTTTTCTGTCCGTCTGTAATTATCTCACCATATTCATTTACCATTGGCAGATATGGTTCAAATTCTTTTAAAAGCAATGTATCTGTCAAAAGACATACAAGCGAAAAACCGCATACAACCCAGATGAAGCCATAAAGAGGCATAAACTGCGGATCAGTATAGGTAAGGATCATCGGAAAGACACTGAAAAATAGAATCACCACCAGATTCAGCGGTTTCCGGAGCGCAAAGAAAATACTGTCCTTCACCAGGTCTTTCAACGGCGCATTAAAGGCGGCCATCACCGGAAACAAGTATAATCCGATAATCAGTGCAACTGCTCCAATTGCCAGAAATCCAAACCGAAACCTGAGAAAGAACCCGCCGAACTGTCCGCACCAGAACCATTCCAGTCTCAGAAGCACCGCAAGTGCAAGCAAAATCAGCCATATTATTGTACCATATTTAAAGTTTTCTTTCAATCCTCGCCAGAACACCTTAAAGGGATTAATATCTCCATCGCCCCGCAGGGTCTTCAGCATCGTATAATGCAGTGCGGCAAATCCCGCCCCTGCCGTTACCACAGGAACCGTACAAAGTACAAACAAAATATTTGCCGCAATAATGATCCCCAGCCTTGTCATGATCCGCCCGAACAAGCTGTCGTTAGAAAGAAATCCTCCCATTAAATCACTCATCTTTATTACCCCCTGTCTGTTTTTTTGATGCCGATGCAAAAATCCGCAAATCCTTTACGGACTTTTGCAGCTGCACCCTTATAAAAGTTCTTGTGCAAACAGCTTCTGTTATGAAATGGGGGACAAATTTCGTCCCCCATTTTTGTTGAAATCGTTTTACAGCTTTCCGCCGGAAGTTGCGATACCTTCCACGAACTGTTTCTGGAAAATGACATAGATTACAACCATCGGCACAACTGCCAGTACGGCTGCTGCCATCATTGCCGGATAATCGCTTGTGAACTGTCCCTGCATTTTTGCAAGCGCTGCAGACAGAGTTGTTGTATCTGCTTTGGAGCAGACGATCATCGGCCACATCAGGTCTTTAAATGCAAACACTGCAGTGAAGATACCCAGAGATACCATAGATGAACGTGTCAGCGGCATCATGATCTTCAGGA
>JAUNSC010000013.1 GCA_030539395.1 Eubacteriales bacterium
TTAATGGAAGTGGCAGGAACAGAATTAATAGCGGCATAGATGGTTTTGAAAGGAGGAGTTGTTATTGGACAAAAAATTGCTTGAACTGGCAAGGGATATTTCGAGAGCGGGAAAAGAAATTGCTTATGATAACATCTGTAAAGATTATAGAATTGGATACGGCAGGAACATAATTACAGTCACAAGTGACAGCGGCTATGAAGCAATCTATATTGGGGACACACGTTCGCCCTGCAAGGATGGGTATATGTGTCTGTACACGAATAATACGGAGAAAAGAAATAGTTTTCCACGTATAAGGGCTCTTGCAAAATTATTAGAAGCTGTTGCGAACAAGGAAAAACTTCCGGAGGGAGAAGGAAAAGCGTCTTATCATGACAGGGAGGAGTTTGGAGGAATGGATAAACAGTTAGAATATTTCTCCAGAGTCGTAAAGAATCTGGCGGATCTCTGGTAATCCTGATATTTATAGACAGGAAGAAATACGGAGATTTAAATGAATCTGGCAGCGGTATGGGCAAAATCCCTCCTCTGCCAGATCTTTTGAAAAAATATAGAAAAGTTACAGAAAAAAAATTTTGTAGCTTTCTTTTTTATGTAGGAATAAAAATCATGTGTCCGAGTACTTTGAGCTGATTGCATGGGAAAGGAGAAAGGATGGTAGACGTTGATGTAAAAAGCGTGGATGCGGTATGGAGGCGCGGTACGGAACTGCAAAAAGAAATAGAGCAGTCAAAGCAAAAATATGACGAACTGATAAAACAGCAGAACAATATGCCGGGAAAGGATAAGGCGGCGGAGGCTGTTATAAAATATTATTTATTTCAACTTGAAAAACTAAAGAGCGAATTGCCGTATGACGCAATGGGGTGTGAATCTGCGGTGTCATTATTGGTGCTGCAGGAATTTCAAAAGGAAACCATTGCAGAAGATATCTTAGAATTTTTAGGGCATCCTGATAATTTTTCTAAAGAAGAATTACTAAAAGAAGTTCAAAAGTTTTCTATAATTCATCTTGATTCAAGAGGGCTTTTATTATATCAGGATTTACTGATAAAAGGAAGGTGAGCATAATCGATACCTATTTCAAAGAAAAACGAGTATATGAGGTGGAAGATATTCAAGAGATTCTAAGTATTGGACGTACGAAGGCCTATGCTTTTATACAAGAAGTATATAAAGAACAAAAGCCGTTTAAAGTCATAAAAATCGGAAATATCTATCGTATTCCCAAAACTTCTTTTGATAGTTGGCTGGATGAAGGGTAACTAATCTGTATCTAAAAACATGTTCGCGTGCTGTTGACACAGAGAAATCCATTATGTTACGGTGCTTATATGGGAAAAAGCATATAAGCACCTGCTGAATAGGAGGTACTTCATATGGAAAAAACAAATAATAAAGGAGCGGTATTTTATGAAAATGGCACATGGAATTTTATAACGAAAATAGTTAATCGCACGAACTATACCATCGAGTATGAAAAAAGGAGCGGTTTTTCTTCCGTTCAGGAAGCAGAACAGGCACAGGCGGAGGAAAATGAGCGGTATCAAAATCAGATTGCGAGGGTAAAAAGTCTGACGAATATGAGGTATACATTTTTTGAATACTTAGATTACTGGTATCAAAACATATACCTTCCCAACTCCGATAGCTCTATTAAAATGTGCTATTGTTGGACAATTTACAAAATAATCTTACCCAAAGCACCCAGGGATATTTTAATAGGCATGGTAACTTCCGACTATCTGAATGAAATTTTAGAAAGCTGCGAAGATTACTGTAAAAGTGCTGGCCCTATGGTCAACAAGGTGTTCAACGTAGCATTAAAGGACGCCATGGATGATGATTACCTTCTAAATAATCCATTAACGGGTATGAAGAAGTATTATTGGGATATCCCGGCAATGATAATCTACTCCAAAGAGCAGATAAAAACTTTACTTCAAGCAGCTTATGAGTATCACTCTATTTATTTAGAAGTTCTGCTCGCATTATTTGCCGGATTGCGAAAAGGTGAAATTATGGGACTAAAATATTCCGATTTCGATCCGGAAAAGCAGACGGTTAAGGTAGAACGTCAGATTACCAGAGATTATGAACTTATTGTAAAAAATGATACAACTTACAAAATACTTACTTCAAAGCAATCACTTAAGCCGCCCAAATCATTATGTAGTTATCGAACATTGCGTATACATAAAATTATTTTTCAGGAATTAGAAATCCGGAGAAAAGAAAATATGCAGTTGTTTGAAAATCTTGGCAAAGAAAATCAAGAGTGGAAAGAGTACATTTGTATTGGACCAAAAGGAAACATCAAAGGTGACTCTACCTGCAATGCCGCTTTGGAACGGATATGTGAGAGAAATGCTCTTCCAAGAGTCTCTATGCATGATTTAAGGCATATATTTGCTACGATTTTACTTGAACAGGGTATGCCATTAGAAGAAATTTCCAAAGTGATGGGACACAAAAGCACTGCGACCACTTTTGAAGTTTATTGCGGTATTATTGCGGCGAAGGAAAAAATTTCAGCATTGATTGACTCTTCTTTTGACCCCATCTATGCAGTTGCCAACTCCATGGAAGGAGGCCACACATATGAAGATGATTGAAAAACCTGTTATCAAAGAAAGTCTGCAATACGGAGCTATTATTTCATGGAAGTTCAGAGATACCATTACACCTGTCAGGAAAAAGTTTGCATATCGCTTTCTACTGACATTTTCCAATGGGATGGAATATCCCATGCAAAAAGGGGGATATCATACCAAGACAGAAGCGTTAAAAGCAAAAGAATTTACAATTACAGAACTGCATTCAAAAAAATTTGTTCCTTTTGAATACACGCTCAAAGAATTTTTTGACTTTTGGCTCTATTATTATATGAGCGATGTAGAGAAGATTTCTTACAATACATTTTGTAATTACCGAAATATAATCTATAACTACATCTTAAAGATATGGGATCCAAACAAAAAGATCGTCGATATTGAACGAAATGATATTAATAAAATTTTGAATTCCATTGAAAAAAAAGGAATTTTAAAGTCAGCGTATACTGTTTTAAGAAGTTCTTTTTCTTATGCAAAGAGCCATCAAATTACACGAAGTAACCCTGCAATCACTGCCATTCGCATGAAGAAAAAAGCAGTAAGGAAGGCATATCATCAAGCCATGAGAGACGGTACCCTAACATATGAAGAAAAACAGAATCCGATTCTCTCTATTCCACAGATATCATTGCTTTTGCTGACGTGCAAAAACACAAAGCCAGAAATGTATATACCATTGCTCTTATCTTTAACAACAGGTTTAAGAATATCTGAAGTAATTGCAATTAAATTTTCTGATATAGATTGGTGGGAAGGGGAATTGCACATCAGACGGCAGCTGGGAAGAACCCTTTCAAATGACGGAGCCGATGAAGAACGTTTATGTACACAGGAAGTAAAAACAAAATCCCGTTCAGGAAATCGAACTATTCCTTTGGGAAACTTCATAATAGACGAATTGATTGTGGCACGTCACAAATATGAAGCAATGCAGAAATCCAATCCTGATTTTCAGGATTTGGATTTCGTATGTTTTAAAGAAAATGGCCTGCCATATAACAGAAGCAGCTTCGGAAAACCTTTCAAAAAACTTCTGGCTGAATGTAATCTGCCTGATCTGCGCTGGCATGACCTCCGCCACACCTATGCAACCGTGTTAAAAGAAAATGATATTAGCTTAAAAGCGATTTCTTCATGTATGGGGCATAATGGTACAAAAGTTACAGAGGAGGTGTATATTAATATCCCGAAAGAAACTGTATATGAGTGTGAAAAACAAATAGCTGCATTTATAGTAGACATTCTTCCCCGGACAAATCTTACACTGGATATTCCTATTCCCGAAAAAGATTTGCTTGAATTCCTTCCAGCAAAAGTTTACAATATGGTGGGTTAATGTACTGCCTGGAGATGTATACTGACATTTGGTAACAGACAGTATCGGATTCTTGCATAGCATGCCATAAACAGAACGTAATTCTTGAAAATTTGCATAAAAAATGCATGCTTTATACTGTTAAATACTGCTATTCCGTGCTATGTATCTTTATACAAGGCTATAAAACAATGCATAATTATGCACAGTGCTGCGCAGTAGAAAAAAATTGAATTTGTTACGCAGGGGCAAAAATCAGGTAAAAAGCAGTATATTTCACACTCACAAATCCGATAAAAAGCCATAAAAAACAGGCTGTTTTTTCAAAAAAATCGGAAAAGACAAGCAAACGATTTTTTGTGAGTATTGCACAAAAATGAAAGGAGATTTATGCGAAAACTCGCTTTAAATGATGAAATATTACTAAAAATTGACAAGCCTGCCCGCTACATCGGCGGGGAGGTGAACTCGGTCATGAAAGACCCGGAAAAGGTGAATGTACGTTTCTGTATGTGCTTTCCGGACGTATATGAAATCGGAATGTCCCATCTCGGAATCCAGGTTCTCTACGATATGTTTAATCGAAGAGAAGATGTATGGTGCGAGAGGGTCTATTCTCCCTGGATAGATCTTGATAAAATCATGCGGGAGAATCATATCCCGCTTTTTGCACTCGAATCCCAGGATCCGATAAAAGAGTTTGATTTTCTG
This sequence comes from Eubacteriales bacterium, assembly GCA_030539395.1. Classification (GTDB taxonomy): domain Bacteria; phylum Bacillota; class Clostridia; order Lachnospirales; family Lachnospiraceae; genus Marvinbryantia. The sequence goes on from JAUNSC010000013.1 coordinate 4,645, forward strand.
GGAATTACAATACAGTATGAGATGTGTTACACCAATATTCTTCAGGTACTGGAACTTAGCGGGATTCCCCTTTTAGCATCGCAGCGTGATGATGAATGTCCTATTGTAATCGGAGGCGGCCCCTGCACTTATAATCCGGAACCTCTTGCGGATTTTTTTGATATGTTTTATATCGGAGAAGGCGAAACGGTATATGATGCGCTGATCGACTTATATAAAGAATATAAGAAAGACGGAAAAAGCCGGCGCGAATTTTTGGAAGCTGCATCATCTGTGCCCGGTATCTATGTCCCGTCTCTTTATGATGTGATATACAATGATGACGGTACTATTGCAGCATTTAAACCATTGAAAGACTCTGTTCCGAAAGTTATCCAGAAACAAATTGTTATGGATATTACAAACGCAGTTTATCCGGAAACACCCGTCGTTCCCTTCATCAAAGCAACTCAGGACAGGGTTGTACTGGAAATCCAGAGAGGTTGTATCAGAGGCTGCCGTTTCTGTCAGGCCGGAATGCTGTATCGTCCTACGAGAGAGAGAAATGTGGATATGCTCAGAGAAGTGGCTGTCAAAATGCTGAAAAGTACAGGGCACGAAGAAATATCCCTTAGCTCTTTGAGTTCCAGTGACTATACGCAGCTGGAAGAACTGGTAAATTTTTTGATAGAAGAGTGCCGGAAACAGAACGTGAATATATCTCTTCCCTCCCTCCGAATAGATGCTTTTTCTCTTGATGTTATGAGCAAAGTGCAGGATGTAAGAAAAAGCAGTCTTACTTTCGCACCGGAAGCAGGCTCACAGCGGCTCCGGGATGTAATCAATAAAGGTCTGACAGAGGAAGTAATCTTAAAAGGTGCCGGAGAAGCTTTTGAAGGCGGATGGAACAAGGTAAAACTTTATTTTATGTTGGGACTGCCGACAGAGACGGAAGAGGACCGGAAAGCAATCGCACATCTGGCTGAGAAAATAGCTGAGCGTTATTATGAGATTCCAAAGGATCAGAGAAATGGAAAATGCCAGATTACAGTCAGCACATCCTTTTTTGTTCCTAAACCGTTTACACCTTTCCAGTGGGCGCCAATGTGTACTATGGGAGATTTTCTTGGACGCGCCAAAACGGTAAATCATGAGATCAGGGAACAACTGAACCACAAGAGTATCCGGTATCACTGGCATGAAGCGGATGTAACTGTTTTGGAAGGACTTCTGGCGAGAGGTGACAGAAAAGTTTCCGCGGCAATTCTTGATGCATACAAAAACGGTGCACTCTATGATGCCTGGTCAGAAACATTTGACAATGAGAAATGGCTCAAAGCTTTTGAGCATACAGGCATAGATATTGATTTTTATACTACAAGAGTGCGTGATATGGATGAAATCCTCCCATGGGATTTTATTGATATCGGTGTGACGAAAAAATTCCTGAAAAAAGAGTGGGAAAGAGCGCAACAGGGAATTATTACTCCCAATTGCCATCAGTCGTGTTCAGGCTGCGGTGCTGCGAAATATAAAGGAGGTGTCTGTTTTGAAGGTAAGAATTAAATTTTCAAAATATGGCGCTATGAAATTTATCGGTCATCTTGATGTTATGCGCTATTTTCAAAAAGTAATGAGAAGAGCAGATATTGATATTGCTTTTACAGGAGGCTTTAGCCCCCATATGATCATGTCCTTTGCTCTTCCTCTGGGAGTAGGGGTAACCAGCAGCGGAGAATATCTTGATATTGAGATCCATACACCGATTTCTTCGAAAGAAGCCGTTAGGCGTTTGAATGAAGTTATGGTTGAAGGTATCTGTGTACAAAGCTTCAGACAGATTGAAGAAGGAAAATCCGGTAAGGCAATGTCCCTGGTTGCTGCTGCAGACTATACGGTTGCATTCAGAGAAGGGAAAGAGCCGCCTGCAGGCTGGCAGGAAAAGTTTGATGAATTTCTTGCACAGAAACAGATAAATATTCTGAAAAAAACAAAGAAGAGTGAGAAAGAAGTAAATATCTGTCCAATGATTTATAATTGCTGTACAGAAAATGAACAGGTACGTATGACGGTCGCCGCCGGCAGTGCCGCCAATTTAAAACCGGAACTCGTAATAGAAGCATTTGCTTCTTACATTGGATGGAATATGCCTGAATTTTCACTTCTTATTCACCGCAGTGAATTATATGCTGATACAGGCACTGAAACACAGCAAAAGCTGGTTTCTCTTGAAGAGTTAGGAGAAGAGATTCTTGGATCATAAATTAGTTATTACCAGATATAAAAACGGAATAGTGACACTGCTTTACCATGACGGGAAAGCAGTGGAAATTTCCTATGATACAGAAGAAAACACTTCATTGGTAGGAAACATTTACATAGGAAAAGTCGCCAATGTCGTAAAAAACATTCAGGCGGCTTTTATCGAAATTGAGAATGGCGTTCCCTGCTATTATGCTATTTCAGATAATCAACAGCCTTTTTATACTCAAAAAGGCAATTCAAAAAAACTGGCAGCCGGTGATGAATTGATTGTCCAGATATCACGTGATGCTGTAAAAAGTAAGGCTCCAGGTGTTACTTCGGATATCAGTTTGTCCGGCAGGTTTCTTGTGCTTACAGCCGGGAAAAATCAGATAAGTCTCTCAACAAAGATTAATGCAGAGCATAGAGCGCATCTGAAAGAATTGATGGCGCCCTTTAAAAATGACGTATACGGATGGATTGTGCGTACGAATGCTGTAAATGCATCAGAGAATGAAATTTTACGGGAAGCAGAAAAGCTTTCCGCACAATTTAAACATATCATGGATATTGCACCTCACAGGTTGTGCAGGACCTGCCTTTACCGGAATCCTCCTCTTTGGTTATCACATCTTAAGGATGTTTATAATAGCGAATATGAAGAAATTATCACTGACTGTGAAGATCTGTATCATGATATAAAAGACTATTTTGACAGAGAGAGCTATTCATCTGATATTCTGCGCTTTTATCAGGACAAACTTATACCTCTTTCTAAATTATATAATATTGAATCTTCTGTGGACGAAGCTGTCAGAGAGCGTATCTGGCTCAAATCTGGTGCATATCTTGTTATACAGCAGACAGAAGCCCTCGTGGCAATTGATGTAAATACAGGTAAATTTGATCATGGAAAGAATCTTCAGAAAACTTTTTTTAAGATTAATATGGAAGCGGCAAAAGAAATCGCCCGCCAGTTAAGACTTCGGAATCTTTCCGGAATGATTTTGATTGACTTTATAAATATGAAAGATCCTGAAGACAAAAGAAATTTGATGGATTATCTGGCAGACTGCTTAAACAATGATCCAATAAAATGTTGTGTTGTGGATATGACTGCTTTGGGACTGGTAGAAGTGACCAGAAAGCGTATCAGAAAATCAATCAGTGAACAGTTCGGTTTTTTTCAAAAAATATCAAATATTTCTTAAAAAAGTATTGAAAAGTTGTTACAAAAATGTTATGATTTCTACACTGGACATTCCAGAAAGAAGTCTGGAATATAATAAATAATATTTTGGTGGGAGGAAAATAAATATGAAAGCAACCAGAAAAAGTATCAATACCATATTGTGCATGATCGCTTTTGCATTGGTATGTATGATTGGTGTGAGTGCAAGTGCAGCATCTCCGGCATCACTTTTTTCAACTGCAGCAGTGAGCGGCGGTGTGAAAATCACAGGTTATTCAGGCGCCGAGGATATCATTGATATTCCGGAAAAAATAGGCGGAAAAGCAGTTGTTGAAATTGGTTCCAATTTTATCGCATCTGCTCATCGCGGAGAAATTTACAGCGTTGTTATTCCGAGATATGTAACAAAAATTGACAGTCAGGCATTCAAAGGCTGTGCAAATCTGGAACAGGTCACCCTGGGAGCAAAAGTGACATCCATCGGAGCCAGTGCATTTGAAGGCTGTTCTTCTTTATATAGCATTGATTATCCGTCTTCTCTTAGAACAATTGGTTCCAAAGCCTTCTACGGATGTGCATTTTCCTATGTTACTCTTCCGGGTACGGTTGAGTCAATCGGCGATAATGCTTATGGCAGCATGAAATCCCTGTATCAGATTACCATCGGCAATGGAACAAAATCTATTGGAAACAACATTTGTATTAACTGTTATAATCTGGCAAGAATGACAGTTCCCAGCAGTGTATCAAGTATTGGAGCAACGCTTGTGCCAAATACGGATACCGTATTATATGTTTATCAGAATTCTTATGCAATGAAGTATGCAAATGATAAGAATCTTACTAACAAAATTAACTATCTGGATAATATTCAGCCTTACAGCTTATCATTTAAAGCCGCATCAAAGACAAAAAGAGGTTATGTATTCTACGCAGGCGAATCCATGGATCTGAGCTCTACACTTGTTGCATCACCGAGCACACATACAAACGCGATCACATGGAGCAGCAGTAATACTTCTGTATTTACAGTTGACAGATATGGAAAGATTACTGCAAAAGCTGCCGGTACAGCTACACTTGTTGCAAAAGCAACAGAAAATCCGACGAAAACAACATATACAAAGAAAGCTTCCGTAAACATTACTGTAAGAAAGGCTCCTTCAAAAGTAATTATTACAGAGGCAACACAAAAAAATAACAAGATTTCTGCCGTTAAAACTGCAGCTAAATCTTCCCACAAAGTTGCACCGAAGAAACAGATCATACTCGCTACAAGAACAACACCTGCAGGCGGGGCTCCTGTAACATTTGCAAGCAGTAATACTAAAGTTGCAACAATCAGTTCAACAAAAACACAAAAGTTTGGCAATTATACGTATACTTTCTGTACAATAACAGGCGTAGCTGAAGGAAGTGCTAAAATCACAGCCAAAACCTATAACGGAAAAAAAGCTGTTTACGAACTGAGAGTAGAAGCAGAGCGCAAAGCCGTCTCCAATAACTGGAAAATGGCAAAGACATATACTGTGATTAAAGGCAATGCACTTGCGAAATCATTAAAAACAATTTCCGGCATGCCGAAGAACGTTAAATTTATGTCTTCTGATACTGCTGTTGCAACCGTAAATAAAGATGGCGTAGTTACAGGAAAGAAACCCGGTGTAGCTATCATCCGTGCATACACCGATACGGAAAAAGCAGAGACCAGTGTTTTCGTTTTGCCGACAAAGATTAATGTAACCAGTGCCAACTCCAATACAAAACATAAGATTATTCTTAAATGGAAAAAGCAGGCAGGTGTAAGCGGTTATCAGATCCGTTATAAAAAGAACGGCGGTAAGTGGAGCAAAAACATAAATGTTTCTTCCTCCAAAGCAAGCTATACTACAAAAGCCCTTTCAAAAGGAAAGAAATATACTATCCAGATAAGAGGTTATGTAAAATCCGGTAAGACTATTAAATATGGAAACTGGAGTGCCTCAAAAACACTTACTGTTAAATAAAATAATAATTGACGAATATTCCATAATGTGCTACAATACTTGAGTATGCCGCACGGGGAGGTTTAAGTGTTATATAGAATGGCCACCGTACCCGGCGAGTAATGATAATAGGAGGTGCCATATGTACGCAATTATTGCAACAGGTGGTAAACAGTACAAAGTAGCCGAAGGCGATATCATTAACGTAGAAAAACTTGGTGTGGAAGCCGGTGAAACTGTTACATTTGATCAGGTACTTGCTGTAAAAGGTGATGAACTGAAAGTTGGTTCTGACGTTGCAGCTGCAACAGTTACAGCCAGCGTAGTTAAAAACGCAAAGGCAAAAAAAGTAATTGTTTACAAGTACAAGAGAAAAACCGGATATCACAAGAAAAACGGTCACAGACAGCAGTACACACAGGTTAAGATTGAAAAAATTAACGCTTAATCAGTATGATCAATGTGATTGTGTATAAAAAGTCCGGAGAGTATATGGGATTTCGATGCGAGGGACATGCCGGATATGTCGCAGAAGGATATGATCCTGTCTGTGCGGCAGTTTCTGTACTCACAGTAAATACGGTCAATTCCATTGAACAGTTTACGTCTGACGGAATGACGGTAGATGCGGATGAGGATGGCCTTGTTGTATTGCAGCTGGAAGAAGACAGCTCCGATAAAACGAAGCTTCTTCTTGATTCCATGGTACTTGGTTTGGAAGCAATTCAGAAAAGTTACGGTAATGAGTATATCAGACTTATATTCAAGGAGGTGTAGGACATGTTGAATATGAACCTTCAAATCTTCGCTCATAAAAAAGGTGTGGGCTCTACAAAGAACGGTAGAGATTCCGAATCTAAAAGATTAGGTGCGAAAAGAGCTGACGGTCAGTTTGTAAAAGCTGGAAATATTCTTTACAGACAGCGTGGAACAAAGATTCACCCGGGTGAAAATGTTGGACGCGGTGGTGATGATACATTATTTGCAACAGCAGATGGTGTAGTTAGATTCCAGAGAAAGGGACGTGACAAGAAACAGGTTTCTGTCATTCCGGTATCAGCAGAATAATTTTTCGGGCTTCAAATCTTATGGTTTGAAGCCCGTTTTCGTATGAGGTATTATATGTTTGCAGATAGAGCTAGAATTACAATTTGCTCCGGCAAGGGCGGAGATGGTCATGTAAGCTTTCGAAGAGAGTTGTTCGTTGCAGCCGGCGGACCTGATGGCGGCGACGGCGGAAAAGGCGGAGATGTTATTTTCGAAGTAGATAAAGGTCTTACTACTCTTGGAGATTACCGGCATCATCATAAATTTTCCGCTGAACACGGAAAAGACGGTGGAAAACAGCGGTGCCATGGGGCAAACGGAAAAGATGTCATATTGAAAGTGCCGGAGGGAACTGTCATCAAAGACGCTGAAAGCGGAAAAGTAATTGCAGATATGTCCGGTGATAATCTGCGTCAGGTTATTTTAAAGGGTGGACGCGGCGGTCTTGGAAACATGAATTTTGCTACAGCTACCATGCAGGTGCCCAAATATGCTCAGCCTGGAAAACCTTCAAGAGTATTGGATGTGATTCTTGAACTTAAAGTGATTGCGGATGTGGGACTTGTCGGATTTCCGAATGTGGGTAAATCCACCTTTCTATCCAGAGTAACAAATGCAAAACCCAAAATAGCCAATTACCATTTCACAACATTGAGTCCTAATCTTGGTGTGGTTGATATGGAGGGAAAGGGTTTTGTCATCGCAGATATCCCCGGGCTTATAGAAGGTGCGTCGGAGGGCATTGGCCTGGGGCATGAATTTTTGCGCCATATAGAACGGACACGCGTTATGATTCATCTTGTAGATGCTGCATCTACAGAAGGCCGTGATCCAATAGATGATATTTATAAGATCAATCATGAACTTGAGGCATATAACGAGGAACTTGCAAAAAGACCTCAGGTAATTGCTGCTAATAAAATTGACGTAATTTATTCCGGCGATGAAGATCCTGTTGAACGTATCCGCGAGGAATTCGAACCTCAGGGAATAAAGGTATTTCCTGTTTCTGCAGTCAGCGGTAAAGGAGTAAAAGAACTTCTTTACTATGTACAGGAGTTACTGGATTCACTTCCCCAGGAAAAAATCATTTTTGAACAGGAATTTTTCCCGGACGAAGTTTATATTGATGAAAATTTGCCATATAAGGTTGAAAAATCCTCAGAAGAGGAACATACTTTTATTGTAGAAGGTCCCCGTATCGAAAAAATGCTGGGTTATACAAATCTTGAATCTGAAAAAGGTTTTATGTTCTTTCAGAAGTTTTTAAAAGACAATGGCATTCTGGATGAACTTGAAGCGGCAGGTATTGAAGAAGGAGATACTGTCCGCATGTATGGCCTTGCATTTGACTATTATAAATAGGGACTTTGGGAGGAATTATGACAAGTAAACAGAGAGCATATTTAAAAGGTCTTGCCATGACGATGGAGCCTGTTTTTCAAATCGGAAAGGCAAGTCTGACTCCTGAAAATACACAGGCAATCAATGATGCCCTCAATGCACGTGAATTGATTAAGATCAGTGTATTGCAGAATTGTGCAGATGATCCAAAAGAAATCGCTCAGGTAGTGGCAGAGCGGACACATTCACAGGTGGTTCAGGTTATCGGAAAAAAGATTGTTTTGTATAAAGAAGGAAAAGATTCTAAGAAAAAAATTTTATTGCCGCTGTAATTTGGGGAGGAAATTATGGAAAAACGTAAGGTGGGTATTATGGGAGGCACATTTGATCCCATACATGTTGGACACCTGATTTTGGGCGAAAGTGCTTTTCATCAGTTTAATCTGGAAAAAGTACTGTTTATGCCATCAGGAAATCCACCACACAAACTCAATAGAACAGGCCGTGCATCTCTGGAGGAGCGTATTGAGATGGTCAGGCTTGCGATAGCAGACAATCCCCATTTTGAACTTTCTCTGGAAGAGGCCCATGATAAGGGTTACACATATACCAGAGAGACGTTAGAGCGTCTTACAGAAGAGCATCCTGATACAGACTATTATTTTATAATGGGGGCGGATTCTCTGTTCAGCTTTGAAGAATGGAAAGATCCACAGCGTATTGCTCAGCTTGCCACACTTGTGGCAGCAACACGATATCATGTAGATACACTGGAACTTGAAGGTGCGATTGCTCATGTTAGTGAACTGTTTCAGGCTAAAGTCGAAAAATTGTCTACTCCAAATATGGATGTTTCTTCTCAAATGATCCGGAAATGGATTGCCCGGGACAAACCGATACGGTATTATGTTCCTGACAGCGTAATCAGATATATACACGAATTAAAACTTTATATGGAATGTGAAGAATAAAGATATTGTTTTTAAACCGGCGGAGGATGATATGTATAATATTCCAAAGATGAAAAAAACATTGAGAAAGTATCTTGATGCGGGACGCTATGAGCATACAGAAGGTGTAATGTACACTGCAGCAGCGCTTGCAATGCGTTATGGTGAAGACATTGAAAAGGCTTTGGTGGCCGGACTGCTTCATGATTGTGCCAAATGTATACCGGACGCAAAAAAGTTAAAAATATGTTTAAAGAATCAGATTACCATGTCTGAGACAGAGCAAAAGAATCCGTTTTTGCTTCACGCAAAAGTTGGAGCATATATTGCCAGAGAAAAATATGGCATCGAAGATGAAGAAATTCTTTCCGCAATAGCCTGTCATACAACAGGAAAACCAGACATGACTCTTTTAGATAAGATCATTTATATCGCAGATTATATTGAACCTATGAGATGTAAAGCACCAAATCTTTCAGATGTACGAAAGCTTGCATTTGAAGATATCGATGTTACCCTGCTTAAAATATTATCGGATACTCTTGCCTATTTGCGGGGTTCTGCCAAAAACATGGATTCTATGACAATGAAAACATATGCATATTATAAGGAAAAGGCTTTAGAGTAGATGGAAAAAGGCTTTTAGAAAGGAAGTACTCATGAATAATTCAAAAGAAATGGCAGCATTGGCTGTACAGGCTTTGGAGGATAAAAAGGGGGAAGATATTAAAGTAATAGATATTACTGAAGTATCTGTCCTTGCAGATTATTTTGTTATCGCAAGCGGAATGAATAAGAATCAGGTACAGGCTCTGGTAGATAATGTGGATGAAACTCTTGGCCGTGCAGGTTATGAATGCAAACAGGTGGAAGGTTACCAGACAGCAAACTGGATCCTCCAGGACTATGGCGATATCATTGTTCATATTTTTGATTCTGAGAACCGGCTGTTTTATGATCTGGAACGTATCTGGCGGGACGGAAAGACTGTAGATCCTGAAACATTAAAGAAATAAAGTCTCTCATCCACTTTCATGCTTTCTTCGAAAAATGGCTGCTTTCTCATGTTTAACGGGTCCCAACGTCATGATTTTTCGTGCAGGCATGAAGATCATGACCTTTTGACCCTGGCATCATATTAATATATAAAAGAGGAAAGTTCCCGGTTTGAGAATTTTCCTCTTTTGGTTTATGTACATTTCATTTTGCACTGTCAGGAAAGAAAGCGAAAAACACCGATTACTTTTCCCAGAATCTGAATATCTCCGTGAACAATGATCGGATCCATAGTATCGTTTTCCGGTTGGAGACGATAGTAACCATCTTCTTTATAATAAGTTTTTACAGTAGCAGAATCGTCTATCAAAGCAACAACAATGTCACCGTTTCTGGCAGTATTTTGCTGCTGTACAAGAATCTGATCACCGTCAAAAATTCCGGCATTGATCATACTTTCTCCTTTTACATTCAGCATAAATGTCTGCGCATTCGGCATAAACTCTGCCGGGATAGGAAAATAGTTTTCTATATTTTCTACAGCTAAAAGTGGCTGCCCGGCCGCGACACGGCCGATAATAGGAACATTAACAACTTCCCGGCGGACCAGATTGAAATTGTCATCTATAATCTCAATTGCTCTTGGTTTGGTTGGGTCTCTTCTGATATATCCGTTCTTTTCCAATGTCTCCAGATGAGAATGAACAGAAGAGGTGGATTTCAAATTAACCGCCTCACAAATCTCACGGACAGCAGGCGGAAAACCTCTGTTCAAAATCTCACTTTTTATATATTCAAGAATTTCTGTTTGCTTTTTTGTAATTTTTCCATATGCCATAATACTGCCTCCTGTCTGTTTTATATAAGTATATAATAATTTTTCATAAAATGCAAACAAAAGTTCAGAAAATTTGTTCGATTACATTATTTGCTTGCTTTTTCACTTCAAAAAAGGTAAGATTATACTATAACCATATTGATTTAATAGGAAAAGAGGCACCAAAATGAAGATTTCAACAAAAGGACGCTATGCGATGAGAATGATGCTTGATCTGGCAATAATGGGGGGAAGTGGGCCTGTCAGAGTGAAAGATATTGCCGCCCGTCAAAATATTTCGATTAAATATATGGAGCAGATTATTACAATCTTGTCAAGAGCAGGTTTTGTAAAAAGTATACGCGGCCCGCAGGGAGGGTATCGTCTGTCCAAAACACCCGTAGAATATACGGTGGGTATGATTTTGAGGCTGACAGAAGGAAGTCTTGCTCCGGTTTCCTGTCTGGATGACGAAGTAAATCAGTGTCCGAGACAGGATTCGTGTGTCACATTACGGCTGTGGAAAGAGCTGGATGCCGCCATCAGCGGTGTTGTTGATAAATATACACTGGAAGACCTTGTAGAATGGCAGAAAGAGATGGGGGATATTTATATAATCTAATCCTGATTGCTAAAATTTTGAAGAATTTAATGTTGAGTTTTTTTGTCGAATAGTGTAGGATAATGTTGAGAGTTGTATGACTGGCGGAAAAATAGGACAACCTATAGGGAGTACAACAACATATTAATGCCGACCGCCTGGGCGACCACTTTATAATGGGCTGCTCAGGCGGTTTTTCATATAACAGAAAATTTGGGGGATTATATGAAAAACGTATATTTGACAGCCGCAAAATGAAAGGAGATTTTACAATGAAAATGATTTCACTGGAACAGGAACTGAAAAGCAATGCATATCCCGGAAGAGGTATTGTCATCGGCAAAACACCGGATGGAAAAAAAGCAGTAACAGCTTACTTCATTATGGGCAGAAGCGAAAACAGCCGTAATCGTGTATTTGTTGAAGATGGAGAAGGTATCCGCACACAGGCTTTTGATCCGGCCAAACTCTCTGATCCGAGTCTTATCATTTATGCTCCGGTACGTGTTTTGGGAAACAAAACAATTGTAACAAACGGAGACCAGACAGATACAATCTATGAAGGAATGGACACGCAGATGACATTTGAACAATCCTTACGTACCCGTGAATTTGAACCGGATGCTCCGAACTATACACCGCGTATTTCCGGCATTCTTCATATTGAAAACGGTAATTACAATTATGCCATGTCGATTCTTAAGAGCAATAACGGTGATCCTGATTCCTGCAGCCGTTTTACATTTGCATATCAGAATCCGAAAGCCGGCGAAGGACATTTTATTCATACCTATCAGTGCGATGGAAATCCGCTGCCCAGTTTTGAGGGGGAACCGAAGCTTATAGCTATAATGGATGATATGGATGCGTTTACAGATATGTTGTGGAATAGTCTGAATGCCGATAATAAAGTTTCCCTTTTTGTACGTTATATTGATATTGAAACAGGCAATTATGAAACGAAGATTGTAAATAAGAATAAATAGGAGGAAAATCTATCATGAAAGAATTACAGTTAAAATACGGATGTAATCCAAATCAGAAACCATCCCGCATTTACATGAAAGAGGGCGAACTGCCGATTCAGGTATTATCCGGAAAACCGGGATATATCAATTTCCTGGATGCTTTAAACGGATGGCAGCTGGTACGTGAATTAAAAGAGGCAACAGGTCTTCCGGCTGCAACATCTTTTAAACATGTTTCTCCGGCCGGCGCAGCGATCGGTCTTCCTCTTACAGATACACTTGCAAAAATTTACTGGGTGGATGATTGCGGTGAACTGTCTCCGCTGGCCTGTGCATACGCAAGGGCAAGAGGAGCAGACAGAATGTCTTCTTTTGGTGACTTTATCGCATTATCTGATGTCTGTGATAAAGATACAGCTATGTTGATCAAGAGAGAAGTATCAGACGGAGTCATTGCTCCCGGATATACAGAAGAGGCTCTGGAAATTCTTAAAGCAAAGAAAAACGGCAATTATAATGTAATCCAGATTGATGAGGCTTATCGTCCGGCGCCGATTGAACATAAAGAAGTATTTGGCGTAACTTTCGAACAGGGACGTCAGGAGCTGCCGATTAATGATGAGCTGCTTTCCAATATCGTAACAGAAAATAAGAATGTTCCGGCAGATGCTTTAAGAGATATGAAGATTGCACTTATCACTTTGAAATATACACAGTCTAACTCTGTCTGCTTTGTAAAAGACGGCCAGGCCATCGGTATCGGCGCAGGCCAGCAGTCACGTGTACATTGTACAAGACTTGCAGGACAGAAAGCCGACAACTGGCTTCTCCGTCAGTGTCCGAAGGTAATGAATCTTCCCTTTATTGACGGTATCCGCCGCGCTGACAGAGATAATGCCATTGATGTATATATAGGTGAAGAATATATGGATGTTCTGGCAGACGGTGCATGGGAAAAAGTATTCAAAATAAAACCGGAAGTATTCACAAGAGAAGAAAAACGTGCCTGGCTTGACCAGATGGACGGTGTTACTCTTGGTTCCGATGCTTTTTTTCCATTCAGTGATAATATTGAACGCGCACACAAAAGCGGCGTGAAATATATTGCCCAGCCGGGCGGCTCTGTGCGTGATGACCTCGTAGTTGAGTGCTGTAACAAATATGATATGGTGATGGCTTTCACGGGCATCAGACTGTTCCATCACTAAAAAGAGCATATTGTGGGAGATTTGTGAGTTAAAATGAAAAAGAGCACAGAAGAGAAGACTGCTAAGGAAAAACTGCAGACGGCGGGGCGAATTTTAAAGCGGCGCTTAAGACGGAAACACAGGCAATATCAGAAAACACAGCGGCAGAAAAAAAGTAATCGTATCAAAATGCGAAAAAAACTGTCGCGGCAGGAATATTTACGCTTCCGCATTCAGGAACTAAAAGAGGGAGAATGGAAAAAGGCATTGGCTTACGCTCTGGCCCTGCTTTTGTGTGTTTTTCTGTTTACAAAAATTGTTGCGGCAGTATCTGGTTTAATCCGGGAAAAAAGAAAACCGGCAGAAACGGAAACAGAGACTGTAACAGAAACGGAAACAGTATATCCTGAAAAGGATATCAGCATAGGAAGTACCGGATGCATGCTGCTTCATTCTCCGTTTATTGACTCCTATCCTGACAGTGACGGAAAATACGATTTCTCTTCCATATATAAATTTATAACGCCTTATTATAGTGCTCCGGATTATATGACCTGTGAATTTGAAGGTGCACTGGGCGGTGATGAACTTGGATATTCAGGCTATCCTTCTTTTAAATCACCTGATATCATTATAGAAAATATAAGGGACAGCGGTGTTGATCTTCAGTTTCTTGCTACAAACCATATATATGACGGATGGTCCTACGGATTTCACAGGACGATGGATGTCTATGAGGAAAAAAAGATTCCCTATACAGGGATTCGAAAAACAGAGCAGGACAAACATTATTACATAGCGGATATAAACGGAATCAAAATTGGATTTGTCAATTATGTCTATGAAACAACAGGAACGGGAACTAACTTAAATGGTATGCAGCTGGAACAGGAAGACTGGAATCTGATTAATGTTTTTGATTACAATAATCTGGATCCTTTTTATGTAGAAATGGAAAATAACATATATGCCATGAACCAGGAAGGAGCACAGTTTATCATTGCACAGATGCACTGGGGAAATGAATATCAGCTTACAGAAGCTGATTATCAGCGGGAAATTGCCCAGAAACTTGCAGATATGGGGGTCGGTGCGATTATAGGAGGCCATCCCCATTGCGAACAGCCTATTGATGTATTTACATCATCTGCAACCGGACAAAATATGTTTTGCATCTTTTCGGAGGGCAATGCTCTCAGCAATCAGAGAATGTACCTGATGGATGAGATGCCTACCGGTCACACTGAAGACGGAGCAATGATCACCTTAACGCTTCATCAAAACAGCAGGGGAGAAGTATCCATTAAAAATATAGAACTTCTGCCTACATGGGTATACCGCTGGCAGGATAATGACGGTTCCAGGTATTATATCCTCCCTCTTGATGATGTTGACAATATCGAAAAAACCACAGGAATCAACGGTATCAAAGAAGAAGCGAAAGCTTCCTATGAGAGAACGATTGAAGAACTGCAGCCCGGCCTTGAGAAGGCTTTAAAAGCTTTTGGGGCCGGATATGCTGACACAGCAGAAACGGAAGAGCGGCAGTCACAGGATTCAACCGATACCCAAAAAGATTCAGAAATATAAAAAATATATAAAATCGAAAATTTGTTCGAAATTCTGTTGACAAACATTTGTTCTAGTATTATAATCTAATTATCGAACGGACGTTCTTTATGATGTCAGAAAGATGAGGGGGATTATAAAATGAGTAGAGCAAAAAGAAGAAGATTACGTCAAATTCAGAGAAACAGAAGGATTGCATCTGTTTTTGCACTTGTCATCATGACTTTTTCGGTTTCTATTTTATTCCATAATTTTAGTGTACGTGCTGAAAAGCCTGCCGCCTATAAGTATTATACTGATATCCGTGTGGGATGCGGTGATACACTCTGGGGCATTGCAGAGCAATATATGACGGATGAATATAAAAATCCTGCAGCATATATTCGTGAAATCAAAGAAATCAATAATATTGGTTCAGATATACAGTATGGACAATATCTGACCATACCGTATTATTCAGAAGAACTGAAGTAATATAACTGTCTTGACAAAACAAAACTTTTGGCTTTCAATATTTACAATCAGACCCAATCCTTTTTATAGTATTTATTCTTTAAATATTTTTTAAAAGGGATTGGGTTATAATATTATAAAAACATCTTTTTCTTGACAATAGTAAAAGAGATATGTTATGTTTAATTTGCTCCATCAATCTATACGACAAACCATAGTTTTTCCAATAGATTATTGTCAAAAGAAAGGAATAAACACAAATATGGACAAAAATCAGCTTACATACCATGAACAGGTTAAAATTGATAATACCTTGCGTCTAAGAGAACTTTTAAAATCAATGCCGCCTTTTGTCAAAGATTATTTTCGGGCAATTGAGCCAACAACATCCACACGTACACGAATTTCCTACGCATATGATATCCGCGTTTTTTTTCAGTTTTTATTAGATGAAAATCCGGCATTTAGAAATAAATCTATGGATGATTTTACTGTAGATGTATTAGATCAGCTAAAGCCGGTTGATATTGAAGAATATCTGGAATATCTGAAAGTTTACCAGTCAAATGATAATTTGAAAACAAACGGTGAACGAGCTTTAAAACGCAAAATGGTTGCTCTCAGAGGCTTTTACGCATATTATTTTAAACGGGAATTAATTAAAACAAATCCCACTGTCCTTGTAGATATGCCCAAGATCCATGACAAGGCAATTATACGCCTTGATGCGGATGAAACAGCCTCTCTGTTGGATTATATTGAGCATTGCGGGGCTTCTTTATCCGGACAGAAAAAAATATACTGGGAAAAGACAAAAGTCCGTGATCTGGCCATTGTAACGCTTTTGCTGGGCACTGGAATCCGTGTTTCCGAGTGTGTGGGACTGGATATCAAGGATATAGATTTTAAAAATAACGGGATTAAGGTTGTCCGAAAAGGCGGAAATGAAATGGTTGTATATTTTGGTGATGAAGTTGAAAAAGCCCTTATAAATTATCTTGAACAAAGAAATGGGATCACAGCCCTGGCCGGTCATGAAAATGCTTTATTTCTATCTACCCAGAGAAAACGTATCGGGGTTCAGGCAGTGGAAAATCTGGTAAAAAAATATGCAAGTCAAATTACAACCACCAAAAAAATTACTCCGCACAAATTACGGAGTACTTACGGAACAAGCCTTTATCAGGAAACAAACGACATATATCTTGTGGCGGATGTCCTGGGTCATAAAGATGTAAATACAACGAAAAAACATTACGCTGCCATGGATGATCAGAGAAGGCGCATGGCTGCCACTGCTGTCCGACTGCGCGAAGAATAATTATATTTTACATAATATAGTTATGTATACTATATTTGGCGATAGAGAAACAAAAGTATACTTCGCACATACTCGCAGCTTCATCCCGTTGTATAAGAAAAAGCCGGAAACCCCGGCTTTTTGATTACATATTAATTTTCTAATATAATAGTAAACGGTCCGTCATTTACAAGCGAAACTTCCATGTGGGCCCCAAATGATCCGGTTTCCACAATCGGAATATGTTTCCTGCATTCAGAAACTACATATTCATAAAGCATCTCAGCCATTTCAGGATCTCCTGCTTCAATAAAACTGGGCCTGTATCCTTTTTTGCAGTTTGCATAGAGAGTAAACTGTGATACAAGAAGAAGGCTTCCATCTACATCTTTCAGAGCAAGATTTGTTTTCCCCTCTTCATCGGAAAATATACGAAGCCCAATCATTTTTTTGATCAATGCATCTGCTTTCTCTTTATTGTCTTCTTTTCCTGCACCAATCAACACAAGAAATCCACGGTCAATCTGTCCGATTACCTCATCTTCCACCGAAACAGATGCTTTTGTTACACGCTGAATCACGAATTTCATTTTGCCTGTTTTGCCTCTTTCTTCTGTATAAACTCATAAATAAGATTTACCGTCTCATCAATTCCCAATACACTGCTGTTAATACACAGATCGTAACTTGAAATATCACCCCAGCGCTTGCTTGTATAATAATTATAGTAGCTGGCACGCTGTTTGTCGGTTTTCTGTATCACATCTTTTGCCTTCGCGTCAGTAAAATCATATTTCTGTGCAATCCGGCGGATGCGAACTTCTTTATCACCGTAAATAAAAACAGAAATCAGATTCGGATTATCATCCAATGCATAATCCGCGCACCGGCCGACCATGACACAGGGACCTTCCTTTGCAATTTCTTTTATGGCATTAAACTGAGCTAAAAATACTTTATGGTTTATAGGCATACCAGAAAGAGCTGCAGAAGCATATCCCAGTGAATATGTATCCATTACAAGAGAATATAAAAAACTGTTTGTCGGTTTTTCATCATGATTTTCAAATAATTCCTGACAAATACCGCTGTCTTTCGCCGCCCTGTCTAAAAGTTCATTATCATAAAACTTTACACCAAGTTTCTCTGACAGCTTTCGCCCTATCTCACGGCCTCCGCTGCCATACTGGCGGCCGATGGTTATAATTGATTTACACGCCATGCAAAACCCCTCCCTTAAATCAATATAAATTATTATATTACAATATGCCCAAAAAGTACACAAATTTCAAAAGAAATTTTATAACTTTTTCAGTAATTTTTGGAAATATTCCGGAAGCGGTGCCGAGAATTCCATATACATATTAGTCCTTGGATGTATAAATCCAAGAACCTGCGCATGCAGGGTCTGTCCCTGCAGACCGGAAAACGGACATTTAGCCGGACCATATACATCATCTCCCAATATAGGATGGTGTATACTGCTCATATGCACACGAATCTGATGAGTACGGCCTGTTTCAAGCCGACACTCAATATATGTGTACTGGCCAAAACGCTGCAAAACACGATAATGTGTTACTGCTTCTCTGCCGTTTTTTGTATTTACCGCCATTTTTTTTCTTTCTATTGGATGTCTGCCTATGGGAGCATTTATTGTTCCCTCATCCTCTTTCAGATTTCCATGTACAATAGCCCTATATTTTCGTGTAATAGAGTGTTCTTTCAGCTGATCTGCAATGTGGTTATGAGAAAAATCATTTTTGCAGACCAACAGAGATCCCGTTGTATTCTGATCAATGCGATGTACAATACCAGGACGCAAAACACCGTTAATTCCTGAAAGCTGATCTTTGCAGTGAAACATTAAAGCATTCACCAGCGTACCGCTGTAATGACCTGCACCCGGATGGACTACCATTCCCTTCGGCTTATTTACTACCAGAAGATCCTCATCCTCATACAAAATATCCAGAGGAATATTTTCAGCAGCAATATCCGGTTCGATCTGCCGGGGTATCCGGATCATAATTGTTTCTGTTCCTGTAAGCTTGTAATTTGATTTGACTGGTTTATCTGAAATCAGGACATTTCCCTCTTTTAACAATTTCTGGATAAAAGAACGTGAAAACTCCTCTATATTTTCAGAAACATATTTGTCAATTCTCTGTCCGGCCATGCCTGGATCAGCTGTTAAGATTTTTTCATCCATGAAAAATCCTCGTTTCGATAAATAATGAGTATTAGTATCAATGAGACGCAGACAAAACAGTCTGCAACATTAAATACAGGAAAATCTATTAGTGAAAAATAGAAAAAATCTACAACAAACCCGCGAAAAACACGGTCTAAAGCATTCCCAATCGCTCCGGCTGCAAGAATGGAACTTAAAATCCGAAACGCCGTATACTTTGCAGTATTCGGAATTTTTATCCAGGAATACATAATCAGAGCTGAAATAAGGGCTGTCAAGATCAGAAAGAGCCATTTCATGCCGCCGAACAGTCCCCATGCCGCACCGGTATTTTCAAGATAATAAAGCTCGAATACACCGGAAATAAGCGGAACACCGGAGGTTTCTTTTAAATGCAAAACTGCAAAATATTTTGTAAGCTGGTCAAAAGCAGTAAGTATGACAGTTGTCAAAATACATGCCCATGTTTTAATCATTGTATCCTCCGTTTTGTGAAAAAATTTTATTCAAAATCTTCTGTATAGGTAATAAAGCGGATAGCATCAAGAATCTCTTCATCTGTCACACTCGTGTCAATAAAAGCTTTCCCGATTTTTTTCAAAAGAATAAATTTTACTTTTCCGCCATCCATCTTCTTATCAGATTTCGTGATAGAAAGAATCTCCTGTGCATCAATATTATCGACAGAAAACATAAGATTGAATCCTGCATTCATATCGCGCATCTCATAAAATTCCTCAGTTGACAAAAGCTGTCTTTTATAAGAAATATAAGCGGCGGCCACACACCCCAAAGCAACACACTGTCCATGAAGAAGCTCCGGAGATTTCACTTTTTCAATAGCATGTCCTATGGTATGTCCAAAATTTAAGAGAGCACGTTCTCCCTTTTCTGTAGGATCTTTTTCAACAACGGCACGCTTGATCTTACAGCTCTCCATAACCATCCGGCGAAGTGTATTTGTTTCACGTTCATCAATTTCTGAGATATGTTCGATAAGCCATTCATAGTAAGATGCACTTTTTATCAGGCCATGTTTTAATACCTCACCCATTCCACAGGCAAACTGCTCCTCATTCAAAGTAGAAAGCACCTGAAGATTCATATATACAAGGGATGGCTGGTGAAAAGCACCTACCATATTTTTATAACTGTCAAAATCTACTCCGGTTTTTCCGCCGATACTGCTGTCAACCTGTGACAAAAGTGTAGTTGGAACCTGTACAAAATCAATCCCCCTGAGATATGTCGCAGCAGTATAACCGGTAAGATCACCCACAACACCACCTCCAAGAGCAACCAGCATATCTTTTCTTTCAAAATGCTCCAGAATCAGATGTTCATACAGATTTCTTACCGTATCGAGGGTCTTGCTTTCTTCTCCTGCAGGAAAAGAAAAGCTGGTGAGATAACGGCATTTGCCGTCCATTTCCTTTTTTACAGACTCCAGATAAAGATCCTGAACGGTGCTGTCGGTAACTATGCAGATTTTTCTTTCAGAAATATTGCAGTCTTTTTCCAGATACTCACTTAAATGTGCAAAACTGTTTTCAAAATAAATAGTATAACTTTTATTTCTCTCTGTTTTAACAATGAGACAATTTTCTTCTGTTTTTTGCTGTGTCATGACAAAAGCCTCCTAAATAAATTTTTTAAGTTCTGCCCACATTCTGCCTTTCTTTGTTTCGGCAGTAACACCAAGATAACAGAATCTTCCCAAACCGCGGGCTGAAATAATATCATTTTCTTTTAATTTATATCCGTTCGACGTAACCATTTTACCGTTTACAAATACTTTGCCGCCCTCAATCAGACCAACAAGACTGCTCCTTGATGAGCCAAAAGCCACACTCAGAAGGCTGTCCAGACGGATAGATGCTACAGACCCCCGTACAAGCTCATATTTTGGGGTATAATCCATATTTTCATAATCAACCGACTCACAAATCACATTTGTATGTTTTACCCTTGTAAGCCCGTTTAAAATGAATTCTTCCATCCTGTCAAGGCAGAATACCAGCGCCGCCGATCCATCTATCAGTATATCTCCGAGAGTACTTCGCTCAATACCAAGGTTCAACAGTGCACCAAGATAATCCCTGTGTGTCATTTTATCAGCATATTTTTCATTTTGCGGACGTATTTTGATACACGAAACAGGATAACAGTAATCATAA
Organism: Eubacteriales bacterium; assembly: GCA_030539395.1. Lineage (GTDB taxonomy): Bacteria > Bacillota > Clostridia > Lachnospirales > Lachnospiraceae > Marvinbryantia. Next base: position 25,648 of record JAUNSC010000013.1, read on the forward strand.
GAAAGAGCATCAGGTATAAATGCTATTATCTGACGCTCTGCATTCTCATATCCACCAAAAGGTTTACATGTAACAAACGACAAATCCCTAAAAGTGAGATGAAAAATATTCAATTCATTTAGATTAAGAAAATCTGTAAACGTAACAATGTTTCGCCTGTCAGCAATACCCGCAAGCTCTTTTAATCTTTTTTGAAAAAATTCTTCTTCGCGATTCATAATTTAATAACGGAAATTCATAGGCGGCACATCAAACGCTCCGCTTAAAATGTCCTGAAAATCTCCTGATATATCTACTGCAGCCGGTGTAATTATAAATATGTAATTACTGATCTTCTGGAGGTTGCCGCTGATTGCATAGCAGGAACCGGATGTAAAATCAATAATCCGCTGAGCAAGATCAAGATCAAGTCCTTCCATATTTAAAACAACAGTACAGTTTGCCAGTAATGTCTCTGTAATTTCTCTGGCATCTTCCATGTTTTTCGGTTTAACAACACAGACTGCCATATCATTATTCCCCTTTCTTGAACGGATAGGAGAAACTTTAGATGATGAAGGCGCTGCTGCAGGTTTTGTTTTCGAAACAGTTGATTTCACCGATTTTACAGGCTGTTTTGAAACTTTTCTGGAAATCACCGGTTCATCATCTGTCTCATCGAAATCATCCAGATCTTCCTCACGCGATTTTTTAAAAAGACTTTTGCGAGGTCTGCTTTCCTCATATTCATCTATTTCATCATCCAGAAAATCATCATCGTCATAGTCATCATTCAATTTCATTGTGCTTAAAATCTTATCCAGAAATCCCATTTCTCATAATCTCCTAAATTATTTTATCTGAACCTGATTATTATAGGTACGTTCTCCAAAAATTCCGGTGCCTACACGTACAAGTGTGGCGCCCTCTTCTACTGCAACCTCATAGTCATTCGTCATCCCCATGCTGAGACTGCACATATTTACATTATCAACGTTTCTGTCTTTAATGTCAATAAATAATTTGTACAAATTTCGAAAATGAATTCTGTTTTCTTCCGGATTTTCTACAAAAGGTGCAATTGTCATCAGGCCATTGACTTTAATATTATCACAGGCAGATATCTCCTTGATAAAATCAAAAGTTTCATCTGCCTTTATTCCAAATTTTGTATCTTCCTGTGCGATATTAACTTCCACAAGAACCGGCATAATAAGATCATGTTTTCCGGCTTCTTCATCGATTGCCTGGGCAAGCCGGATGGAGTCAACCGAGTGTATCATACAACTGCGTTCAATAACATATTTCACCTTATTGCGCTGCAGGTGTCCGATCATATGCCATCTCAGATTTTTCGGAAGCTGTTCATATTTTTCCTTTAATTCCTGAGGTTTATTTTCTCCAAAATTAATTACTCCTTCCGGCAGCAATTCTTCAATCATAGAAACAGGTTTTGTTTTACTTACCGCAATCAGAGTAACGTCATCTTTGTTTCTCCCACTGCGAAGACATGCCTCATCAATTTTTTGACGGACCATGCGGTAATTCTCTATAGACATAAAATTCCTCCATCTTTCTATTCTTCAAAAGCGTCCTCCTTAACAGCAGATGCATCCAGCGCAATCTGATCAAACTGTGCCAGACCATATGCAGAGTCGCTTTCCACAATACAATACTCCTCATTTTCATCAATAATGGTTATTTCACGGAAAACCGGATATCCTTTATTAATGTTGTATACGCCTGTCAGTGTTTTGGTATCGGATATCTGATATCTTTTTGAAGAATCTTTCATCAGCACATAATCTCCTGCTTCAAAAAGTGAAGTATCCACAAAATAATCCATATCTGTTTTATCATAAACAGTAGCTGTTATCACTTTTGTAACGGCAGAACCATCTGTATCATAGGTTTCTTTTCGAAGTGTAATCTCATTTTCATTTTGTTCATTCACTGTCACATATTCCCTGGGAATACGATAAAAAACTTTTTCGGAAATAGCGCTGTTCGGTATTTTCAGACCATTTTGGCGGTTGATCAAAAGTTCAATATCGATAAAACGATCTGAAGCAAAACGAATCAGAGAATTACTGATATCCAGTTTGCCAAGATAATTTCCTTCTGTCTGGTATATTGAAAAATCAGCGTTGAAAGTAGAGCCATCTTTCATAAAGCGAAAACGTACAACACTCTGGTCTGCTAGACTCATTGCAGTTTTTTTATCAAGAGGAATAATCATAGACCAATTTTCACTTGTAAGGAGTTTATATACAACATCCCCGGCTTTCACACTCTCTTTCATTCTGAGATTTTCCCGGGAATAATTTTTCTTATTAAAATCATCCATGGTAATATCATCAACAGTATAACCTTCCATACCATCGATAGAATACACCACAATACCATCTTTATCCGTAGGGATCAGATTTAATCCTGCACTAATTCCCTGTTCTGTGCTGTCTAAAACCTTTTTTGAGAGCAATTCAATCATTGCAGTCTGTGCATCTGCTTTAAAATTATACACATCCTGATAAGATGAAGTTTTAAAATTTGTTGAAAACGATGAACAGATACTGCGCAAATTAGAATAATTTTCATTATCAAGATCTGCCAGTTCCTCGCCGGATGTCGAAGAAGCCAGATTCATATTGCCAATAGCATATATTCCATTACCAACTCCAACTTTGCTCCCTTCTCTTGCATAATAATTGATCGGACCGGATTCACTGCAGGTTACGAGAAATTCCGATTTTAAAGCAATCGCTGTATATTGATAATTTCCGGAAAGCGGTCCTTCTGTTACTTCATAAGCGGTTATATGATCCGCAGTCAGGTACATGACAAGATAAATCAAAATATACAGGAACACGATCCCGAACATCATTGTACCTATGTTGAGCATAGATGTAGAATGAAGTTTTACAATTTTTTTTCGTCTGTTACTGCGCAAAGCCGTCATTTCAACTCCTTAAAAAACATAAGTAAAAATGCCGGATAATCAGCTCATCCGGCATAAATACTGCTATGTAATATATCCAAAAATTAAAGTGATACTATAACGTTACTCTGCATGTTCTCAGGAAGTTCATGTGCATCCATGGAAATACTGATAACAAAAGTAACATCATATTTTTCACCGATTGCGTTCAGTTTGTCAAGCATGCCCGGAACTTCAGCACTGTCAAGGGCCGCAATTTTCAGGAAGCTGTCAAGATACACCTGCTCAAGATCATGATCCTGAGAAATAATTCCACAGATAAAACCGAAAAATGCATCTGAACTGCCAAGTCCGAATTCTGATGTATTGATCAGACGAATTTTGTTATTCAATTCATACATATGTTGGGAACTCTTGTCCAAATATACGATATTACCGTGTACAGATTTAATCTCCGTGTTTACTTTGTCAAGTAAATGTTTTGTCTTTCCTTTTCCCTTATTGCCCGCAATGATCTGTATCATTGTAATCTCCTCCTTTGGTTTCATATATACTAATTATAATGCACAATGTAATAAATTACAACTGTTTTTTAACTGCAATAGACAATAACTCATTCATTTCACTATACAAGTCATCTTTAGTCTGGGACTGCATAATAATGCTGAAATATGAATTTCCATAATCGTCTTTTGATAAAAGTGACAGACATGCTCCGGCCTCATCCGTCGTACCTGTTTTACCGCCATATACAGAAATACCTTCAGGGGCAGCAGCATATCCTGTAAAATAATAACTGGTAGCTGACCATGTTCTCTCCCACTGGTTTCCCTCAGAATCTTTGTATGTCACAACATAACTTGATTTGTTGATAGCATCTGTAAATACATCATATTTCATTGCTTCATTAAACATCAGATAGATATCATAAGGCGTTGTATAATGGTTTTCATCCTGAAGACCATGAGCATTTGAAAAATGAGTATTTGTAGCTCCGATTTCTGCCGCCTCCTGATTCATCATAGCAACAAAATTATCAATGCTTCCGCCAACATGATTTGCAATTGCATTTCCGGCATCATTGCCGGATGCGATCAAAAGTCCGTAAATCAACTGGCGAAGAGTATAGATATCACCGTATTCCAGATAGCAGACGGAAGATTCCGGGTCAATATCAAGAGCAATTTCGTCAATAAAAATCTCGTCATCCAGATTACCATATTTTAAGGCAACAAGAGCTGTCATTATTTTTGTCAGACTGGCCGGATAAAGCTGTTCGTGCACATTTTGGGCAAAAAGTACGTCATCATTTGTCAGATCCATTATAGCTCCCGCCGTTGCGTAATCCAGACTCACGCCATCAGCTGAAACATCTTCTGCCGTTACACAAAGACCATCTGTAAATGGAACTGCTTTTCCTTCACTTGATGCCTGTTCCATAACCCCAAAACACACATCACTGATATCATATGGGTTTGTTATTTCAATTTCGTGAGACCGAAATACAAAACGATATAATATCATCGCCAAAAGACAAATAAGACAAATAAATAAAATCAGCATAAGAATTGCATTTGCCTTCTGCCTTTTTCGCTCCCGGGCCCGCAAAGTTCTTAAATCATTCCTGTCTGTACATCTCACGCCACTCTAACTCTCCTCTTTCTAAGGATTTAATCAGCATCTCTGCCGTTGCAAGATTTGTTGCCAACGGTACATTGTATGTATCGCAAAGACGAAACACATTTTTAATATCCGGCTCATGTGATTTTGGATATAGCGGATCCCGCAAAAAAATCATCATATCCATCTGATTCTGCTCAATCTGAGCAGCAATCTGCTGTTCGCCACCCAAATGTCCGGCCAGATATTTATTAATGTTCAAACCTGTCACTTCTTCAACCAGCCTTCCGGTGGTATTTGTAGCATACAGAGAATGCTGATTAAAAATTCCTCTATATGCAATGCAAAGATTCTGCATCAGGACTTTCTTTGAGTCATGTGCAATTAAACCTATATTCATATAAAACCGCCTCCTTCTCCCAAAAACATTTTTTTAATATTTTTTTACCTGCAATCCCACATTTAGTACCAGACCGACCCCAATAAATAATGTCATCAAAGAAGTCAGTCCTGCACTTACAAATGGAAGCGGCAGGCCTGTATTCGGCATTAAGCCTGTTGCAACACATATATTCATAATGCTCTGGATACCGATCAGCGCCCCCATACCACAACAGATCAGTGTACCGGAAAATTCTCTGGCATTTTTCCCAATCCAGATACATTCCAAAACAATAAGGATTTCAAGAATAATAATTATGCAGCATCCCAAAAATCCCAGTTCTTCACCTGCTACCGCAAAAATAAAGTCTGTCTGCGCCTCAGCAAGGAAGTTTCCGTTTTTGACAGATTCTACCGCTGTTGTCTCAAGTCCCTTTCCATACAGCTGGCCGGAGCCAATGGCAATAATAGAATTGACCTGCTGTGCTGCCTGATCCGGATACTGGTCCGGATACAGCCATGCAAGAATACGAAGCAGCTGGTATTCCTGAATCAGGGTCTGTCCCGGCTTTAAAATGATACCCACCAGAATGACAATAAGCGGGGCAACTACTGCTATAATACCAGCAATAATTTTATAACTCAAGCCTGCGGCAAAATAAATTGCACAAAACAGGATCATTGTAAGAAGACAGGTAGAAAGATTCGGCTGTTTTAAAATCAGATAGCATGGGACGGCCGCAATAATAACTGCCTTTATAATGGTTTTAAAAGTGCTCAGATCATCTTCATGGACTGAGAAAAACTGCGCAAAAAACATAATCAGCACAATTTTCATTACGTCTGAGGGCTGTAATTGCGTAAATCCGAGATTAAGCCATCTGGTGGCACCTCCTGCTTCAACTCCCACAAAATGTACCGCCACAAGAAGTGCCATACCCGTAAAATAGAAAATCCAGTAAAATTTCAATAGCCAGACGTAATCAATCAATGAAACAATTATCATTACAATAAGACCCATTACCAGTCCGGCAATCTGCTTATTCTGAATGTCTTTATCGGCACTGCCGATAATCATGATTCCCAGAACAGAAAGCAGGATTATCCATAAAATCAATCTGAATCTATAGTCCCTTAATTTGTATTGTTTTAACATACTCTGCCCCTTGTTTTGATTCTCTGATTAATTGAAGCTGTATCTCCATCCGCATATGTTCTGTATTGACATATTTTCTTATAACAGAACGAAGCTCTTTTTTCATCTGTTCCATCACATCAGGTGAGGATTGCATTTTTTCCGACAAAATCATATGTTTCAACCGGTCTTTTGCAATTGTACAGGAAGCTTTTTTGCCACGCATGGAAATCACCTCTAACCCTTTCTGAAAAAGTCTTTCACTCTCTGAAAAAGAGATGTTTCCTTTGTAAAATCAGGTATATCAATCTGTTCACCTGTCAGGCGCCGGGCAATATTGAAAAATGCCTGTCCTGACGGACTGTCATCGCCGGCAAGCGGCTCTCCCTGATTTGTAGATATTACAATATTAGTGTCGTCCGGTACCGCTCCCACAAGTGGAACAGCCAATATTTCAGTAACGTCTTCTATAGACATCATATCTCCCCGGCTGACCAGCTCAGGCTGAAGACGATTAACTAACAACTCTGTTTTTTTCATTCCGTCCGCTTCCAGAAGACCAATGATACGGTCGGCATCACGGATTGCTGAAACTTCCGGTGTTGTAACCACGATTGCATGATCTGCGCCGGCAACTGCATTGCGAAATCCCTGTTCAATTCCCGCCGGGCAGTCAAGAATAATAAAATCAAAATGAAGTCTCAGCTCATCACAAAGTTTTTTCATCTGCTCCGGATTAACTGCCGATTTATCTTTTGTCTGGGCTGCCGGAAGCAGATACAGATTCGGATAGTGCTTACTTCGGATCAACGCCTGCTTTAAACGGCAGTTCCCGTCGACAACATCAACCAGATTATAAACAATGCGGTTTTCCAGTCCCATAACAACATCCAGATTCCGCAGTCCGATATCCGTATCTACAAGAACCGTCTTTTTGTTTAATTTAGCAAGACCTGTTCCGATATTTGCGGTTGCAGTTGTTTTTCCTACCCCGCCTTTTCCTGATGTAATAACAATTACTTCACTCATAAATAATTCCTCCACATAGCATAATTTGGAAATTTTCCTGTTATCCTATGTATTTTTATCCAGGCTTTCAGACTGATTGCCGAGGATTTCTTTTACTGTACTTTGAACAAGATTCTTTACGTATATATGATCCTCTTTTACAAAAGCAATTTTAGGGTCCAGAGCATACTCGACATTATCGGTTCGTTTTGTGATAGCGCTTCTCGCCATTTTATCTGCAATACGTATCTGCACCGGTTTCATAACCAGCGCAGCTACAAAACAATCCCGGTCTCCCGACGCTCCTGCGTAAACGTTGCCTCTGCAGGCTCCAAGAACAACAACGTTTCCTTTTGAAGTAACAGAAGCTCCAGGATGTACATCGCCAAGTATGACAATGCTGGTATCAGATTCCAAAGACTGTCCGCCACGGAGATTTCCGCGGTAAAACTGACCGTCTTTTGTATCCATCTCTTCTGCCAGCCGAAGTGCCTTCTCGTAGTAAACTTCCTCTTCAGGCCGTTCGTCTACAATGCAGACAACATGAAGCTGTGAATTCATAACAATTGTATCTACAAGTCGGTTTTCCTGATCCTTTGTCAGGACACGGCCCTGAAAAGTAACCGCCATTTTAGCATCTTTAAAAAAGTTTGCCGAATCCCGGAACTTCTCTCCCACCGCCTCTAAAAGCTCAGCAAAAGGAAGTTCATCGCTGAGCCGTACAGTCAGCCCGTATTTGTTACTTTTGATTACAACCGGAAGTTTCCCCATATTTCACACTCCAACTTCAATAAAACGTTTAGTCTGTTCTTGCGCCGGTAATAGAACCGTCAATCTGTGCAGCGTAACCGGTAATCAGCTGATCCTTATCCTCAAGATTAAAAATATAGCGGATCATATCTCTTGCAAGCAGGGAAGAAAATGCCGAGGTATAGCCGTTTGTAATACGGCATGCAATGGCAATCTGGGGATTATCATACGGCGCATACCCTACAAACAGGGCATGTGACGGCACTCCGCTTTCCTCCGCAGTACCTGTCTTCCCGGCCATATCGATTCCCACATCCTTTAAATAAGTATTATTCTGAATCATCTGGTTCATTCCGGTCTTGATTGCATTAAGGCAATATTCATCTGCTTCCACATAATTGTGTACAACCGGTTCCTTTTCAAGAACCGTACGGCCTTCCGAATCCGTAATTTTATCAAGCAGCGTCAGATCATAACCGGTTCCGTCATTTGCTATGGTCGCCACATATCTTGCAAGCTGTACCGTTGCATAACCGTTCCGCCCCTGTCCCATTGCAGAAGGCGCCATGGCATTGTCGGAAATATGCGGTGTACTTTCATCCATCTCAATGCCTGTTTCCTGGTCAAAACCAAACATGGATGCATATTTGGCCAGCTTTTCAATACCGACTTCATCCACCTTCTCTCCGTCCTCATTTCCCACATCACCAAGACGCAAACCGATGGTATTAAAATAAAAGTTACAGGAATCACTGAGAGCAGTAATAAGATTTTCTGCGCCATGCCTTCCGGGAGCAATCCAGCAATTGATTGGCGGGTCCACCATATCAAATACACCGGTACACTCAATCAGCTCATCCACCGTAACTACGCCTTCCATTACGCCCGCCACACCGGATACCATTTTATAAGTTGATCCCGGTGCTGTCAGCTCCTGAGTCGCTTTATTGTAAAACGGGCTGGATTTATCTACACTGAGCTCTGCAAAATACTCGTCATCCATATCATTGGCAAGACGGTTATTGTCATATCCGGGATATGTCACAACAGCCAGAGCATCTCCATTATTGGGATCCACCACAACAAGGGAACCTGTACAGGGTGCTACTCCCAGCTGCGCCGGTTTCAATTCCAGATTATAGATTTTTTCATATATAAAATCATACGCGGCAAGACTGCCGTCCTTCAGCCGGCTGTAATAATCCGTATCCATTTCAAGGATACCCTGATCATAGAGCAGCCTGCAAAGAGTAGATGGACTTAAAGTATCATCTTCCACCATATATTTGTAGACCTTCCTGCTGAAATTATGGTCTTCTCTTACATACTCCTCAAGATAATCACAGAGATTCGTAAATATTTCATCCGAATCCCAGAACTGAGTGTCTTCCATTATTTCTGAAACGTCCATCCAGTCTTTGGAAATGGCATATGTGAGATAGTCCTTCAGGCTGATGTTCTCTTCTTTTGTCCATGCCAGATATGTCTGATCCGTCTTATCAATGGAATCTGTCTTAAGAATACCAAGTTCCGGCAGTGTTGTATCTGTCAGGTATGTTACGTAAACCTGTTCTGCTTTGGACAGCTCATTATAAGGCCGGGGAGAGTCTGAGAGCAGCTCTGACTTCAGATCCGCAAAAATCTGTGCCTCTCTCTCAAGCAGCAGCCGATAGACTTCCTTTTCCAGCTCGGTTGCATCTGAAGCTTCCATGTGTGAAACACTCAGAATATTATTTTCAAAAAAGTTATAATAAATATCATAGACAGGAATCTGAATATAGTCAGTACTTACCGATTCGTTATCAAATTCCTTGGCATCCAGAAGATATTTACAAACAATTCCCGCAACATACTGTTCAATCAAATGGTAGGCCGCCTTTTGATAGTCTGTATTAATGGTAAGATAAAGATTATTTCCTGCCTGTGGTTCGACCTCAGAGTCTTCTTTTAAAACCTTTCCAAGGTTGTTTACATAGACACTTTTTTTACCATCCACGCCCTGAAGCTGTGTTTCAAAATACTGTTCAAGTCCGCTCTTACCGACAATATCTGACCGGTCATAAACATCCCGTCCCAGTTCAGCATTCAATGATTCAATTTCCTCAGAGGAAATCGGGCCGGTATATCCGATGATATTTGAATAATATAAACTTTCATTATAAACCCTGATAGAACTCTCTACCACATCTACTCCGACATAATATCCCCTGCTCTCCATCAGACTCGACATGGCCCTGTCAGAAATATCTTTCGCAATGGTAGTAGAAATATATTTCTGATAACTGTTCTGGTTGACAGCGCAGCGAAGAGCAATCAGCTTCAGTGCGTCCTCACTGGAAAGTGTTTCCGGGAGGCCATATTTTTCCAGTTCTTCCGGCTTATAGTCCACCAAAACGCCATAATGTTCTTCATCGCCCAGCTCGGCAACAAGATCTTTCGCTGTTACAGCGGCCTCCTCAGCAGACAGCACCGAGTCTTCAGAAACATCCTCCCCCTCCGGAGCAGATGTATAAATTCTCCCGTAAACATCCGCTTTAAAACGGAGCAGATTAATCCCGCTTTTTGTGAATTCATATTCGCCGGCATCATCAATACGTATCGCAAAATCACTTGTGTATACGTCATCCCCATTTTCATAGAGAATCTGCATTATTTTATAAAGATAACCGTTTATCGTAAGATTCTTCTGGCGCATGGTTTCATAACTTCCAACATCCTGGAAGGTCACATCATAAGCCAGCTTATTATATGCAATCAGATTTCCTGCACTATCATAAATACATCCTCTTGTACTCGGTATGGTAGTTTCTTTCTTTATCTGCATGGTAAAATCATTCAGATAAGCTTCTCCATTCATAATCTGAAGATCAAAAAGCCTTCTGATAAGCACAAATCCGAGCACAACAAACAGAATACTGAGTATCAGCATTCTGTTTGTTGTTTTATCTTTAAAAAACTTAAATATCTGTTTTCGTTTAAACAAAACTGCCTACACTCCTTTTGTCCATTTTATCAAGCTTACGGTTCAGCAGTAAAAGCAGGCGGTAAAATACAATGGTAATGAGAATGGTATATATCACTTCCGGAAGAATCATTCTTCTGATATAGAAAAAGATTCCCACACGCCCGCGAAGAAGAAACTGAAATATATAAACGGCAAAGCCGTATACCATATCGCCGGCAGCCGTAAGCAATATCGGCATTTTTATATCATCATCATAAAAAATACGATAACAATAACCACTGTAATATCCGATAAACATATAAATAAATGCTCTGAAACCGACAATCGGACCAATCATAAGATCCGTCAGCAGACCACATAAAAAACCGAGTAGAAGTCCCGCCCGTTTTCCCCTCATTAAACCGAAAGAAACTGTAAGTACGATCATTAAATTAGGTGTGATGGACGCTATGGAAATTGCCGGCATCAGGGAACACTGAAGAATCAACCCTGCCAGCACTGTAACAACCAGAATAACTTTTGTTCTCAAGGTAATTCCTCCCGCCTAGTCCACAGACTGCTTCAAATTCTTGATCACCAGCACTTCTTTAATGGATTTAAAATCAACTGCCGGTGAAATATATCCGGATCTGGTCAGGTTATTGGCATCTGTCTGGATATCGCTGATATAACCGATCAGAATTCCCGGAAGAAACTTATCACTGATATGTGATGTAATTACCGTATCTCCAGCCTTTGCTTTTGATTCAGGATCCTCAAGCTTTACAAGATTGATCTTGCCCTCATCGATCAGATCAAGGCTTCCGGCTATAATACATGTATCAGATGTCTCGGAAATTTCAGCACTGACATTACTGTAATCGTCAATGACAGCACGCACTTTCGACCAGTTTGGCCCTACTTCAATAATAATCCCTGCAAGGCCTGCTCCTGATAAAACATTCATATCTACAGCAAGGCCGTCATTTTCACCCTTATCTATTGTAAACTCGCTGAACCAGTTTCCTGCATTTTCTCTTGAAATAACACGAGCCCCGACTTTTTCATAACTTTCATACTGGTGATCCAGCGCGTACAGATCCCGCAGGCTGTTCAGTTCCGCATGATCCTGTAAAAGCTGTGTATTTTCTACTGTAAGTTCATTTACCTGTTCCTGGAGTTTTTCATTTTCCGCAACCAGATCAAGAATATCTTCAAAATAGTCCATCTTGCCTGAAAGCCAGCCTCCAACCTGGTTTATTCCGGACTGAAGCGGTGTCAGCACATATCCTGATACATAATTCAACGGGTTTGAAGAAAAATCCAGGACAAAGCTCAGGATAATGATGATCCCGCTCAGCAAAGATAAAATAAATAATAATGTTTTACTTTTGATTGGTTCCCTTAACTGTTTCTTTTTCATAATGACCTCATAATCTGGTTTCTGTCAGATCTTTTAAAGAATACGTATATTCAGCCAATTCAGGCCTGTTCATAATCATCTGGATACCCCGGAGTGTAGCCAGTCCCGGTTCCCGGACCATCGAAATCGGAACGGAAAGTTCTCTTCTCATATATTCCGACAAATTCGGGATAAGAGATGTCCCTCCTGTCAGGCATAATCCCGCTTCCATAATATCATTGTAGAACTGCGGAGGAAGTCTGTCCAGAATTCCCTTCAGCTCATTTGTAATCGCTTCAATAGTATTTGTGATGGCCACACTGACAGCCATGGATGTAATTTCTGCCGAGACAGGCAAGCCTGATATCGCACTGATTCCATAAACAATAACAGAATCTGCCGGACCGTCTATTACATATGCAAGACGATTTTTAAGCAGTGATGCTGTTTTTCTTCCAATATTTACATGGAACATCCGGCGGACCATAGTGATAATATCTTCATCCAGCTTATGACCTCCGAGCTGAAGTGTTTTACTGATCAGAATTTTTCCTCCGGCGGCAACTGTTATTTCGGTTGTACCTGCACCGATATTTACAAGCATGCTTGCACGGGGAGATTCAACAGATACACCTACCCCAATGGTATCTGCAAAGCCTTTATCCACAAGGTATGTCTTTCTTGCGCGTATCGTACCGTTAAGTACGTTATAATAAGCCCTTTTTTCAACTGATGAAATGTCCCTGGGAACGGCAATATACACAGCCGGCTGTCCACTCAGAAAATGCTTATTCTTTTTCAGCAAATAGGATAAGACTGTTTCTGCATTTTTCTGTTCAGCGATTACTCCATGGATCATGGGGCAACCGGCAGTGACATCTTCCGGCGTCTTTTCAAACATATCGTAAGCAGCATCTCCAATCGCTATCACATTATGTCCGCCACGGATCGCAATCATATTTTTTTCACATACCGTGATCCTGTTTTTCCGGTCACAGATTTTTATAGTATCTGTTCCGAAATCTATCCCCAGCGCATTGTTAAAAATCATACTTTATCCCCTCGTAAATTAAATCATATTATTTTCCCGATAACTGAAATAACATTTATCTCCCAGTATTATATGGTCTAAAAGCGTAATCTCCAGCATCTCCCCTGCTTCCCGGATCCGCTTTGTAAACAGACTGTCTTCCTCACTTGGTGAGCAGTCTCCGCTTGGATGATTATGAATCAGCACAACACAAACCGCATGATGGACAAGCGCCTCACTGAAAATTTCCCTCGGAGATACACTGCATCGGTCTGCTGTTCCCTTTGCTATCATCTGCTCCCGAAGCAGATGACACTTCGTATCAAACATCAGGAGCATTATGTGCTCCTGTTTCAGATGCCTGAAGTCTTCCATATAATAATCTGCAATCATTTCCGGCCTGTTAAAACTGATTCCGTCACCTGCACAGGATTTCGCAATTCTCCTTGAAAGTTCTGTAATACATTGGATCTGTACTGCTTTTACTTTTCCAACTCCTTTAATACGGCACAGTTCAGACACTGTCATATTGTGCAGTCCCGGAAGACTTGATCTCACATCAGCATTCGATAATATTTCTTTTGCCATCTCGATGGAAGTTATTCCCTTTGCGCCTGTACGAAGAATAACTGCCAGCAGTTCTGCATCAGAAAGACATCCCGGACCATTTTTTAAACATTTTTCATAAGGCCTGTCTTTCTCCGGCATGTCTTTTAATCTGTAATGATTCATGCAAATATTAATATTCCCCGGCAGGAAAACATAGTTTTGCATCATAATCAAGAAAATGATATCACATTTCTCACAAAATGTATAGAAAAGTTTCCTTAAATTTTCCTGTATGCTGAAATGATGGCTTCTGCGGTTTTCATCCCGTCCATTGCTGCAGAAGTAATCCCTCCTGCATATCCTGCGCCTTCACCGCAGGGATAGAAACCTTCTACTGATGACAGGCGCTCTCCATCTCTAAGTATTCTGACAGGTGACGAAGTTCTGCTTTCCACCCCGCAAAGAAGAGCGTCTTTCCGTGAAAATCCTCTGATTTTTTTGTCAAACATATTTATTCCCGCTTCCAGAGACTCACTTAAAAAAGCCGGCAGTCCTTCCCGAAGATTTGTAAGCTGGTATGCACCCTTTATACACGGTTCTACATCTCCCAAAGAAGTACTCCTGCGATTACCGCAAAAATCTCCAAACAACTGGAGCGGTATGACTTTGTCACCGCATCTGTAAGCATATTTTTCCAGTCTGCGCTGAAATTCTACACCGGCGAGCAGATCTGAACTCCCAAAATCAGCGGGTGTTACTGTCACTACAATAGCACTGTTTGCATTTTTACTTCCCCGATCATGAAAGCTCATGCCGTTTACAGCAATCATGCCATCTTCTGATGAAGCATTTACCACATAACCGCCCGGGCACATACAAAAGGAATAAACACCTCTTCCGTTTTCAAGTTTTCCTGTCAGCTTGTAATCCGACGGAGGAAGAACCTTTGCATATCCTTCCCCATATTGAGAAATATTTATCATTTCCTGCGGATGTTCAATCCTTACACCTACCGCAAATGCTTTGGGCTCCATGGGAATTTTGTTTCTGAGAAGCATCTGGAAAGTATCTCTCGCACTGTGCCCGACAGCACACACAAGGATCTGGCAGTCCATCTGTTCTTTCCCGTTAATTTCCACACCCTTCACCTGACTGTTTTTAATAAAAATATCTGTCACGGTACTGTCAAAATGAACTTCACCGCCCAGAGATTCAATTTCCCTGCGGATATTTTTTACTACTGTGCAAAGAACATCCGTGCCGATATGCGGCTTATTCGCATATAGAATTTCCTGATCTGCTCCTGCATCCACAAACGTATTAAGGACAAAGCTGTTCCGGCCCTGTCTGTCATTTACCATTGTATTTAGTTTGCCATCAGAAAACGTGCCTGCACCGCCCTCACCAAACTGCACGTTAGATGATGTATTCAGTTTTCCCGTCTCCCAGAATTTCTGCACCGATGCGGTTCTCGTATCAACGTCTTCCCCCCGTTCAAGAATAACAGGACGATATCCGCATCTGGCAAGGAGAAGTCCACAGAAAAGTCCGGCAGGACCGCAGCCGATAATAATCGGCCTGTTTGAAAGCTGTCTGGTCCCCGGCTCCGGATATTTATAGGAAACTGTTTCTGCCTTCGAAACACGATTGCTGCGATTCTTTCTAAGGACGATATCCTCTCCGGATATTTTTACATCTACAGACAAAATATAATAAATATCCGGCTTCTTTCTGGCATCAATGGATCTCTTTTGAATGATGAGTTCCTGAATTTTTGCCGGCGAAATCCGCAGTTCCTTTGCGGCGGATTTATATAGATCTTCCCGGGAATAATTTAAGGGAAGCTTTAATTGCTGAATTCGTATCATACCGTTCTTTCTCCTCCACTGCTGTGAATACCGGCTGTCCATCCGCTGGACCACGCCCACTGAAGATTATAGCCTCCACAGATTCCGTCAACATCAAGAAGTTCACCTGCTATAAACAGTCCTGAAACAATTCTGGATTCCAGCGTCTGCTCATTTATTTCAGATGTATCGACACCGCCCGAACATACCTGCGCATTTTCAAATCCTTTTACACCTGCAATATCCAGTGTAAAGTGTTTCAAATCATATATTATTTTTTGAAGGACTTTTTCGCACACCTTTTCATCCGGCAGATATCCTGCGCCGCGAAGCAGAGGTGTTATAGACTTTGCCGGAAGCCAGCCGGCAAATACATCTTCATATTTCAGGTCTTTGCAGCGGCTTACTGCCCACATATACAAATTTTCTTCTGAATCAAAAGGAAGAAGGTCCAGTATCACAGACACCTTTCTTCCGCTGTCTAATTCCCTTGCAGCAAATCCGCTCAGCTGAAACACTGCAATTCCTGATATGCCGTAATCTGTCCACTGAAGTTCTCCCGACTCCGCAAACTCATTCTCATTTGTTTTCAAAATTATTTTTGCAGGCATACGTACTCCTGCAATTTTTTTCAGCCAGTTTTCTTTAGCTGTCATGGCCGCTAGGGCCGGAAGGGGTTTCACTAATCTGTGCCCGACAGACTCCGCCAAAAGATAGCCGCTTCCGTCTGAACCGGTGGCCGGAGCTGCTTTTGAACCGGCAGCAAGTATCACAGCATCTGCCTCATATGTCCATCCTTTTGTAGAAACCTTCCAGTTACCCTTATCACGCTCTATGGAAATAACTTTTTCAGAATATTTTATTTTAACAGATAATCTTCGAAGCTCTAAAAGGAGAACATTCAGAACAGACTGTGCCTGTCCTGCCACAGGATATATATATCCTTCACGGTCACAGACCTTTAACCCGATTTCTTCAAAAAAAGAAAGGGTATCCTGCACAGAAAACTGATTCAGAATATTTGTAATAAACTTCTCCCCGGCTCCATGGTACGTTCTTTTAACATCCACAACAAGATTTGTCAGATTACATCTTCCGCTTCCTGTAATCAAAAGTTTTTTGCCTGGTTTTTCTTTCCCCTCCAAAAGGGTAACCGAAGCCCCGCATCTTGCAGCAGATATTGCTGCAAGCATTCCTGAGGCTCCGGCTCCGATTACAATAATACGTTTCATAACGTAACGATTCCTTTATCCACTAATTTCTGCAGGGCTTTTAATATGCCCAATTTCGCATGCTCCCAGGTAAGTCCCCCCTGGAAGTATGCAGCATAGGGCGGTTTCACCGGTCCGTCAGCGCTTAATTCAATAGAAGAACCCTGTATAAATGCTCCGGCAGCCATGATCACGTCACTGTCATATCCCGGCATCGCCCAAGGTTCAGGCGTTACATAGCTGTCTACCGGAGCAGCAGCCTGGATTCCTTCACAAAAAGCAATCAATCCCTCTGCTGTACCAAATTCTACTGCCTGAATAATATCATGACGGCTTTCCCTGCCATCCGGAACAACTTTAAAACCAAGCTTTTCAAAAATATTGGCAGCAAAAATCGCTCCTTTTAACGCACCGGCAGTCACAGTCGGCGCTAAAAACAGTCCCTGAAAAAATGATCTGTTCACTCCGAGAGATGCACCTACTTCTTTTCCAAGACCAGGTGTTGTAAGTCTGCAGGCAGCATTTTCAATACATTCCTTCGTTCCTGCAATATATCCTCCGATTGGTGCAAGACCGCCTCCTGGATTTTTGATCAGAGAGCCGACCACCATGTCTGCGCCAAAATCACCTGGTTCTCCACACTCCACAAATTCTCCGTAACAGTTATCCACAAGTACTATGATATCTTTACGGATATCTTTTACAAAACGTATCGCTTCAGCAATCTGAGCAACCGACAGGGTAGGCCTTGTCTGATATCCTTTTGACCGCTGGATTTCGACCAATTTTGTTTTTTCAGAGATTGTCTTTCTGACAGATTCAAAGTCAAAACTGCCGTCTCCGAGAAGATCCACCTGACGGTATGAAACCCCATATTCTGCCAGTGATCCACGCGAAGGTCTGATTCCGATTACTTCCTCCAGCGTATCATATGGTTTTCCTGAAATAGAAAGCAATTCATCCCCCGGTTTTAAATTGCCAAAAAGAGCGACAGCCAGAGCATGGGTTCCGCATGTAATCTGTGCACGTACCAATGCAGCCTCAGTATGAAACACCTCTGCATAGACTTCTTCCAGAACGTCTCTTCCCAGATCATTATAACCATATCCTGTCCCCGACTGAAAGCACTCGGCGCTTACCCTGCATTTCTGCATAGCCCGGATAACTTTGAGCTGATTGTATTCTGCTGTCTTCTGGATTTCTTCAAAACGTTTCTTCAGTTTTTCTTCAACCTCTGCACCGAACCTGTACACCCTTTCTTCGATTCCAAGTTCCTGATACATAGCTTCTATTGTATTCACTTTATAATTTCTTCCTTTCCGCAAACATTGCTGATTATATCAAGCATATATGCCAGCACGGCATCCTGATCTTCAAAATCTTCCTTTTGTACCCAGCAGACATTCTTCTCCCGCTTAAACCACGTGATCTGACGTTTTGCAAAATGCCTGGTATCTCTTTTCAGCCGGTAGACCGCATCCTCCAGTGAACATTTGCCATCCAGATAATCAAGAATTTCCTTATAGCCCAGCCCCTGCATGGATACCATATCAGAAGTAAAACCGCGAGCCCTCAGTCTCCTGACTTCATCCACCAATCCCTGTTCAAGCATTGTATCAACTCTCTGATTGATCCGTTCATACAGCCTGCTTCGCTCTTCATTCAGCACAAAATAAACTGCCGCATAGGGTGACTCTTTCTGCCGCTCCTGCCGGTTATGGACTGATATGGGCTGTCCGCTGTCATGATAATATTCTAAAGCTCTGATGACTCTTTTTACATTATTTGCATGAATATCTCCTGCAGAATCAGGGTCAACCTCTGCAAGCATACGATGCAGATATTCAGCGCCATGTTCTTTCGCCAGCTGTTCCAGTTCAGTGCGATATACTGCATCACTGCTGTTCTCTGTAAAATTAATATCGTACAAAACCGATTGGATATAGAATCCTGTCCCGCCTGTTAAAATCGGAATCTTTCCCTTTTCATAAATCTGTTCCATATATTTTCGGGCCATATTTTTGAATTTGACCACATGAAATTCCTCATCCGGCTCCAGTTCATCAATCAGATAATGCGGGACACCCTGCATCTCTTCCGGAGTGATTTTTGCAGAACCTATGTCCATGCCACGGTAAACCTGCATGGAATCGGCAGAAATTATTTCACCGTTAATTGCCTTTGCAAGCGCAATAGACAAGTTTGTCTTTCCCACGGCCGTTGGCCCGGTTAATATAATAAGTGGTTTTTTTGACATTTCATATAATCCTTTTGAATTTTCGTTCCAGTTCATATTTTGACATGGAGATAATGGTAGGTCTTCCGTGGGGACAATTGTATGGATTCTCAAGTTTCAGAAGTTCATCAATAAGGGCATGGATTTCTGATACAGAAAGCTTCGAGTTACCCTTTACTGCCGCTTTACAGGACATGGTTGCAATCCTGTCATCCATGGTTTCCACAGTCAGGTTTTCTCCCTGCGTTCCAAGAGAATCCAACATTTCAAGAAATAAATCCCTGTCTGCAAGACCGAACAGATTATCCGGTACTGCCCGCAAAGCATACTCTTTGCCGCCAAATTCTTCAATCTCGAAACCGATTTTTGTAAAACGATCCATGTACTTTTTTAAAAGTGCTTCTTCTGTCATGTTTAAGGTCAGGATAATCGGAGGATTAATATTCTGTGAAGTATATTCCCGGTTTTCCATGGACTTAATCAGTCTCTCGTACATGACCTTTTCATGGGCAGCATGCTGGTCAATGATAAAAAGCTTGTCTCTGAATTCTACCAGCCAATAAGTATCGAACAATTGTCCGATAATCTTATGTTCTTTCACATTTTCTTTTGAAAGAAGTCTGTCATCAAAAAGATTCATCTGCTGCGGTTTTTCTGCATAGACAGCAGGTGCTTCACATATCTGCTCTGCGCCAGGAGGCTCTGTCTGTTTAATCACCGGCTGTCTTGGTTTCGTTTCAGCCTGCTTTACTTCCTGTCGTTCAATTTCAGACCGCTCTGTTTCTCTGCTGAGAACTTCTCTGTAGTCCGGCCCCTTTGAAACCTTTTCCTCTAAAACCGGGATAGTCCGTTCCGTTTTTTTCGGCATTTCCGCCTCCCGGCGGCGCACTTCGAAAGGCTCCGGCACCGGTTTTTTCACTTCTCTATGTTCCGGAGTTTTCGTTTTTTCTTCCTTTCCCACTTCTACCTGAACGACCATCTCTTTGTGTGTCAATGCATTTTTTACAGCTTCATACACAAACTGATACATCTCCTCATTATCTGAAAAACGAAGTTCCATCTTAGTGGGATGCACATTAATATCCAGCAGATTACCGTCAATTTGAAAATGAAGGACCGTAAACGGATACTTATGCTTCATCATAAATGTATGATAAGCATCTTCTATTGCTTTTGATATGACGCTGCTTCGGATATAGCGGCCATTGACAAAATAATTCTCATAGTTCCGGTTTCCTCTTGAAATAACCGGCTTTCCAATAAATCCGCTTAAATGTACGCTTTCTGTTTCAGAAGATGCGGAAAGAAGATTTCCCGCTATATCTCTCCCGTAAATATTGTAAATAATATCTTTCAGATTATGATTTCCGGAGGTATGCAGCTTCGTCTGGTTATTTGATATAAACTTAAATGCTACTTCCGGATGTGAAAGTGCGATCCGTTCCACAATATCTCCGATATATCCTGCCTCTGTCTGAGCAGTTTTCAAAAATTTCTTTCTGGCAGGTGTGTTAAAAAAAATATTCCTCACAAGAAAAGTTGTTCCGGAAGGTGCACCTATCTCTTCCATACCCTTTTCTTTCCCGCCTTCGATCAGATAGCGGACACCCGTAAGGCTTTCTGTTGTTTTGGTTATCAGTTCCACCTGGCAGACAGCCGCAATACTGGAAAGCGCCTCACCTCGAAATCCAAGACTGGTCACATCAAGCAGATCGTCCACTTTTCTGATCTTGCTTGTAGCATGACGCATAAATGCAAGCTTTACCTGGTCGGCCTCTATACCCATACCATTATCCGTAATTCGGATAAATGAAATCCCTCCGTCCTTAATCTCAACAGTTATGGCATTGGCACCCGCATCAATTGCATTTTCCACCAGTTCTTTTACAATGGATGCCGGTCGTTCAATCACTTCACCGGCAGCAATTTTATCAATTGTCTGTTCATCAAGTACTGCTATTTTATTCATAAACCGCTGTCCTTTTTCAGTTAGTTGATTCATTACCATCTGTTTTTCAATCTGCTCTGGAGCCTGTTCAGCACATTTAATGCTTCAATAGGCGTAAGCGTAGATATCTCAATTTCTTTCAGTTCATTTAGAACATCTTCATCGCTGACCGTATCAAACAGTGTCATCTGGTCAAGATCAACCTGATCATATTTTTTCTTAACCTGTTTCCCATGACTCTTGTTATCCGTCTTAAATTCGTGTACAGCTTCTGTAATATCAGCATCACTTAATTCCTGGACAAGTTCTTTTGCCCTCTCAATTACATTGTCAGGGACACCTGCCAGTTTTGCCACCTGAATACCATAACTCTTATCAGCACCGCCTTTCACAATTTTACGCAGAAAGACGATATCATCGCCCCTCTCTTTTACGGCAATGCAGTAATTATTCACACCGGATAGTTTGCCTTCCAATTCTGTAAGTTCATGGTAATGAGTAGCAAACAGGGTCTTTGCTCCCAGCAATTTCGTATTGCTGATATGTTCCACAACGGCCCACGCAATAGAAAGGCCGTCAAACGTACTTGTCCCACGACCGATCTCATCAAGGATCAGCAGGCTGTCAGATGTTGCATTTCGAAGTATATTAGCCACTTCAGTCATTTCCACCATAAAGGTACTCTGGCCGGATGCAAGGTCATCCGATGCACCTACTCTGGTGAAAATACGGTCTACAATCCCTATTTTTGCACTGGAAGCAGGCACAAATGATCCTATTTGAGCCATCAGCACAATCAAAGCTGTCTGGCGCATATACGTAGATTTTCCTGCCATATTAGGTCCTGTAATGATTGAAATACGGTTTTTTCCATTATCCAGAACCGTATCATTAGAGATAAACATATCATTTGTTATCATCTTTTCTACAACAGGATGGCGGCCGTCACGAATATGTATCTGACCTTTCGTATTCATCTTCGGACAAACATAATTATTCTGCTCTGCCACAAGGGACAGGGAAGTAAATACATCAATTCCGGCAATTGCCTTTGCAGTCTGCTGTATTCTCAGGATTTCTGCCCCGATTTTATCACGGATTTCACAGAACAGATCATACTCCAGAGAAACAAGGCGGTCCTCCGCTCCGAGAATAATATCTTCCAGCTCCTTCAACTCAGGAGTAATATAGCGCTCCGCATTTGCAAGCGTCTGTTTTCTTGTATAGTAGTCCGGTACAAGATCTTTATAAGAGTTTGTGACTTCAAGATAATATCCGAATACACGATTGTATTTTATCTTGAGCCCTTTGATACCGGTAGCTTCCCGCTCTTTAGTTTCCAGCTGTGCAAGCCAGGTCTTTCCTTCTGTCTTCGCGTTTCGCAGACGGTCTACCTCTTCGTGGAAACCTTCCCGGATAATATTACCTTCACGAACCGATATGGGAGGTTCATCCTGAATGGAACGTTCTATCAGACTGAAAATATCTTCAAGCACATCCATATCATCACGGATATCCTTAAGAAGACCACAGCCAAAATCAGACATAATATATTTGATGTGCGGCAGCATAGACAGAGAACTTTTAAATGCAATCAGATCCCTCGGATTTGCCGACTGATAACTGATTTTACTGATAAGACGCTCCAGATCATATACAGGATTTAAATACTCGCGGATTTCTTCACGGGCTATGGCATTCTGATTCAGTTCTGTGACCGCCTCCTGCCTTCTTTCAATTTCTTCAATATCAATCAAAGGCTGTTCAATAAAGCTTCGCAGCATTCTGGCACCCATTGCAGTTTTGGTCTTATCAAGCACCCAAAGAAGGGAACCTCTTTTCTGTTTTTCACGCAAAGTCTCACAAAGCTCCAGATTTCGTCTCGTTGAACTGTCAAGGATCATATATTTTCCTGTAATGTACGGTGTCAGCTTTGTAAGATTAGAAATAGATGTCTTCTGTGTCTCTATAAGATATTGTAAAAGAGCGCCTGCCGCAATGATCCCACAGTTAAAATCCGCCAGACCAAGCCCTGCAAGATTGTTTGTATGAAAATGATCCATCAAGGCACGGCGGCACAGGTCATCATCAAAATACCAGTCCTCTAATGTGTAAATAGTAATTCCCAGCCGTGATTTCAAGTCTTCCAGCGGAGTACCGCTGACGAGAAGTGACTGATTACAGATAATCTCTGTGGGAGAAAACTTAAAGATTTCATCTGTCAGTTTCCGCACGGAATCAAGTTCCGTAACCATATAATCTCCAGTAGAAATATCGGAAATCGATACACCGTATTTATCTGCCATGCAGACAATGCACATCAGATAATTGTTTCTCGTCTCATCAAGGGCCATCGTATTCAGGTTAGTTCCAGGAGTGACAATACGCACGACCTCCCTTTTTACAATTCCCTTCGCCATTTTAGGATCCTCCATCTGTTCGCAGATGGCTACTTTATATCCTTTTGAAACAAGTTTATTTAAATATCCGTCAACGGAATGAAACGGTACACCGCACATGGGTGCCCGTTCTTCCTGACCACAGTTTTTTCCGGTAAGAGTAATCTCCAGCTCACGGGATGCTGTAAGTGCGTCATCAAAAAACATTTCATAAAAATCGCCCAGGCGATAAAATAAAATACAGTCTTGATAATTTTTCTTCGTTTCAAGATATTGCTGCATCATTGGTGTTAACTGTTCCACTTTTAAACCTCACTATCTTTTATCTCACCGATATAATAAAATCCCTTGCACTGTGAAAGCCTGACATTCACAATCTTTCCGATCAGAGATGCATCTCCCGGGAAATGAACTAAAAGATTATTACTGAGACGTCCCGTCATAAGGGTATTATCCTGGCTGTTTACTTCTTCCACCAGAACAGGCTGCACCTGTCCGGTCAGGCGCCCTGCCATTTCTTTGGAAATATCCTGTACTTCTTTTAAAAGTCTGTCAAAACGGTCTTTCACCACATCTTCCGGCACCTGGTTATCCATAGATGCCGCAGGTGTACCCGTCCTCTTCGAATAAATAAAAGTAAACGCACTGTCATAATGAGCTTTTCTTACCACATCCAAAGTTTCCTGGAAGTCTTCTTCTGTCTCGCCCGGAAATCCCACAATAATATCGGTTGTCAATGAAATATCCGGAATTGCTCTGCGCAGTTTTTCTACAAGCTCCAGATACTGTTCTTTTGTATAACGCCTGTTCATAATTTTAAGGATACGGCTGCTTCCGGACTGAAGAGGAAGATGCATATGCCTGCATATTTTTTCTGAACCGGCCATAACTTCTATCAATTCATCTGACAAATCTTTGGGATGGGATGTCATAAAACGGATTCTTTTCAATCCTTCAATTTTTTCAACTTCACGAAGAAGCTGGGCAAAGCTGATCGGATCCTCCAGATTTTTCCCATAGGAATTTACATTCTGTCCAAGCAGCATCACTTCAACCACTCCATCGTCTACCAGACGTTCGATTTCCCGGATAATCTCCACCGGAGTCCGGCTGCGCTCTCTTCCCCTCACATAAGGGACAATGCAATAACTGCAGAAGTTATTACATCCGAACATAATATTTACACCGGATTTAAACGGATATTTACGTTCCACCGGAAGGTTTTCCACGATTTTGTCAGTATCTTTCCAGATGTCAATGACCATCCGGTCGCTTTCCATGGCAGCAGCCAGAAGTTCTGCAAATTTGTATATATTGTGAGTACCGAAAATGAGGTTCACAAACCGATAACTTTTCTTAATTTTTTCAACCACTTCCGGTTCCTGCATCATGCAACCGCAAAGTGCGATCATCATATGGGGATTTTTCTTCTTTTTATTATTCAATACACCAAGTCTGCCATAAACACGCAGATTGGCATTTTCACGTACCGTGCAGGTGTTATAAATAACAAAATCCGCATCCTCACCTTCTACAATAGAGTACCCGACTTTTTCCAGAATACCGATCAGTTTTTCGCTGTCTCTTGCATTCATCTGACAGCCGAAGGTCACTGCAGATGCTGTCAGTTTCCTTCCCAGTTCATTTTCCTTTTTTTCAAGAAGGCTGCGGCATTTTTTTATAAAATAGTACTGGCGCCTGGTCTCATCTGCCGGAATATTCCCCTGTAAATCTATCTGTTCCAGTTCTTTATCATAATTCATGAGCGTACCTGTCCATTTCCATAAATAATATATTTGGCAGATGTCAGTGCATGAAGCCCCATAGGTCCTCTGGCATGGAGTTTTTGTGTACTGATGCCAATCTCTGCACCGAATCCAAATTCAAAACCATCTGTAAATCTGGTAGATGCATTTACATATACAGCTGCGGCATCAATTTCATTCAGGAAACGCTGTGCGTTTTCATAATTATTTGTGATGATTGCCTCAGAATGACCGGTATTATAACGGTTAATATGCGCGATTGCCTCATCAACAGACGACACTGTCTTTATAGAAAGAATATAATCCAGATACTCTGTTCCCCAATCTTCTTCTGTTGCCGCTTTCGCATCCGGAAGTATATTGCAGACGGCTTCATCCCCCCGCAGCTCAACATTTTTCTCTTTCAGCCGCTCCTGCATTGCCGGCAGAAGCGCCTCTTTTATATTTTCATGTACGACCAGAGATTCGCACGCATTACATACACCGATGCGCTGTGTCTTTGCATTAAAAATAATATCTGCAGCCATCTTAATGTCTGCTGATTCATCCACATATATATGGCAGTTTCCTGTTCCTGTTTCAATAACAGGAATCGTGCTGTTCATTACCACAGCTTTAATAAGTCCGGCACCACCCCGCGGAATCAGTACATCTACGTACTCATTCATCTTCATAAACCGGGATGTGGTTTCTCTGTCAGTGGATTCTATCAGCTGGATAGCATCTTCTGTGACCTGACATTTATACAAAGTATCCCTGATTATCTTTACAATAGCCTTATTGGAACAGATGGCATCACTTCCGCCTTTTAAAATCACCACATTCCCTGTCTTAAAACACAGGCCAAAAGCATCTGCCGTAACATTAGGACGTGATTCATAGATAATGCCGATAACGCCGAGAGGAACCCTCTGCTGCCCGATCAAAAGGCCATTGGGACGCCGCTTCATTTCTGATATTTCTCCAATAGGATCTTCCAGTGCAGAAATCTGCCGAAGTCCTTCTGCCATGGCAAAAATACGTTCTTTTGTAAGCATAAGCCTGTCTATCAGGCCTGGTTTCATATGATTTTCTTCTGCTGTTCTGATATCTTCGGCATTTTCTCCAAGAATAAACTCATACTGCTTTTCCAATTCAGAGGCGATCTTCAAAAGAGCCTCATTCTTTTTTGCCGTATTCATAATTCGCATCTGCGGTTCCGCCATTTTTGCTCTTTGTCCGATTTCGATTAATGTTTGTGACATACGTAAACCTCCTTTTCCGTAACCACTTTCTGAGGGAAAATATCAAACTCTCCTGCGGGCACACAATCAACCATTTGAAA
The DNA here is from genome assembly GCA_030539395.1 of Eubacteriales bacterium. Classification (GTDB taxonomy): domain Bacteria; phylum Bacillota; class Clostridia; order Lachnospirales; family Lachnospiraceae; genus Marvinbryantia. The sequence goes on from JAUNSC010000013.1 coordinate 52,115, forward strand.
ATCAAATGCCACAGCAATTGTGGCATGTTCTTTATGTGCAGAAAGATAACGGTCATAAAACCCCTGTCCATAACCGCATCTGTGACATTCTTTATCAAACGCAACACCTGGAACGATCAAAAGCGCTGTTTCATCGTGAGCCTCCGTACCGGTAACCGGCTCTGGAATATCATAATATCCGGGAGCAGTATCTTCATAGGAACTGATATAATAATATTTCATCTGTCCAGGCCCTGTAACTTTTGGCGCTGCTGTTTTCTTTCCCAGCTTCCATGCAGTTTCAAGGAGAGGCTTTGTGGACACCTCTCCTTTACAGTCCATATAAACATAGATAACGGAAGCATTTTTAAAAGCCTCCGTCTCCATAATTTTTTCACAGATAATACGGCTGTTCTCATCACAAACTGCCGCATCCGCTTCTTTTCTTCGCTTAAATACAAGCTTTCTAATTTCCTTCTTTTCCATTTTCTGCTTTTGCTCCATATTTTTCACCAAGGTTTGTGATACTTCCATCCGGTTCACGAATATCAATGCTGTCCAGCTGCGAGCGCAGATTACGTCTGACTGCGGCAATATACTCCTGACGGAGAACTGCCTGCTCTGCTGCTTCCGCGTCTGTCAGTCCTTCGGCCTTAGATTTACGTGCCAGCTCATTGATCCGTTCTATCTTTTTTTCCGTAATTCCCATTAAAATGTCTCCTTAACTAATATCGATCTTATGCAGATAATCTGCCAGAGAAAACCCCTGCTCCTGTTTTGCCACAAACAGGGTCCCATATTGTTCACCATTTAAAATTTTATGTATTATATGAAAATCTTTTCCATTGGCAATGATCATATCAGCTCCTGAACTGACTGCAATCTGAGCTGCCGAAAGTTTTGCACTCATGCCTCCGGTTCCCACATTGCTTCCGCTCGAGCTTTTTCCCATATGGAAAAGCTTTTCATCCAGTTCTTCAACAGTATCAATGAATTCTGCCGACGGATTCTGATGCGGATCGTCTGTAAATAAACCGTCAATATCCGACAACAGGATCAAAAGATCCGCTCCTATCAGAGAAGCAACCATTGCTGAAAGATTATCATTATCTCCAAACTTAATTTCATCGGTAGAAACCGTGTCATTTTCATTTACAATCGGTATTGCTCCCAACTTTAACAGTTCCTGGAACGTGTTATATGCATTATCTCTGCTCACAGAATTTGTAATCGTAAATTTTGTAAGTAATATCTGCGCTGCCATCTGACCGTATTCTGCAAACAATTTCTGATAGATCATCATCAGCTTTGCCTGTCCAATAGCCGCACAAGCCTGCTTCTCTGCAATATCTGTCGGCTTTTTATGAAATCCGGCAGTACTGCTCCCGACAGCAATCGCTCCGGAAGAAACCAGAATTACTTCTTTTCCCATGTTATGGATATTGCTGATTTCCCGAACAAGTATTTCAAGTTTTGTCAGATTCAACGCTCCTGTTGTCTCATGTGTCAGAGAAGAAGAACCTATTTTTATAATAATTCTTTGTTTATCCCTCAGTTTTTCACGAATATTCAATGTCTTCAGCTCCTACTTTCCAGCATTTTTCTTACAGAAATCTGATTTTTCGCAGCATACGAACCAGCAAATCCCCTTTAGGCAGATCTGCAATCTCACTTTCCCGGATCCCTTTTAAACGGATCAATAAGAATGCATAGACAAAAATTGCAGCAAGCACAGCCAGTATTAAAGCAGCTGCATTAGAAAATCTGTCTATAAAAATCGTATTTAAGAGAGCATTAAATATTTTGTATATGGCAATATCGACAATCCCCATTATAGTTGCAGAAATAAGCGGTATAAGAAACGTCTTTCTGATTTCCTGAGTATAATGCAGATAACGTTTAATCGCCATAGAATTCAAAATACATACCACAAGTGCAAAAATCGTATTAGAGTACACAACTCCATAAATATTCAGCTGAAAATTTTTCAAAAATACATACAATACAATAATATGTATCACCAGTGCTATAGCTGAATTTTTCACCGGCTCCCCCATCCTGCTCATGCCCTGGAGAACCGCTGTAGATACCGTTGAAACAGCAAAAAGTATCATCATCAAAGAGCCCGCCTGCATAAGACCTGCCGGAAGCTGTCTCCAATCATTAAATACAAGCGCCATAATCGGGTGTCCGAGTGTTAGAAATCCAACGGCGCAGGGAATCGTAATGATCATAGTGTAACGCATTACAGAACGGACTTTGATTTTTGCATCCCGGTAATCTCCATGAATCATTGCAGCTGAAAGAGGTGGAACAACAGAAGGCGCCAGCGATGATGCAAGCACCAGCGGAACATTCATCAGCACATAGAATTTCCCGCTGTATATGCCATAAATCGTATTATACTGAGATGGTGTATATCCCTGACCTGCAAGAATACTGTTAAAAATCGCCTGATCCAGTGTAGGTGTTATATTATAAATAACGGTGCTCAAAATTACCGGCAGTATTGTCAAAAAAATTGCAGTGTAAATCGCTCTGTCAGATTCAAGCCTCTTTGTCGGATCTCCGGCCATCTGACGCCGGAATTTCTTATTGAATGTTGCAAACAAAACTGCCAGGAGAACCAGAGATACCGCTACACTGACAGTTGTTCCAAATGTTGCCCCTGCTGCCCCAAGCGCATAGGCATATGACGGATCTTCACCTGCAAGAGACTTCCCGTAATTCACCATGATCATTGCTCCTGCCACAGCAAAAATAACATGTATGATCTGTTCCACAACCTGTGAAACAGCTGTGGGAACCATGGTCTCATGCCCCTGGAAAAAGCCGCGGAATACACCCACTATCGCATAAATAAAAATTGCCGGAGCAAGAACACGAAGTGCATAAACAGCATTCTCAACTTTCATAATATTACAGATAACGCCCGCAAGAAAAAATGTCAGGAGTGCCACAACACCACCGCTGATAAGCGCAAATCTCATGGAACAGCGGAATACTTTCTGAGCATTTTTCATCTGTCCCAGATTAATTCTCTCGGACACCAGTTTTGATACTGCAAGCGGAAGACTGAATGTGGAAATCATTAACAAAATCGTATATATGGAATTTGCAGTCTGATAATAGGCATTTCCTTCATCCGTAAGAATATTAGCGAGCGGAAAGCGATACAGCATTCCAAGTATTCTCGCCAAAATAGACGCCGCTGCAAGAATTGTGCCCTGCACTAAATAATTTGATTTGTTTTTCTCTCCCACGTGTTCCAATCCTCCATGAAGTATATTTTAGCGAATAGTCGTATCTCCCTTTTTTGTATCCTGCACAATACAAATCCATGTTTTGCCCTGATTTATTGCAATTTCATTTCCCTGTGCATCATAATATCTTGCCGGGCCCCAGTCAGTATCTTTCTCCCACACTGCATTCTGGTAAGTACCTTTTGTGAAAAGTATCGCTTCACCGCCGGAATTTGTGTTTACATTCAAATAACCATTATCATCATAAGGCTCTATCTCACAATATTGAATGATAACATTATCATATGCCAGCTGTCGGCCGGTAAGTTCATCTATCTGAGCGTCTCCATACTGAAAACGCTTATACTGTTCTGTCTCTGAATCGTATTCAAAATACGGCTTATTGCTGTACAGGCTTGGTTCAATATATTCTGCCGTTCCATCCGAATACGTTATAACTTCACCATCTGCCGCAAACTTGAAGTGTCCTTCATATTCATCATCAAGTTCCGTATTATATTCTTTTTTCTCCAGTGCCTTCTGCAGGCCTTCATAACTTGTATATGCATTATGAGGCGCAGGTCTGTCATTTGTGCGATAGAAAATTTCTTCTCCGGCATATCCATTGATTTTTCCTGCTGCCTCCTGATATTCAAGTCCGCTTATATTATCTACCATATCAGAATTCAGCAGATCAAAAGCATAGACCGCCTGTCCGTAATGCGTATAAAATGCATCAAATTCCATTGCAAAATCTATGAAATAGTCACGGCAGCTTCTGACCGGTCCTATTTTTTCAAGTTCATAATCTTCGAAAATGCCCAGAAGTCTTGTAATTGCGCCCTCTACAGGTGCTTCATATATTACTTCAGCATTGGCAATTCCTGCCTGGGGCATCGCATTAATGATATTATTGATCATGATACCCATCGGTCTTGTATGCGCTATGCTCTCATCCGTCAATTTTCCAGTAAGATAGCTGTGAACATTTCCGTTTTCATCAGCCTGCTCACGCTCCAGATTTCCTCTTGTAATATCTGTTTTGGGTTCCTGATGCCACGTATCATCTTCCGCAAAAACCGGCACAGAAATCCCTGTGATAACAGCAGCAACAAATAAAAGCTTTGCAATTTTTTTCTTATACATATACTCTCCTCCTTATTATTATAAACCATCTCTGGAAATTTTAAGTATCTCCATAACCCCTCTTTGTTTCTCTTCCATAACAGCAGCATCTGCCTGGGTCATATGATCATATCCCAACAGGTGGAACATGCTGTGAACGATCAGGAACGCATATTCTCTTAAAACAGAATGCCCGTATTCTTTCGCCTGGTTTTCCACATGATCAATTGAAATCACAATATCTCCCAGAAGAAGTTCACCGGTTTCCGGATGAAAGCAGTCTTCCTCCTCTTCCAGAAAATCAAACTTTCCGGGGACAGGATATGCAACCATAGGGAAAGAAAGCACATCTGTTGCCCGGTCTATTCCGCGCTGCTGCATATTGATAGAATGTATTTCCGCATCATTTGTCAACATAATACATACTTCTGCTTCATAAGGACATTCTTCATAATCAAGTACTGCTTCCACCACCTGTTCAGCAACTTTGCGGCAGTCAAACGGCGTATCCCATTCTACTTCTCTTTCAAGATAAACCATCATTTCATACCTCCGCGTACTCTTCCTCCGGAACGTGTTCCTGTTTTTCTTGACGGTGCCTGTTTTTTCTCAAACTCTTCATATGCCTGTACTATTTTCTGAACCAGCGGATGTCTGACAACATCCTGACTGCTAAGAGTACAAAATCCGATTTCATCTACTTTCTTTAAAACCTTTACCGCAACATCCAGACCCGACTGGCTTCCCGATGGCAGATCTTTCTGTGTCATATCGCCGGTAATCACAACTTTTGATCCAAATCCGATACGGGTCAGAAACATTTTCATCTGTGCGGGAGTAGTATTCTGCGCTTCATCAAGGATAATATAAGCATTATCCAATGTACGTCCCCTCATATACGCCAGCGGCGCAACTTCGATCAGCCCTTTTTCCATATTTTTCTGAAAGCTCTCCGGTCCCATGATCTGATAAAGAGCATCATAAAGGGGACGCAGATACGGATCCACTTTACTCTGCAGATCTCCCGGCAAAAATCCAAGTTTTTCCCCTGCTTCAATGGCCGGCCTCGTCAGAATGATCCTGCTCACTTCGTCATTTTTAAAGGCCTGAATTGCCATAGCCATAGCCAAATATGTTTTCCCGGTACCGGCAGGGCCAATACCGAATACGATCATTTTTTTCCGGATCGCATCTACATAATTTTTCTGCCCAAGCGTCTTTGGTTTGATCACCTTCCCGTTTATGGTATGACAGATAATGTCTTTATCGATCTCCACAATGGCAGATTCTTTATTTTCAAAGGATAACGCGATCGCATAATCTACATTTTGTTCGGTAATCTGGTTGCCTGCAGATGCCAGACGTGTCAGTTGTTCAAGAATGTCTGCAGCTTTTTTTGAAGCATGCTCACTCCCAAGTATCTTAACAGTTCCTTCCCTCGAAATTACTGTCACATTCAGTGTTTTTTCAATCTTTTTTACATGTTGGTCGAACTGCCCGAATACATTACTCTCCAGATTAACCGGAATTGATACAGTTGATTCAACAATACTCATTCATCTATTCCTTCCTGCATGGACTCTGTCATCTCAGTGTCGCATCTTGTACCGGCTTTCTTCATCACAGTTAAGGTTCCGCTTGCACGGCACAAAGTCGCACTTATATTTATTTTAACATTATTTTCAAATATTTGAACCCCCTTTTGTGTATTTTCTAATAGAAATTTCTGTAATTGCTTTTCTGCAATTTCTTCAGCTTCCTTCGGGGCGTATGTTTTTGTCACATACCGGTATTCTTTCGCACTTATGTAACCGACAGACAGCGGTATATAAAAGTCTTTCATAATATGCAGCTGATGTTCCGAACTGATGATATCTGCTGTTTCAAAATGATCCAGGCCGCTGTCAATACCAAAATATTTACTGCCGATCCTGGCATATACACCGAACCTTTTCTTTCCTGTATATTCCTGTGCCTGGTAGTTCATTTTAAAACAATTATTATAATTTATTTTTGTGCGTATATAAATATCCGCATCAGCGGCCGTATAAATACGTGAGGCAACCTCCCCTGCATCATCTGTGATCTCCATCGCCCCGGATACAAGAATATCCCCCTTTTTGACAGTATCTCCCTGAGATACCATCGGTTTCCCCTCTCTGGTAATCATTTTTTCGATAATGCCATCCACATCAGCCACAAGATCACTTGCCCCGTATTCTCTGTTCTCATATAAATTGAGATCCGTATTTTCCTGTACATTCACAAACAGCCCGGTGCCTTCCATCTTTACGGATACCCATATGATATCAGGAAAATGATTTCGTATATCTGCCGCAAGCTGCTTACAGTCCACATTTTTCTTTCTTGTTCCATATGATATTTTGTCTTCAGAAAGATATTCCATAATAGTCTGGCGGCTGATAGACATGTTTCCTTCAATTGATATGCCCCATATATACTGTGACAACAGATAAATGAAAAAACCACAGAAAACGATTCCCAGCACAAAAGCTTTTCGTTTCCTATGGCGATTTATAAAAAAGGGCAGTCCATATTTTCTTTTTATTCTGATTCGTGTCCGGCATTTTTTTGAAAATGGTCTGAGTCTGTGGAAGTCTCTTGCAAACATATTGGTCTCATATCCCTTTTCTACCGGACGCAGCTCCCAAAGAAAGATGCCATTATTACAGCACAGATTTAAAAACCGCTCATAGGCGCCGCCGCAAATATGAATTCGAACATATCCTCTACACAGACGAAGCAAATGTCTTACCAGACAAATTCCCCCTCTTAATAATAGTGTATATATTCAATCCTTCCACTTAAAACCAGTTCTTCTCTGGAATAGGAATCAATGAACAAGCCTTTTCCGCATACTTCAATCCGGCAGTTTTTGCACTGAATAAGCAATCTGTCTTCAGAGTATTCAATAATCCCAAGATAATTTTGCAGCTTGAGGCCAAATTGTCCAGTGATTTCTACCAAAGCAGCTTTTTCGGACAAATCTGCCGGAATCTCCATGGCTGAAGCAATTGTTTGATAGAAAGGTTTTTTCATCGAACATATCACTATCTTTGCATTTTATTATTTAATATATGTTCCTGCAGGCCTTTTATGCAAAAAATATTAACCCGAACCACGTTACGGTATGATTGTCACAATAAAAATCTATCTTGCATTTCTCAGCAATTTCTGTGACTAATATACCGAAACTTTCTACGCACGGTATCATCTCTTCAGGATGCCTGCATGCATTCGGATATGCACATACTTCACACTTCTGACAGGATTCACTGGAAAGAGGCATACACTCCATATCATGCTTTTTAAATTCTGTACACAACGCACGGGTTATTTCTTCATGTTCCTGCCTTGTCTTTAATGTTTCCTCCATAATAGAAGCATCACTGACTTCAGCCATTGTCGTGAATACCAGAACCTTTTGAAATTCCAAACATCTCCGCCGGCATTCATCCACATCCCCCACCGCAGGGGGACAGGACCATGATTTTCCATAACGTTCACATTCTGTCCGGCATATATACCTTACTTTTTCCGAAAACGGGATATCAGATACATCTAATATCTCATACTGACATACCGGATAACCGGAAATCATTTCATCAAGATCAAACATTTTACTCCTCCGGAATTAATTACTGCATCCTGACGGAGATTAAGTCACCTTAAAAGCAATTCCGAAATTTCTGCAGCTGTCTCTACAATGTAATCTGCTCCGGCGCCCGCCAGCTCAGAACGGTTTCCGTAACCGTACAATACTCCCATGCTGTCCAGTCCGTTTCTCCTGGCGCCCAGAATGTCATGTTCACGATCCCCCACCATAAGGACCTTCTTTTTCTCCTCAGGCCGAATTTTTAATGATTCCAACGTATATTGAATTACTTCTTCTTTTTTCACACGCTTTTCATCCAAAGTTGCACCACAGATAAGCTCAAAATAGTCTGCCATGTGAAAATATTTCAGGATCTGAACAGAAAACACCTCCGGTTTGGAAGTAGCGACAGCAAGTTTTTTTCCGTTTTTCTTCAAAATACCAAGCATTTCTTCCACACCCGGATAAATTTTGTTTTCAAACATTCCCTGTCTTTTGTAATACTCTCTGTACAGAGAAATTGCATAATCTGTCTCCTCTTTCGGAATGCCGCAAAAGTTCATAAAAGACTGCGCAAGAGGCGGTCCCACAAATTTTCGCAAAACACTTTCCGGCTGCTCCTTTGCTCCCAATTTTTTTAACGCATATGCCACAGAATTCATGATGCCCGGGCCTGATTCTGTAATCGTGCCATCTAAATCAAATAAAATATACTGATAATTCATATACATATTTCCTTTTATTTGTGATAAGGCTCGTGGTTAATAATCCGAAAGCCTCTGTAAATCTGCTCCAGTAAAATTACGCGCATTAATTGATGGGGAAATGTCATATCAGAGAAACTGAGCAGATAATCCGCACGTTTTAACACACGTTCATCAAGTCCCAGCGAACCGCCGATAATGAAAGTCAGATGACTGTCACCGTATGCCGCGCGCTTTTCTACAAAATCCGCAAACCCTTCTGAAGAAACCTTCTTCCCCTGAATAGCCAATGCGATCACGTAAGAGCCTTCTTTCACGGACTTTAAAATCCGCTCCCCCTCTTTTTCCTTAATTTTCTTTTCCTCACCGTCACTTGCCCCATCCGGTGTTTTTTCATCTGTAACTTCCACAATTTCAAGTCTGGCATAACGGGAAAGGCGTTTAGCATATTCCTTTATAGCGTCTGCAAAATATTTTTCTTTTATTTTTCCGACACAGACAACTGTAATTCTCATAATTCAAAATCCAGGCAGGAACGGTTGCAGGTGACGCTCCGGACGTATTTTCCGGCTTCCACATGGGCAGGATGTACCGTATATCCATTCAGCGCCTCAACTGACTCATAATCTCCGATCAGTGCCACATCACGGTTGCTGGAAGGCAGTTCATTTACAACTACCTGAAGAGAAACAACCCCCGGAACAATATCTCTTAAAGGCTCCAGAATCTCTTTCATTTTCTGTCCCGCTGCTTTTTTCTCTTCCTCATTTAATGTTTCTGCAAAATTCCACATTACAATATGTCTAACCATTCTCTTTCTCCTCGTATTATAAATCTGTATCTGATATACAAATCCGCCACGCTCAAAATGCCGAGTGTGGCGGATATTTGCAAAAATTATTTATTACTTAAAAACTCGTGAATTCCCTTTGCAGCTGTTTTTCCTGCGCCCATTGCCAGGATAACTGTAGCTGCACCTGTAACAGCATCACCGCCGGCATAAACACCTTCTTTTGATGTCTTTCCTGTCTCTTCTTCTGCAATGATACATTTACGTTTATTTGTATCGAGACCGATTGTTGTGGAAGAAATCAGCGGATTCGGTGATGTACCAAGAGACATGATTACTGTATCCACATCCAGAGTAAACTCAGAACCCGGAACTTCAACAGGACGTCTTCTTCCGGAAGCATCCGGCTCGCCAAGTTCCATTCTTATACATGTCATACCCTTCACTGCATCATTTTCGTCTACAAGAATTTCCTTCGGATTTGTCAGGAGATCAAAAATGATGCCTTCTTCTTTTGCGTGATGAACTTCTTCAACACGTGCCGGAAGTTCTGCTTCGCTGCGACGGTAAACAATATGTACTTCCGCACCAAGACGAAGAGCTGTTCTTGCAGCATCCATCGCAACGTTACCGCCGCCTACAACAGCAACTTTCTTTCCTCTTACGATCGGTGTATCGTAATCCTCACGGAACGCCTTCATCAGATTGTTTCTTGTCAGATATTCATTTGCGGAGAATACACCTTTTGCAGTTTCTCCCGGAATGCCCATGAACATCGGAAGACCTGCACCAGAGCCGATAAATACAGCTTCGAATCCTTCTTCATCCATAAGTTCATCGATCGTAATAGAACGTCCTATAATTACATTTGTCTCAATCTTGACTCCAAGAGCTTTTACATTTTCAACTTCCTTTGCAACTACGTCAAGTTTCGGAAGACGGAATTCAGGGATACCATAGACAAGAACTCCACCCGGCTCATGCAATGCCTCAAAAATTGTTACATCATAACCAAGTTTTGCAAGATCGCCTGCACAGGTAAGTCCGGAAGGACCTGAACCTATAACTGCAACTTTCCTGCCATTCTTAGCTTCAGGAGCTGTCGGTTTAATACCATTCTCTCTTGCCCAGTCAGCTACGAAACGTTCCAGCTTACCGATGGAAACCGCCTCGCCTTTGATACCACGGATACATTTTCCTTCACACTGGCTTTCCTGAGGACAAACACGTCCGCAGATTGCCGGAAGGGCACTTGACTCAGAGATTACTTTATAAGCTTCCTCAAAATTGCCTTCCTTTACCTGCGCAATGAATCCCGGAATATTAATATTAACAGGACATCCTGTAATACATTTTGCATTCTTACAATTGATGCAGCGTGATGCTTCTTCCATCGCTTCTTCTTTATTATATCCAAGACAAACCTCATCAAAGTTTGTTGCTCTTACCTTTGGTGCCTGTTCTCTGACAGGAACTTTCTTTAATACGTCTCCCATTATTTGTCACCTCCGCAGTTTCCACATCCGCCGTGATGTGTTTCACCTTCACGCAATTTCAAGAGCGCACGGCCTTCTTCGGTCTTATACATGGCCTGTCTCTTCATTGCCGCATCGAAATCAATAGCGTGTCCGTCAAATTCCGGTCCATCAACACAGGCAAATTTAACTTCATCACCAACCATTACACGACAGGCGCCGCACATACCGGTTCCGTCTACCATGATCGGATTCATGCTGACGATTGTCGGAAGATTATATTTCTTTGTTGTCAGACAGCAGAATTTCATCATGATCATCGGGCCGATAGAAACACAGTGGTCATATGTCTTTCCTTCTTCTGTGATCAGATCATCAATGACTTTTGTAACCATACCGCTTCTGCCGTAAGAACCGTCATCTGTCGTTATGTAAAGATTTCCACTGACTGCTTTAAACTTCTCTTCAAGAATAACCAGTTCTTTTGTCTTTGCACCAATGATAACATCCGCATCCACACCATGCTCATGGAGCCATTTAACCTGTGGATACACCGGAGCAGTTCCCACACCGCCGGCTACAAACAGAATTTTCTTTTTCTTTGTCTCTTCCAGATTTTCTTCCATGCAAAGTTCGGACGGCTGACCAAGAGGACCGACAAAATCACGGAAGCTGTCACCAGCCTGCAATTTTGTAAATTTCTCTGTAGATGCTCCGATTGGCTGGAATACAATCGTGATAGTTCCGGCTTCTCTGTCATAATCGCAGATTGTCAGAGGAATTCTCTCTCCAACCTCATCCATCTTTACGATGATAAACTGTCCGGGCAGGCAATGTTTTGCTACTCTCGGGGCTTCTACAACCATCTCGTAGATATTGCCTGCAAGTTTTCCCGCTTTTAAAATCTTGTACATAATCGCTTCCTCCTCTAATAATATGCATTTGAAAAGCTAAATGCCAGACATACGCATAACTAAGACAAATATACCGCATTAACGCAACAAATTCAAGATTTTTTATATGTATTCGTCAATATATTGTTCAAATTCTTCCATAGACATCAGTACTTTCCGCGGTTTTGTGCCTTCTTCGGGTCCCACGACCCCTGCCTCTGACAATTGATCCATAATCCTTGCGGCACGATTGAATCCGATTTTGAACACACGCTGAAGCATACCAATGGACGCTTTCTCTTTTTCAATAATAAATTTTCCGGCATCTGCAAAATAAGCGTCATATTCACTTCCTCCGCCGCCCCCTGTTTCTACTGCGGCAGACGTTGCCTGCTGGACAAGATTCATCCGTTCTTCCATTTCCTGCTTATAAGCGCCCGTGTCATTTTTCTTTGTAAGGAATTCTGTCACATCACTGACTTCTTTATCTGAAACAAATGCTCCCTGCACACGTGCAGGCTTCTGGTATCCCTGAGGATAAAACAGCATATCTCCTTTACCCAGAAGTTTTTCAGCCCCATTCATATCAATAATCGTTCTGGAGTCTACACCACTTGTTACTGAAAAAGCAATTCTGGAAGGCATATTCGCCTTGATCAGACCCGTAATTACATTGACAGAAGGTCTCTGAGTCGCGATCACAAGATGAATTCCTGCCGCCCTGGCAAGCTGGGCCAGCCGGCAGATCGAATCCTCTACTTCACCCGGAGCAACCATCATAAGATCCGCCAGCTCATCTACAATAATAATGATCTGCGGCAGCTTCTTCGGTCTCTCTTCTTCCGGAATATCTGTCATGGCTGCAATTCTTGCATTATATCCTTTCAGATCCCGGACACCGCACTCGGCAAATTTATTATATCGGTCCGTCATTTCCGCAACTCCCCAGTTAAGGGCACCGGATGCCTTTTTCGGATCCGTTACCACCGGAATAAACAGATGTGGTATCCCATTATAAACGGACAGCTCCACCACTTTCGGATCGATCATGATCAGTTTCACATCTTCCGGGTCAGCCTTGTATAAAATACTCATGATCAGCGTATTGATACATACCGATTTACCGGAACCGGTCGCACCGGCAATCAAAAGATGCGGCATTTTCGCAATATCTGCCACGACAACTTTTCCTGCTATATCCTTACCTACCGCAAAACTCAGATTTGAAGGGGCCTTCTTAAACTCATCTGACTCAAGCAATTCTCTCAGATGAACCGCACTGTTTTCTTTATTTGGCACTTCAATACCCACCGCAGGTTTCCCTGGAATCGGTGCCTCGATCCGGATATCTGCCGCAGCAAGATTCAGTTTTATATCATCTGAAAGATTTACGATCCTGCTTACTTTTACACCCTGTTCCGGCATAATCTCGTATCTGGTGACAGCCGGACCACAGCTTACATTTGTTACAGTAACATTTACCCCAAAATTATGGAGCGTCTGCTGCAGTTTCACCGCAGTCTGTTTAACTTCCTCCATGGAATCTCCGCCACGTCCACGGGAAGGCTTTGACAAAAGCGACAGCGGCGGAAAAACATATGCCGGTTTTGCAACGCAGTCCGCCTGTGCAATCTCATCTGCCACCTGCTTCATATTCTTTTCCTGCTCTTCCTTTGAAGATTTTGGATTTTTAACAGACTTATTCTGCGGAATATTATCAGCCTGTGTATCATCTTTTTGAATATTATCTATCGTTTTTGTGTCAGATTCAAGATTCATTGACGCAAAAGATTTCTCTTCTACCGTTTCCGAAACGCCATCTCTTTGAATTGTAAAATTCAAATCCATCTGCCTGGCCTTTTTCTCCGTATCTACCGAATCCACCATTTTTCTTGCACGGGAATCTGAAATTTTCTTTACGGGTGCAGATTCAACTTCCTCCATTTTATCCGTTTGCTTTATCTGCTTCCTGTTTTCACGTCTGTCTGTTTCTTCCTGCCTGTCTGCATCATTTTTTCTTCTGATTCTCGGCACAACCTCGTGAATTTCCTGCGCCGGTGGAAGCGTCCTGTCCATATCCGTATTTTCCATTACACCGGAAACAATTCTTTCTCTTCTGGGTTTTTGAACTTCCAGTTTCAGCTCTTCATTATTATCTCTCAGCTGCTGGATCTGCTTCTGCATCCGCTGGCGTTTTTGCAGCTGGTTTCTTTCTTTTTTTAAAGAATGGAGTTCTCTTTTCGCCATGCTCCCGGATTTTGCCCTGCAGTATGCCCTCTTCCCTCTGCCGCGTATATTATCAAACAGAGATCGCTCTGTAATAATGATGGCACATATGATCAGCAAGACCAGTAAACAGATCCAGGTACCTGCATTACCGAATACCGGAAAGAAAATCCGGCATAACAAAGCACCTGCCACACCGCCGCCGCTGTGAAAATCACTTCCCATTTCATAATAATCAGAAAAGACTCTTTCGGCATCATACTGTCCGGAAAGAAGTTCGCAAAAAGCACAGACGATCATAAACATGATAAAAGCTGCTCCGCCTTTTATCCAGGCCTCTGTATTTCCGTGATTTGCAACAAGAAAAGCGGTAAAAAAGAACAAAACAAACGGAACAGCATAACTGCTCACACCAAACACGCCAAAAAAGAACCTGCTGATGGTATTTCCAATCATTCCGCCAATTCCAAAAATATTACTGAGCATTAAAATAACACATATTGCAAGCACGATCCAGAGAAGAACCTCTGCGAGCATCGGGGTTCCCGGCTCACGGCTGATATCCGGAACATCAATTTCTTTTCTGCTGCTTTTCTTTGGTTTCGTTGATGATGTTTTCTTACTTGCCATGAATACTATATTCTCCCCTTACACTCCTTATCTGCTTATAAAGTGGCCTGAAATAGCAATAATACCGACTATAAGACAATATACCGCAAACCCTTTAAATTTCTTTTTTCTGACCACAACAAGCATTTTTTTTATGCAAATAAATCCTGTAACTCCCGCTATTACCGATCCCAATAAATAAATGAATATCTGCGGCATTGTCACTGTATACTTTCCCAGATCCCCGCATTCCAGAATAACTGCACCGAGTATTGCCGGTACAGACATAATAAAGGAATATTTCACCGCAAATCTCCTGTCAAAACCGCTGATAAGACATGCCGCTATCGTTGTCCCGGACCTTGATAATCCCGGAAGTGTTGACAGCCCCTGAGCAACGCCGATCATAAAGCTGTTTGTATATGTAATATCTTTTGGAATTTTTTTATCTGATTCCACTACATCTGCAACAAGAAGCAATCCTGCGGTGAGAATCAGGCAAACACCCGGTACGATCAAAGTCTGTTCCGCTATGGACACCAGTTCTCTTGCTGAATAACCGATTATAGCTGTAGGAATCGTTGAAATAATAACCAGCATTACAAATTTCCGGTAATTATTATGGACGATCTTACGATATCTTTTTGCATCCTGTTCTTTATGATTATGCTTCATAATTCCAATATTATAGATAATATCCCGAATCATCCGCAAAGTCTCTGCGATCATCCGGCCAATATCTTTCCGAAAGGCAACAATAACCGCAACCATGGTTCCAAAGTGCAGAAGGACATCAAAAAGAAGTCCCCCGTCTGTATTGATATCCAGTAAATTTTTTATAATGGAAAGATGTCCGGAGCTGCTGACCGGCAAAAATTCCGTAATTCCCTGGACAAATCCCAAAAATATAGCTTGAATAATCGACATGATATCCTCCCCCAAATTCAATCAATAAATTATTTTATCATATTTTTTTATTTTATACAAATATTAAATCCCACATACATCAGGCACTCTTTAAATCATACTGTGGATTTTCTTTAAAGCTTCAGAAATTCCGCCCACCTGGTTAATAATGCCCTCTTCTACCGCCTGTTTTCCAACCAGAATCGTTCCAAGATCCTTTGTCAGCATCCCTGTATCAAGCATCAGCTGCTCCAGCCGTTCTCTGCCTGCACCGCAATGTGATGAAATAAAACCAAGAATGCGGTCCTGCATCTGCTTAAAATAATCATAAGTCTGTGGTGCGCCAATTACTGTTCCGCTCATACGAACCGGATGAATTACCATTGTTCCTGTCTCTACAATAAAAGAATAATCTGTAGATACTGCAATCGGAACACCAATAGAATGACTCCCGCCAAGAACAAGGGAAACTGTTGGTTTGCTTAAAGACGCAATCATTTCAGCAATTGCAAGCCCTGCTTCCACATCACCGCCCACGGTATTTAAAAGTACCAGAACTCCTTCGATTTCGCGGCTGTCCTCAATTGCTGCAAGCTGAGGAAGAATATGCTCATATTTTGTTGTTTTAGTATTGGAAGGAAGACACTCATGTCCTTCTATTTCCCCGATCACCGTGATCAGATGAATTTTGTGATTCAATGTAACCTGGCCATATTCTTTGAGATCTTTACCATTATTGTCATTTTTCTTTTCTTCTGCCATATTTGTCACCTCTTTTGGATAATTAGAAAAAGTATTCCCTTTTTTCTGATCATCTATTCAGGAAGAAGAAAAGACAGTGTGCCGCTTTGCACACTGTCTGTTGGTATCAGCTACAATAGAAATACTCTTCCTGCAATTTTCTCACCATTTCCATATAGAGTTCTTTGCAGGATTCGTTCTCGCCCTTTTCAATCATAGTCATACAGGGATATAAATACGTCTCCCATATTGATTGATAAATCTTTTCCCGTTCAGGCAATTTATTAATTCTTTTTACGATGGTAGGTGCAACATCATAGTATTCCCGGATAACCTGCTCCCCTTCCGGCTGCTGCATCAAATATCCGTCCCGATAATTTCTGAAAAGTGTCAGTTCATAACAATCATCCGGTTTTCCCTGAGTTTCACAAACTGCCGTAGTAATATAACACCACTTTTTATGAAATCCGGCTTCAATATCTTCGAAAGGCGCCGCAGAAATATTTGTTGACGGGAATTGTTCTTTCCAGCATTTCAAAATAATATCTGTCAATGGCTTCGCACTCTCTCCGCCATACTTTAAGATTCCCGGCAGTACATAGACAACCATACAGAGATTCAGATCAATCAGTTTCGCATCTTTTTTTCTCTTTTTGATCACAGCATCAATCGCAGATACTGCACTTTCAATAACAGCATCCGCCATATTTAATATGAACTGCTCTTTATCAACCGCATTGTTATATCCCGTTTCTACAGCTTCATATACATTCAGGTTGCTCTCATAATACTTTTTGAATGTATCTGCATAGGATTTTTTATTAAAACTGCCCATCGGATTTTCCCAGTCAGGTATGATCTTTTCCATTCCATGAAGGGCGGTAAGGTATGTATTTTCCATTATACCTGGTCCTCCAGATTTGTATAAACATTCTGAACATCATCATCTTCATCCAGCAGATCCAGTGTTCTCTGAAGATTTTTTAATGCTGTCTCATCTGTAACTGAAACATAATTCTGAGGAATCATCGTAACCTCTGCCTCAGCCATCAAAATTCCCTCTTTTTCCAGAGCCTCCCGAACTTTTCCGAATTCATCCGGGTCCGTAATGATCTCAAAACTGTCTTCTTCCTCGGAAAAATCTTCTGCACCGGCATCCAGAACAAGCATCATCAGATCATCTGCATCCATTTCACATTCTTCACGGTCAATGATAATCTGTCCCTTTTTATCAAAACTGTAAGAAACGCATCCCGGTGTACCAATGCTTCCGCCGCCTTTTGTAAAAGCACTTCTTACATTGGCAGCCGTACGGTTTTTATTGTCAGTCAGCGCATCAACAATAATTGCTATACCACCTGGTCCATACCCCTCATAGGATACGTATTCATAATTAACAGAATTGGCATCTCCTGCCGCCTTTTTAATACCACGGTCAATCGTATCATTCGGCATATTGTTTGCTTTTGCCTTTGCGATCACATCGCGAAGTTTGCTGTTATTTGCCGGATCCGGTCCGCCTTCTTTTACTGCAACAGCAATTTCACGTCCGATAATAGTGAAAATCTTTCCTTTCGCAGCATCATTTTTTTCTTTTTTGTGCTTAATATTCGCAAATTTTGAGTGTCCTGACATTGTTTTCTCTCCTATTCTTCACTTTCATTTTTCTGTATATCTTCGTCAAGTTTATGTACTTTTACACGATCGATAATCTTATTGGCCACATTCAGAATCTGAAAACTGTATCCGTCTGTTATAATTTCAGACCTCTCATCCTCAGATGGAATCTTGTCCAGTTTTGACACCAGATACCCATTCAGTGTCTCATAATCCACACCTTCAAATGTAATACCAAGCGCATCCGACACTTCGCTAAGCGGCGCAAGCCCTGATATAACATAATCACCACCGGCGCATTCCTCAATCAAAACCTCGTCATCATCATATTCATCCTGAATATTCCCAACAATTTTTTCCAGAATGTCTTCCATTGCAACCAGTCCTGCTGTCTGTCCATATTCGTCAGCCACAATGACCATCTGGAGCTTTTTCAGCTGCATATTCGTGATCAGTCTGCTCAGGGATCTTGTTTCCGGAATAAAAACCGCTTTGCGCAGCAGCTCCGGTATGTCCTTGATCATCCAGTCATTATATTTATGCTCATGCTTTGTATGACACCTCATGGCATCTTTTAAATACAGCAGACCTATGATATTGTCAATATTATCCAGATATACCGGATATCTGGAATGGGTATCATCAAGCATAAAGTTGAGTGCATCCGCAAGCCTCGCTGTTCCGTCAACAGCTGTTATATTCATACGGTGCGTCATGACATCCTGTGCTTCCAAATCTGTAAACTCCAGGATATTTTGTATCATTTCTGCTTCATTTGCTTCAATTACACCCTGTTCATGTCCTTCATTCACTTTTGATATAATTTCTTCTTCGATATAATCTTCCGGCTCAGGATTATTGCCCCCGAGTATCTTTGCAAGATGTCCGGCAAAAGACTTTAACACTCTTGTTCTCCCTTTCTTTCGCATCTATCTTTGCGCTGCATCAATAAGATAATATATCATTTATCATTCGTTTCGTCAAGACAGGTATGTATCCAGTTCCAGACTTATCATCAGTGCATGGTCAACCTGTTTTAAAACGGAAGCATCCAGATGACATACTTTATCTTTCAGCCTTTTTTTATCAATTGTCCTCAGTTGTTCCAACAATATGACCGAATCTTTTACAATGTTATAGCGGCTCGCTTCTATTCCTATATGTGTCGGCAGTTTTGCCTTATTCATTTTTGAAGTAATAGCAGCAACAATAACCGTGGGACTGTGTTTATTTCCCACATCATTCTGTATTACAAGTACAGGTCTTATTCCTCCCTGTTCTGAACCGACAACCGGTCTCAGATCCGCATAAAAAATATCACCTCGTCTGATAATCACACTTCTTCACACTCCAAATTATATGTTTCACACTGTCTGGAGTATTTCCGTTTTTTTATCAGATATGCACCTGATATCAATATACGTGAAAGAAATCTTTCTGTTCCGAAATTATGTTGTCCTTTATATAAACCCGCGGGACACGTTTACTGATATCGCACACGAATTCGTAGGGAAACCTTCCGCAGATCTCACTGAGCTCCTCTACAGAAATCCGCTCATTCCCATCTGCTCCGAGAAGAGTCACTTCATCCAGCTCTGATATTCCGTCCAGATCTGTTACATCTACCATGAATTGATCCATACATACCCTTCCTGTGATCGGCGCCCGCTGTCCACGAATAAGTACACAGCCCTTATTAGAAAGCATTCTTGGGTATCCGTCTGCATATCCTACCGGAATCGTAGCAATACGGCTTTTTCTTTTTGTTACAAATGTCCCGCCGTAACTGATCTGAATTCCTTCTTCCACCTCTTTAACATAAGAAACATGGCTCTTTAATTCCATGACCGGCTTCAGCGGCACTCTGTTCTGGTCCACCTCATCGGAAGGATAGATGCCGTAAATACTGATCCCCGCTCTCACCAGATCGAGATTTGCCTGCGGCATATCGATAATCCCTGCACTATTCGAACAGTGGCGTATCGGAACATGTACTCCATTTCTTTCCAGCATTTCCAGGAAATTAAGATATCTTTTCAACTGGCTTTCAGCCCACTTCTTATCAGTTTCATCTGCTCTGGCAAAGTGCGTGAACATTCCTTCAATTTCAAGTCCTTCAAGATGGGATATCTGTCTGATAATCTCCACCGAAGTCTCATCATCCCGAAAGCCGATTCTGGTCATTCCCGTATCAAGTCCAAGATGAATTATCGCTTTTTTGTTTAGGCAGACAGCTTTTTCCGCAAGTTTTTCTGCCATATCTCTTTTAAAAACTACCGGACGGATATCATTTTGAATAATTTCTTTATAATGTTCCTCAAACACATATCCCAGGATCAGTATTGGTTTTTTCACTCCGGCATTTCTAAGTTCCAACGCTTCCTCAGCTGTCGCGGTTGCAAATCCCCAGATATAGTCATAGTTTTCTGTCAAATGTGCAATTTGAACCGCACCATGCCCATATCCATCCGCCTTGATCACCGCAATCATTCTGGCGTCATTTCTTATATTTTTTCTCATTGATTCGAAATTGTATGCGACAGCGTCCAGGTCGATTTTTGCATAAATCCTGCTGTAATTTTTCATAACTATCCTCCATTTATGATATCCCGTAAAGAATACTATCAACAATATCTTCTGCCATCATAGAATAAGCGCCTCTTATATCCCGTGCTCTGTCTCCGGCCATTCCATGAATGTAGCAGCCAAGACAGGCTGCTTCAAACAGATTCATTTTCTGGGCAAGCAGTCCTCCAATGACCCCGGCCAGCACATCTCCGCTCCCGCCTGTGGCCATCCCATGATTTCCCGTTGTATTTCTATAAAAATCTGTTCCGTCACTTACAACCGTTCTGTGGTCTTTTAAGACGGTTATAACCTGATGTTCTGATGAAAAACGTCCGGCCGTTCCGGCAATGTCTTTTTTGATCGCTCCCACAGGAAGTTTTGTCAGACGGCTCATTTCTCCCGGATGCGGTGTAATGATAAACTCACCCTCTGCCACTTTCCACAGTTCAGGATGTGCAGCCAGCAGGTTTAAAGCATCTGCATCCAACACACGTTTGATACCGCAGGCCTTCAGCACCTGCCTTAAAATGAGCAGTTTATCTGCCCCTGCACCAAGTCCCGGCCCCATTACAACAGCATCTTTTCCTTCCAGCACACATCTGATAGTCTCTTCTGTAATGCACTCCGGATTATAAGTGATCAATACCGCCTCCGGCAGTTGCTGCTGAAGTATGACCCGATTACATTCTTCTGTAAAAATATATACCAGACCGGCGCCCGTACGATACGCAGCTTTTGCTGAAAAATAAGACGCGCCGCACATATTCCGGCTTCCGGCTATGACCAGCACTTTTCCGTACGTTCCCTTATTAGAATCATCATTTCTTTCCGGAAGCATCGTTTTCCATTCATCCGGTCCCGGATATCTTTTCATGACTGGCACCTCCAAAACTATCTGTGATATCCCGTTTTACACAGCACAGGGCAGCCGCATTCCATGCAGCCGCCCCACTGTTATTTACCATTTTTTCCCTGTTGATGTCTGGTAATATTATATGATAATTGCATAAGGCTCTCTGACAGATGCACATTTTCAACTATCACATCTTCCGGAAGATTCAGATCTGTATGGGCAAAATTCCAGATTGCCTTCACACCACCCTCAACAAGCCTGACCGCCACTTCCTCTGCCGCCTGCTTTGGGAGAGTAAGTGTCGCTATGTGTATTTCATTTTCTTCTAAGAAGGGCTTCAGATCATCCAGCATTTTTATCTCAATGCCACGTACTCTTTTTCCAACCAGGTTTTCGTTGACATCAAACATACCGATAACACGAAAGCCTCTTTTCTCAAATTTCACATAGTTTGCCAGTGCCTGTCCTAAATTACCTGCACCGACAATGATAACGTTGTAGGTTTTATCCAATCCTAAAATCTTTCCGATTTCATTATAAAGGTACTTCACATTATAACCATATCCCTGCTGTCCAAATCCGCCGAAATTATTAAGGTCCTGACGAATCTGTGAAGCTGTCACCTGCATGCGGTCACTCAGCTCATTGGATGAAATTCTCTCCACGCCATTATCCAACAGTTCACCCAGATAACGATAGTAACGCGGAAGACGCTTTATAACTGCTCTTGATATTTCCTTTTCTTCCACAAATGTAACCCCCGGTCTTCCAATCTTAAGTTAGTATATCAAAACGATAAAAATAAGTCAATTAAAGGCGGAGAGTAACAAATATATCATAAATTGCCCGAATCGCTTTTTCGAAGTCATCATTGCTCACGCCGATGATAATATTCAGTTCGCTGGATCCCTGATCAATCATTCTTATATTAATATCTGCATGGGCAAGTGCAGAAAAGATCCTCCCCGCAGTCCCCCGTGTGGAACGCATACCGCGTCCGACGACTGCTATCAGTGCAAGATCTGATTCGACATTCAGCACATCCGGATCTACAACACGGTGAATTCCCGCAAGAACTTTCTGTTCCTTTTCCTCAAACTCAGACTGATGTACGAACACACTCATGGTATCAATACCGGAAGGTATATGTTCAAATGAAATTCCATTTGTCTCAAATACACTCAAAACTTTGCGTCCAAATCCCACTTCTGTATTCATACGGTCTTTCTCAATATTAATTGTGGCAAATCCTTTTTTGCCCGCAATACCTGTTATAGTATATTTTGATTTTTTACAGGTACTTTCCACAATCATTGTACCCGGCGCGCTGGGATCATTTGTATTTCGTATATTAATGGGGATGCCTTCGCTTCTGACCGGGAAAATGGCTTCATCGTGAAGAACAGATGCTCCCATATATGCCAGCTCCCGAAGCTCTCTGTATGTGATCGTCTCTATCGGCTCCGGATCCTTTACAATACGCGGATCTGTCACAAGAAAACCAGATACGTCCGTCCAGTTTTCATAAAGATCAGCTTTTACCGCTCTGGCAACGATAGAGCCTGTAATGTCAGAACCACCTCTGGAAAATGTCTTTATCCTTCCATTTGCCATTGCACCGTAAAATCCCGGTATAACCGCATATTCCACTTTTTCCAGACGTGCAGATAAAATTTTATTTGTCTTTTCGGCATCAAATTCTTCTTTATCATTAAAAAAGATTACTTCGGCCGCATCAATAAAATCAAATCCAAGATACGCTGCCATGATTTTTCCATTCAGATATTCCCCCCTGGAACCGGCGTAATCTTTTCCAACACCTTTTTCAAAAAAATCATGTATCTGCTTAAAATCTTCATCCAGAGAAAGAGTCAGATCCAGCCCCTCTATAATTTCATTATATCGTTCTTTGATTTTTTCAAGTTTTTTATCAAAATCTTGTCCCATGACAGCTGTTTCATAACAATCATACAGCATATCCGTTACTTTGATATCATTGTCAAAGCGTTTTCCGGGAGCAGACGGCACCACGTATCTTCTGGATTTCTCCGCACGAATGATACTTTCCACTTTCTTGAACTGTCTGGCGCTTGCCAGAGAGCTGCCGCCAAATTTCACAACCTTTTTCATCGAACCATTCCTCCTGTGTATCAACTAAGAAAATATTTTACTTCATTTTAATCAAAAAAGCTAGTGCAAATTGTTCAGATATGATAAACTATCGTAAAAAAACAGAAATGAAGGTTAATGTGTAAAAATCATGATTTTATCTTGCAATCATATATCAAAATCTTTCGGCGTAAACACAGTATTAAAAGATGTTTCCTTTCATGTTGAAGAACGTGAAAAAACAGCTATTGTCGGTATCAATGGTGCAGGAAAATCCACTCTCCTTAAAATCATTATGAATCAGATGAATGCTGACAGCGGTGATGTAGTAATATCAAAAGGGGCAACCATCGGATATCTGGCCCAGCATGATGCCGTATCCAGCGGTAATACTATCTATGAAGAAATGCTTGATACCAAAAAAGATGTAATCGAACTTGAAGCACGCATCCGCACTTTAGAACAGGATATGCGACATCTGCAGGGACAGGCTCTGACAAATACACTTGAAACATATAATCGTCTTATGACAGAATTTGAGAATAAAAACGGCTATGCCTGTGAAAGTGAGATAACCGGTGTTTTAAAAGGACTCGGATTTGAAGAAACTGAATTTGGCAAGCAGGTAAATACCCTGTCCGGGGGGCAGAAAACCCGTGTTGCTCTCGGAAAACTGCTCCTCTCCCGCCCGGATATTATCCTCCTTGATGAACCTACTAACCATCTTGATATGAATTCTATTGCCTGGCTGGAAACATATCTCCAAAATTATGACGGTGCTGTTATTATCGTTGCCCATGACCGCTATTTTCTCAATAAAGTTGTTTCCAAAATTGTGGAACTGGATCAGTCTCATGCATCTGTTTTTATGGGAAATTATAATGAATATGCCAGAAAACGTGCCAGCATCCGGGAGGCGCAGATGAAAGCCTACCTCAATCAGCAGCAGGAAATCCGCCATCAGGAGGAAGTCATTGCCAGATTGAAATCTTTCAACAGAGAAAAAAGTATCCGCCGTGCAGAAAGCCGTGAAAAAGCACTGGATAAAATTGAACGCCTTGATAAGCCTGTTGAAGCCGCCAGTGAAATGAAGCTTCATTTGGAACCTCGCATATTAAGCGGAAATGATGTTCTTACAGTCCGCGGATTATCGAAGACCTATGGCACCCAGAATCTGTTTTCAAATCTGGATTTTGAGATAAAGCGGGGCGAAAAAGTGGCTATTATCGGCGATAACGGTACCGGTAAGACAACTCTTTTAAAAATCATCAATCAGGTGATCAGCCAGGACAGCGGATCTTTTGAACTTGGAAGCAAAGTACATATTGGATATTATGACCAGGAACATCATGTTCTTCATATGGAAAAAACTTTGTTTGAAGAACTGTCCGATGCATATCCTGCTCTCACCAACACCCAGATAAGAAATGTCCTTGCATCTTTTCTTTTTACAAATGATGATGTATTTAAGAGGATCAGTGACTTAAGCGGCGGAGAGCGGGGACGCATATCTCTCGCGAAACTCATGCTCTCTGAAGCAAACTTTCTGATATTGGACGAGCCGACAAACCACCTGGATATTACCTCCAAAGAAATTTTAGAAAATGCTTTGAAACAATATACCGGTACTGTCCTGTATGTTTCTCATGACCGTTATTTCATCAATGAAACCGCCACACGGATACTGGAATTAACCGGAAGTACTCTGGTAAATTATATAGGAAATTATGACTACTATCTTGAAAAAAAGGATGAACTGACTCCGATTTATGCTCCTGGTGCTTCGGCCCGGTCTGTCAGATTTTTCTCCGGAGCATCATCTTCATCTGCCTCATCACAGCAGGAATCTGAAACAAAAAAAGACTGGAAACTGCAAAAAGAAGAACAGGCAAAAGAACGGAAACGTCAAAATGATCTTAAAAAGACTGAAGAACGCATTCAGCAATTAGAACAGCGTGATGGGGAAATTGATGCTCTTCTGGCATCACCTGATGTTTATTCAGATGTCCGGAAATGTCTGGAACTCAACAACGAAAAATTTTCTATCTCACAGGAACTTGAAACCCTGTATGAGCTTTGGGAGAAGCTGATGTAAAAAAGAATCCCCGGCGGGATTCTTTTTTAATCTAAATAGCACGCTCAATTATATCTGCTCCGGCATCAATGCAAAATAGCCGTTCAGGTTAAATGCATGTTTCACAGGCCCGCTTCCTCTTCCGAGATCAAGCTGCGCCGCCAATGCCCCTGAAATATATTCTTTGGCCCGTTGGACAGATATTTCCAGATCAAAACCTTTGGCAAGGTTTGATGCAATTGCACTTGACAATGTACAACCTGTGCCATGGGTGTTTGGATTGTCTATCCGTTGTCCTTCAAACCAGCGGCAGATTCCATCTGCATATAAAAGGTCATTCGCATCATTTATACTGTGGCCGCCCTTCAAAAGTACCGCACAGCCATACCTGTCACTGATTTTCTTTGCTGCTTCTGTGATATCCGCTTTATTTTGAATTGACATTTCTGACAGAATTTCAGCTTCCGGTATATTAGGTGTCACAATTGTCGATATGGGCAATAATTCTTCCGCCAGTACGGATACTGCCTCTGACCGGATAAGATTCGATCCGCTGGTTGCCGCCATGACCGGGTCAACAACAATGTTCTCTGCTTTATAATACTTAAGTCTGCCAATGATCACTTTAATCAGCCCGACTGATGAAACCATTCCAATCTTTACTGCATCAGGATAGATATCCTCAAATACAGCATCTATCTGTTTTTGCAAAAAATCCGGTTCCACTTCAGAAATACCTGAAACTTTAGTCGTATTTTGTGCTGTCAGCGCAGTAATCGCGCTCATTGCATAAACACCGTTCATTGTCATTGTCTTAATATCCGCCTGAATACCTGCCCCTCCGCTGGAATCACTGCCCGCTATTGATAGTGCTGTTTTCATCGATTTCCCTCCAAAATGTATCTATATCCGAATAATTCCGCAAATAAATATCCGCAATTCTTTTCAGTTCCATTTGCCCTGTCTCATGAGAATCATAGACAGCTGCAGTAAGAAATCCGTCTTCTTTTGCAGTCTTTAGTGCATGAAGTGCATCTTCAAATATAATCGTCTCAGTCTTTTTTGTTCCAAGGTACCTCTGTGCCTCCCGATAGATAACTGGTTCATCTTTTCCGGCCCCCACAGCAGTACAGGTGAAAATTTCAGAAAAGAAATCTCTGATCCCGCAGCGTTTAAGCGCTGCTTCTATCAAATATTGATCAGTTGCCGTGGCAATACACATTTTGATATTTTTTTTCTGCATCCGGCAAAGAAAATCTGCTGCTCCCGGTTTCAGGAGAACTTCCTCCAGATAATACGTTTCAATCATCCGGTTTACATCATCCATGATATCCTGCACAGACAGCTTTACCCCATACTCACTCCTGTAGTAGCAGGCTGCCTGATACAGACTGAATGTACTGAAGATTTCATTTAAATTCTCTTTTGGCTCATAGCCAAGGATACGAAGATAATCCTCACCAACCGTATCCCATATCCCCATCGAATCAAGCAGCGTACCATCCGCATCAAAAACTGCGCCTTTTATCATCCCTTTACCATCTTTCCCGAAAGTTCATGCAGTATACGGCACTCACTTTCAATATCATCCGCAGCAAAAATGGCAGAAACCAGGGCAACACCGTCTACTCCTGAGCCAGAAAGCTTCATAATATTATTTTTACTGATACCGCCGATTGCCACCACCGGAATACTGACCGTCGAACAGATTTCTTTTAAAGTCTGATGTTCCACACCATGTGCATCCAATTTTGTTGTTGTGGAAAAGACCGCACCCACACCAAGATAATCTGCCCCTGCCTTTTCTGCCGCAAGAGCCTGATCCACAGTTTGTGCTGATACACCGATTATCATGTCATCCCCCACAAGGGCACGGACATTACCGGCCTCCATGTCATGCTGTCCCACATGGATACCATCCGCACCACATTTAATGGCAATCTCTACGTTATCATTGATAATGAACGGTACATTATACTTTTTACATAAAGCACACATTTCAACCGCTTCTTCCAAAAAAAGAGCCTCCTCCAGTCCTTTTTCTCTCAGCTGAACACATGTTGCTCCGCCTTTAATGGCTGATTCCACCTGTTCCATTAAGTTCTGTTTTCCAACCCAGCTTCTGTCTGTCACTGCATACAAAAGCATGCTTTCTCTTCTGCACCGCATATTAAATTTCCCGTCCTTTACATTATTCTATATTTTGCCCGGTTCTCCAGCGTTTCTCCATCAAGATGGTAAATTGCATCAATGATGTAATTCCGATAACTGGCATTTCCATCCTTTTCATCCAGGCGCTGATGCGCAATTTCACCGCAAACCCCCATAGCGCATACTGCTGCAGCTGCTGCCTCAAGCTTCTCACCCGGATTTGCAGTGATATACGCAGTCACCAATGCGGATAACTGGCAGCCTGTTCCGGTAATGCTGCTCATCATAGGATGACCATTAAAAATACAAAATGCTTTTCCGGCATCTGCAACAATATCAATTGCACCCGTAATCGCAATAACGGCATTTGTCTTTGCTGCAAATTTCTTTGCAAAAGCAACTGCCTGATCCAGATTGTCCGGCATCACACTGTCTGCCACATCTGCATCCACACCCTTTGTTGTGCCCTCGCCCATAGCCAGTGTTTTAATCTCAGATATATTTCCACGGATAACTGTAAATCTGATATTCTCAAGAAGAGTAAACGCCGTATTTGTTCTCAGGGCTGATGCTCCGGCTCCAACAGGGTCAAGCACAACAGGATGCCCCAGTTCATTTGCTTTCTTTCCGGCAGCAATCATTGCCGGGATTGTCCTTTGATTCAACGTGCCGATATTTATGTTCAGCCCTCCGCAGATACTGGTAACTTCCTCCACTTCGTCGATATCATCAGACATGATCGGCGAACCACCGCAGGCAAGCAAAATATTGGCACAGTCATTTACCGTTACATAATTGGTGATATTGTGGATCAGCGGGCTTTGTTTTCTTACATTTTCGCATTTTTCTCTAAACATTTTTTTCTCCTTCATAAAATTCAGAGCCAATCGAGTAGGAGAAAATTTCTCTAAATGAGAAATTTTCGACCTCTCACACCAC
>JAUNSC010000014.1 GCA_030539395.1 Eubacteriales bacterium
CCCGCCGCCCGAATAGCCGTATAGATAAGGTTCGGCATATGTTCCACAAGTTAGCCTAACAGCTTGCATAAGTCGTATAAAATGAGATTTGAAAGGATTAGAAGCTAATTATGATGAAATGCGAATGGATATTATGTCCTGTTTGTGGGAGCAAAACCCGTAATAAAATTAGGAAGGACACTGTTTTGAAGAATTATCCCCTTTATTGTCCAAAATGCAGACAAGAAAGATTGATTAAAGTTGACAACTTGAAGATAACTGTCATCAAAGAGCCAGACGCTTAAGACGCAGAGCCGATGAAATTGTGGAACAATTCACGAATCATCGGCTCTTTTTGTTTCGTATTTGAAAGAACAAACTCACCAAATAAAAAAAACGATATTCGGGTGGGTTATTTTGTTATACCCTAAATTACCCTCTGAATTTGTTTTTAAATTTGGAGGGTTTTTATGTTCCTTTTTTCGGGCGGTTGTCCGTCTGCTTATATAAAGCAAAGTTTATCTATACATAGCATATCAGGGAATGGCAGGAAGCCAGTTAAAAAAATCCCTGCCAGTGCAACGGTACTTCTCACCATGAAGGTAGAAGTACAATCTCCATATAACAGAATTAGCATTTCCCATAACCGTAGAGGTCACAGAGCCTTTGCGGTT
Source organism: Eubacteriales bacterium (assembly GCA_030539395.1). GTDB lineage: Bacteria > Bacillota > Clostridia > Lachnospirales > Lachnospiraceae > Marvinbryantia. The sequence goes on from JAUNSC010000014.1 coordinate 654, forward strand.
TTTCTTTTGTCGTTTTTTATCGGAATACGCCGCAGGGCCGTTTCTCGTGTTAGGTGTCGTTCACCGCCTCTCCATCTGGATTTTTACATTTCAAGAATTCGGATTGGAGGACGATACGGTGAAATACGCACCAAGAAAGGTATATATCAAAGAGAGCGGCGGTTATGTGGAACTGTCCTACACGGACTTCTGCCGCCGCAGGGAATCCGACCAGACCTACATGGACAAGCTGTTCATCCCCATTCAAGGATGTCTGCTTGAAGTCGTGAGGGAGCAATATACGGACTTCTACCGAGATAAGGAACGGTGGCGTTATCTGCAAAAATTAGATACGAAGAACAGTCTGCTATCTCTGGACGGATTTACGGACAGCGAGGGAAATCCTCTGGACTTTATTGTTGATGAAACGGTAAATATTGCGGAAACCGCTGTCAATGCGGTCATGGTGGACAGGCTGAAAGCCGCCCTGCTATTATTGTCGGACAGTGAACAGGCGTTGATTCATGCCATTTTCTTTGACGGGCTTACCGAGCGTGAAGTCGGGGCGAAGTTAGGCATAACCCAGAGCGTGGTGAACAAACGCAAAGCCAGAATCCTAACAAAACTAAGGAAGATTGGCTTTGTTTTCCAGTTCTATAACCTCATCCCGAACCTGAATGTGGAGGAAAATATTATGCTCCCTTTGCTGTTAGACGGGAAAAAGATGGGCAGCTATAAAAAGCAACTCCATCAGATTTTGGAGATTGTCGGTCTGTCAGAACGTCGTAAGCATACGCCCCGTGAACTGTCCGGTGGCCAGCAGCAGCGTGTGGCCATCGCCCGCGCCCTGATTGGCAATCCTGAGATCCTCTTCGCAGATGAACCCACGGGAAACCTGGACAGCGAGACCGGAGCGGAGATTATGAACCTGTTGTGTGAGATCAATCAGACCATCGGCCAGACGATCATTATGGTAACGCATTCCCCGGAAGCGGCAAAAAGCAGCGGCCGCGTGATTACCGTACAGGATGGCGTAATTATTTAGATCTATTGGATATAGACGATACCTATCTCTTTTTATAGAATAGGTATAAAAGAACGGTATTCGACAGACCTTAACGAAAACAGCAACATTATGCAAGAAAAAGGCATATGTATAAACTATAATGATATTATTGGAGTAATTTTTGCGGAGGTGACTTATGGATCATTCCAACAGTAAAATTGTTTTTGACGAAAAATTGAATATAGAGGTATTAACACTGACAGGAATGATTGAAAGTTTGCCTCCACATTTTCATGATTACTATGAGTTAGGCTATATAGAAAGCGGGAGCCGACGAGTAATATGTCAAGGTAAGGAATACACCATAGGAAAGAATGATCTGCTCCTTTTCAACCCGAAAGATAATCATACTTGTTTGGAGTTGAAAAAGGAAATGTTGGATTTTAGATGTTTCCACATCACTACTGAACGCATGGAAGAATTGACATTGGAATGTTTAGGATTTGCCATATGTCCGTATTTTGAACCGCAGATTGTTTATCAGAGTGATCTTATTCCGCAAATCACAGAGTTGATTGACTTGATTGAGAATGGTTCATATTGCGATTTGCAAAAGGAAGAATTGCTTTATATGATTATTGGTGATTTGGTTGCAGATTATTCTCAACCATTGGAGTGCGAACAAATAGAAGCTTCGGATATTGTAGAACGTGCTTGTGAGTATATTGAAAGGCATTACGCCTCAAACATATCTTTATGCGATTTAAGTACCTTTACGGGTTTTAGCAAGTACCACTTTATACGGATGTTTACGAGAGAAAAGGGAATATCTCCTTATCGCTTTATTGAATGTACTAAAATGACAGAAGCAAAAAAAATGCTGAAGGCCGGAGAAGATTTATCAAATATTACCTATCAGCTTGGTTTTAGCAGCCAAAGCCACTTTACTAATTTTTTCAAGAAATACGCCATGGTTACTCCAAAACAATATAGCAAGCTTTATAATGCTTAATTGAATTTTTTCATAGAGCATGGACCTACACTAACAGGAGATGATGATATGGGAAATTAGCCGTGATAGAAATCTCTGAGTCAGGAGATAAAATTGGAGAAAAACTGCTTATGCTGTTAAATGTCCAGCAGCGGCAGGCATTAATAAAATACCTTCTTAGTGAAGAAAAGAAGGATACCGATTCAGCTGATAGCCCATGTGACGGCTTTCAAATCCATGATCCACAGGCGGAAGCCGATAGAGGATTCACAGAGATCGAGATAGGAGAGCTATACTTTTGTTTGGAGCAGCGGCTTGTACGTGTGAGAGGACAAGTGATTGAGTTAACAGCGAAAGAATTTGATATTCTTGCGCTATTGCTCACACATCCCAAAAGGGTATTTACTTATGAACTGATCATGGAGTTGGTCTGGAACGAGGATTATACTTTTTATTCCAAAAAAGCGGTAAGCAATCACATGAGTAACCTGCGGAAGAAACTCAAAGTTACACCGGATGCTCTGGACTATATTAAAAACATTGTTGGTGTCGGCTATAAATTTGAAGCGCCATAAAAAACATATAATCTGCCATTGTTAGCAGAATAGCGGTAATCGTCAAGAATCTGGGTAAACTGGCCTGCCAGCTCGCCGCGCCTTGACGATTATTTGCGATTCTGCTATTGTTGTTTCATATACGATTTTGACACATAATAAAGACAGATTATCGCAATGTAAGGAGTAATGCAATGAATGAAAAAATCTTAGTGGTTGATGATGAAAAAGAATTGGCCGACTTAGTTGAAGTATATCTGAAAAACGATGGATATACCGTTTATAAATTTTATAATGGCAAGGATGCACTAAAGTGTATTGAATCCGTGGAACTGGATTTAGCCATATTGGATATCATGCTTCCGGATGTAGACGGGTTTCAGATCTGCCAGAAAATCCGGGAAAAGTTTTACTTCCCTGTTATCATGCTGACAGCAAAAGTGGAGGACGGGGATAAAATCATGGGACTGTCCGTGGCGGATGATTATATTACGAAGCCATTTAACCCGCTGGAAGTGGTTGCGAGAGTAAAGGCGCAGCTGCGGCAGTACATGCGGTACAAGCAGCCCAGCTTAAAGCAGGAGGCTGAATGCACAGAATACGATATCAGAGGGATGACAATCAGCAAGAGCAGCCATAAGTGTATCCTGTTTGGAAAGGAGATTCAGCTGACGCCAACGGAGTTTTCGATTCTTTGGTATCTGTGCGAGCGTCAGGGTACGGTTGTTTCTACGGAGGAATTATTTGAGGCAGTATGGGGTGAACGGTTTTTTGACAGCAATAATACTGTGATGGCGCATATCGGGCGGCTCCGGGAGAAAATGAAGGAACCGTCAAGAAATCCGAAATTTATAAAAACTGTGTGGGGAGTGGGATATACCATTGAAAAATAGAAATAAAACCAGTCATGAAGATGACTATTTACTTTTTAAAAACAGATTGTCCGTTAAAATACTGCTTATGATGGTATATTCCATTCTGATTATTGCGGGTGTTTATCTGTTTATCTTAAAAGATAATTTTGCAAATGTCGTGGTAGCCATTTTAGACAGCTTTATCTATCATGATCGGGATGAGGCGGTGGCTGTTTATCTGAGAACCTTTAAGGCGTCTGAGATATGGCTTTTCCTGATAGCGGTTATGGGCGTGTTTTTTATGATCTTCCGCCGTTATCTGGACAGTATTTCAAAATATTTTAAGGAGATCAACCGGGGGATCGATACTTTGGTGAATGAGGATGCCAACGATATTGGGCTGCCTCCGGAGTTGGCTTCGACCGAAAGAAAAATCAATTCCATACGGCATACCCTGACGAAACGGAAAACGGACGCTGAGCTTGCAGAGCAAAGGAAAAACGATCTTGTCATGTATCTGGCCCATGACCTGAAGACCCCGCTTTCATCGGTCATAGGATATTTGAACCTGTTAAGGGATGAGAATCAGATTTCCGAGGAACTTAGGGAAAAATATTTGTCCATATCATTGGATAAGGCTGAGCGTCTGGAAGAACTGATTAATGAGTTTTTTGAAATTACGAGGTTTAATCTTTCAAACATCACGCTTGTGTACAGCAAAATCAATCTGACGATGATGCTGGAACAGCTGGGGTATGAGTTTAAGCCGATGCTGGCCGGGAAAAATCTGAAATGTGAATTTGATGTTCAGCCAGACATGATGCTGTCCTGCGATGCCAACAAGCTGCAGCGGGTCTTCGATAATGTGCTGAGAAATGCCGTCAGCTACTGCTATGAGAATACCACCATTCGGGTGAAAGCCAGGCAGACCGAAGACCATGTACTCATCAAAATCATAAACGAAGGGGATACGATTCCTGGGGAGAGATTGGAAAGAATCTTTGAGCAGTTTTACCGCCTGGATGTATCTCGAAGCTCAAGTACCGGCGGGGCCGGTCTGGGGCTTGCCATTGCAAAAGAGATTGTGGAACTGCACCATGGACAGATCACTGCCCACAGCGAAAATGGTATCACCAGTTTTGAGGTTACATTGCCCGTCGTAGGAAAATCGTAAGAAATTCCGAGATAAACCGTGTGTTATCCATAAAAGAACGCGAAAACATAAATCGCTCTATTCTGGTATGCTTTATATCAGGAGGGGCGATTTTTTTGCTTTCAGAAAGGAGTTCAGGGTAATGATGGAATATCAAAACAATAATGGAAACTATGACAAAAGGAATCGTAGAAAAGCCAAAAAAAGAAAATTGCTTTTTTACAGGGCTGCATGTGTCACACTTTGTTTGCTCATTGTTTCTGTAATCTTTGGAGTTGTGCATTTTTTAGGGGAGAGTAAAGATCCCGGCCTTTTATCCAAAGAAAACACAAAAACAGACAAGAACTATTCGTGGCTTACCGACGATCAGAATGAGGCAGTACCCTCAGTTCCAGAGCCAGCCATATCCGACCAGGCTAACAAAATTTCGGTAAATATCACAGCGGCAAACGCCATTGTAATGAATAAAGACACAAATGAGGTATTGTACCAGAAAAAAAGCACAGCCAAAATTGCGCCGGCCAGCACTGCTAAGATGATTATGGCTTTGACAGCACTTGACTATTGTTCCCCGGAGGATGAAATGAAAGTAGGTGCGGAGATTGGAATGATTCAAAGCGATTCGTCAACCGCATGGCTTATGAAGGGTGATACACTGACTGTCAGACAGCTCCTGATTGCCCTTATGCTTCCGTCCGGCAATGATGCAGCCTATACCCTTGCAGTCAATACCGGAAAGGCTATTGCAGGTGATAACAGCCTGACCAGTCAGCAAGCGATTGAAGTATTCATGGATAAGGTAAATGAAAAAGCCGTGGCCCTTGGCGCCACAAACTCGAAATTTGTAGCTCCGGATGGATATGATGCCGAAGGGCAGTATACTACAGCTTATGACCTTGCTATCATTGCAAAAGCATGTTTGGACAATCCTATCATTTCGGAGATTGTAGCGAGTTATTCATCCTATGAAAAATGGTCAAACGGAAGAGAGGTCACTTACAACAATTCCAATGAGCTTCTCGATCCGAACAGTCCCTATTACCGTCCGGAGGTTATCGGTTTGAAAACAGGAACCAGCAGTCTTGGCGGCGCATGTATTGTTTCTGCAGCGGTGATGGACGGAGAAACCTATATCTGTGTAGTTATGGGTTCTACAAAGGAAAGCAGGTTTCAGGACAGCGTTGATATTTTAGATAAAATCAAAGCCCAGTAACGAGATAAGGAGGAAATGAATGGAGAAAATAATAGACATAACTGTTTTTGGCTGCGAGCCAGACGAAATGGAGGTTTTTCAAAAGATTTCTTATGAGCTTGGTGTTACAGCCACACTCATAAAAGATTCTATATCAGAAAGCAATGCTGGATTAGCTAATGGATGCCGGTGTGTAAGCGTAAGCCATAAAGCGGAGCTATCAGAACCGATTCTTCTTGCGCTAAAAAATGCAGGGGTAAAATATATCAGTACCCGGAGCATTGGTTTTAACCATATTGATATACAGGCGGCTGGGTTACTGGGTATGGTTGTTGGCACAGTAGAATACTCGCCGGGAAGTGTGGCCGATTATACCGTCATGCTGATGCTTATGCTGATGCGTGGCACAAAGTCGATTCTGCGTGAAACCCAGAGGCAGAATTATTGCCTGAATGACCTGCGCGGAAAAGAACTGCGGGATATGACCGTGGGTGTGTTAGGAACTGGGCGAATCGGACAGGCAGTCATGGAGCGCCTGGAGGGATTCGGTTGTAAGGTATTGGCGTATGACCGAAATCAAAAAGCAGGAGCAGACTATGTTTCGTTTCATGAACTGCTGAAAAAAAGTGACATTGTTACACTGCATATCCCGTTGGCGGAGGATACCCGCCATATGATTGGCTATGAAGAGCTGGAAATGATGAAGGAAGAGGCGCTTCTGATCAATACAGGGCGGGGCGCTTTAGTGGATACCGCAGCATTGGTAGAAGCATTAAAAGGACAGAAAATCGGCGGCGCCGCCCTGGATGTTTTGGAAGGCGAAGAAGGTATCTTTTACCATGACTGCACCCAAAGAAGAATAGAACATCCTTTCCTGTCGGTCCTGCAGGGAATGCCGAATGTCATTGTTACGCCGCACACAGCCTATCATACGGAACGGGTGTTGGTTGACACGGTCAGAAATACTATTAGAAATTGTTTGAATTTTGAAAGGAGTCTGGGAAATGTTTAGAATTAAAGTTGCAGTTCTGTTTGGGGGCTGTTCAGAGGAACATAATGTTTCGATAAAATCTGCGATGGAGATTGCCGCAAACATAGATACAAAAAAATATCAGCCTTATTATATTGGAATCACAAAATCCGGCGTTTGGAAAATGTGTGAAAAACCTTGTTTGGAGTGGGAACAATATGCGGGGGATCCGGTTGTTTTTTCGCCGGACAGAAGTACGCATGGTCTGCTGATACAAAAAGACAAAGGGTATGAAATCCAGCCTGTGGATGTGGTGTTTCCGATGATTCATGGCAAGTTTGGGGAGGATGGCTCCATACAAGGCTTGCTTGAATTGTCAGGCATTCCGTATGTGGGATGCGATATTCAAAGCTCCGTGATCTGCATGGATAAGGCGCTTGCATATACCGTTGTGAAAAATGCGGGTATCACTGTGCCTGGGTTCCGGATCCTTCAGGAGGGGGATCGCCTGGAAACGGAGGATTTCGTATATCCCGTTTTTGTAAAGCCTGCCCGTTCCGGCTCATCCTTTGGCGTAAACAAGGTATGCAAGGCAGAAGAACTGCAGGCAGCAATCGAAGAAGCAAGAAAATATGACAGCAAGATTTTGATTGAAGAGGCCGTTACCGGGAGTGAGGTAGGCTGCGCCATACTGGGAAACGGAAATGATCTCATGGCTGGCGAGGTGGATCAGATTGAGCTGAGACACGGCTTTTTTAAGATTCATCAGGAAGCACAGCCGGAGAAGGGATCTGAAAATGCAGTCATCCGAGTTCCAGCCGCCTTACCGGATGAGGTAAGAGAACAGATTCAGGAAACGGCAATGAAGATTTACCGGATACTTGGCTGCAGAGGATTGGCCCGCATTGACCTGTTTTTGCGGGAGGACGGTTGCATTGTGCTGAATGAAGTGAATACCATGCCAGGTTTTACTTCCTACAGCCGCTATCCCCGCATGATGACAGCAGCCGGTTTTACGCTTTCTGAAATACTGGATCGCTTGATTGAACTTTCACTTAGGAGGTAACTGTCATGAAAAAGAACTTTGCCTTTTTAGATGAAATGATTCCCGGGATCCGATGGGATGCCAAATATGCCACCTGGGACAATTTCACCGGGAAACCGGTAGACGGATACATGGTAAACCGTGTTATGGGAACGAAGGAGCTGGGAGTTGCTTTGCGTAAGGCTCAGAAGATGGCGGAGAAGCTAGGATATGGTTTGCTCTTATGGGACGGCTATCGCCCCCAGTGCGCAGTGAATTGTTTTCTGAATTGGGCTTCCCAACCGGAAGACAATCTGACGAAAAAGCGTTACTATCCAAATATCAAAAGGAATGAGATGGTTGCGAAGGGGTATGTGGCCTCACAATCCAGCCACAGCCGTGGAAGTACGGTTGACCTTACAATTTTTCATTTGAATAGCGGTATGCTTGTTCCTATGGGTGGAGATTTTGACTTTATGGATGAACGGTCACACCATGCCGCAAGCGGTCTGAGCGAAGAAGAATCAAAAAACCGGCAGTGCTTGCGTTATATCATGGAGAGTAGCGGATTTGAAGCCTATCGTTATGAATGGTGGCATTACGTCTTGGCGGACGAGCCATACCCGGATACATATTTTGATTTTTGCATTGCCTAGTGAGAGCCTGAAGAAATGAAAAATGTAAGATTATAAGGACAAGCGGCATGAGGTGCTTTCCCTTTTTATAAAGGACCGTAATTTCCTGTATGTTTGTGGGTAAAATTATAGAAAAATGATATACAGGAGGTCTACGATCATGAAACAATTGACAGAAGAAAAAATACAGGCGTTTGAAGAAAGTCTCTATCTAAATGAAAAATCCAAAGCGACTGTAAGCAAATATCTCCGGACCGTGCGTAAACTGGCGGAGTATTTGCAGGGGAAGGAACTTACTAAACCCCGTCTTTTGGAATACCGGGAGATACTGCAAAATCAGGTAAAGGCCCAGACAGTCAACGGAACACTGTCGTCTATCAACGCTTTTCTGGAGTTCTGCGGGTGGCATGACTGCAAGATAAAACTCTTAAAGGTACAGAGGAAAGCGTTTCTGGATGAGACGCGGGAACTGTCTGAAGCGGAATACAAACAGCTTTTGGCGGCAGCTCAAGCCAAAGGAAATGAGCGGTTGTATCTGGTCATGCTGACCATTTGCGGTACAGGCATTAGGGTCAGCGAGCTGCAGCATATTACGGTGGAGGCGGCTCAAACCGGACGGGCGGAAATTTGCATGAAAGGAAAAAACCGCACTGTTCTTCTGCAAAAGGAATTGCGTGTCAGGTTGTTGAAATACGCAAAAGAGCTGGGTATAGACGAGGGCCACATTTTTCGCACCAGAAGTGGAAAGCCCTTGGATCGGACAAACATCTGCCATGATATGAAAAAGCTCTGTGCCAGCGCCAAAGTGGATCCCCGTAAGGTTTTTCCTCACAACCTGCGGCATTTGTTCGCCCGCAGCTTTTACGCCATTGAGAAGAACCTGGCACATTTGGCGGACATCCTCGGCCACAGCCGTATTGAAACTACGCGAATCTATGTGGCGGCCAGCGCTACAGCTCACGAGCGGATCTTGAATAAAATGAAGCTCATTTTATAAAAAAACCACAGACTAACTCATCTGTGGTAAACATTATCACACCTGTATCGTGAAGCACGTTACAAGCATTTATAGTATAGCGTAAAATCCCCATATTTTCAAGTGATACATAGCAAAAGTAAGGGGAAAATCCCACATAAAACGATATTTGTGCATGACGAGAAAGCCTGCATCTGCTGTTTTATTTGCAGGCTTTCTTGTTGTGGCCAAGTGAGGCGATTTGCGGACAAAGCAAGTCGCCTTTTTCCTTTTTCTTACTAAATCTACCGACTGCGGCCATACCCAATTTACCACAGATGAGTTAGTCTGTGGTATCGAGCCGCATGTTTAAAGAAGGCGAGTCGGAAAATTGTATGGCAAGGAGGTGAGTTATGAATGGAATGAAAACTGGCACGATAGGGCTGCTGGATATTTTGGCGGCCAAAAGCGGATGTATGTATCTGTCTGATCTGGCGAAAACGGGAACAAATATGATCATGCCTCACCACCTGCATGAAATCAATGCGCAGGAATTTAGCCTGCGGGAATGGGAGGATGCGGTTTCCTATTTGACCGGACAGAGTCAATCCTTCACAGCACCAGAACAAGCGAAGCAATATTTAGTTGGGTGCATGCTGAATCAATTTGCAGAAAACCATGAAAAGAAGTGAAGATTATGAAACAAACAAAAAAGAGCAGACTGCTGGCTATTTTGCTGTCGGCCGCTATGCTGCTGAGTATGCTCCCCACTGTGGCATTTGCAGAAGAAACCGAGAGTATACCAGCGGAGCAATGCACTGTCACCGAAGGCTGCACGCTGGAGGATGGGCATGAAGGAGCGTGCGCCGTTGCAGAACCCGAAACGGAACCTACTGCAGAGCTGGAAACGGAACCTATTGCAGAACCTACGGAAAAGCCGCCTGCGGATCCAACGGAAACGCTTACGACAGCTCATAATGAGACAGATGAAATGACAGAGCCCATAAGTGCGGATGACGTTCTGCTGTCGGCAGAACTCGCTACCTCTGGTTCCTGCGGCGCTACGGAAAGCGATAATGTTTCTTGGGCGCTGACCGTGAATAATAGTAACAACGAGGATCCCACCTATACGCTCACCATTTCTGGCACCGGTGCCATGGCAGATTATGCTGAGGCAGGAACAGCACCATGGTGTACTGCTTTACCGGAATATCAGTCCAAAATCACAGAAATCATAATCGGTAAAGACATTACGATTGTGGGCTCGAATGCTTTTGTATGGTGTAGCGGAGTGAAAACCGTCACCTTTGAAAGCGAAAGCAGACTGGAGCAGATTAAAAACCAAGCTTTCCATAGTCTGAATCAGCTGAGCAGCATTGAGTTTCCTGCTTCCTTAACTGAAATTGGGCAAGGGGCGTTTTATAAGTGTGAGAGTCTTGTAACCGTAACCTTCCAGAAGCCAGAAAGTCTCTTGACAATCGGATCATCAGCATTTGGCGACTGCACTTCCCTGCAGTATTTCAATAATCCTGAGCAATCTGCGACACATGAAATAATACCTGTGTCTGTTACTGAAATCGGACAAAAGGCATTTCAAAACTGCAGTGCAATGATTGGCCAAGTTACGATTCCCGCTGAGATAGAAACTCTGAGTGGAACTTTCTGGAACTGCGCCATTTCCAAGGTCACCTTTGAAAGTGGCTCTCACTTAAAGAAGATTACGGATAATGCGTTCAGCAGCTGCAAAATTACAGAAGTGACCCTGCCGGAGGGGTTGGAGGAAATCGGCCCCAATGCTTTTTATGACGTGCATCTTACATCCATTCAAATCCCTGCGTCCGTGACCTCGATTGGGGATAATGCTTTTCTGCAGAAAACCGGCAGTCATACTTTTTCGAGCGTGACTTTTGCTGAAGGCAGCGCACTCAAAAGTATTGGGTCAAATGTGTTTGGCAGGACTGGCGCCCTCGCGAATATTAAATCCATTGCACTGCCCGAAGGCCTGGAGACAATCTCAGCGACCGCATTCCAGCAGTCCGGAATTGAGTCTATCACCGTTCCTTCTACAGTGACCAGCATTGGTAATAATGCTTTTTATCTAGCCTGTAAAAATGCTATCAACCTCTCGGCGGTTTCAGAGACAGCTTCTATCGCGGGTTGCACTCAAAATGTCACACGCGGCTGTATGATCTATCTTCCTTCTGAAACGGTCAAAAATAATCTGAGCTATAGCGGATCATATGAACCAGTTTATTTGATCACAAACGGTGGTATCGTATCTCATACTGAATTTAAAGAAAAGACACTTGTTGATCCGGTTAGGGAAGGATTTACCTTCGGCGGCTGGTATGAATCTTCTTCTTTTACTGGCAGTGCCGTTAACTCTGTGGAAAACGGTAAAACCTATTATGCAAAATGGAACTACAGCATCGCTTTTGATGCCAATGGCGGTTCCGGCTCTATGTCCGCACAACAGGTCACAGAAGGAGATTCACAGGCGAGCCTGTCACAAAATACCTTTACCAGAACTGGCTATACATTTTCCTCCTGGAACACAGCGGCGGACGGCAGCGGAACGACTTATGAAAGTACGGCTTTAGCTTCCAGTGTTTATAATGGCACAACATTGTATGCCCAATGGAAGCCCAATACCTACACCATCAGTTTTGACGCTAAAGATGGCCAAGGCACTATGAGCTCAATTACAGCCACCTATGACAAGCCTGCTATTTTACCCTCTTGTACATATTCTAAGTCGGAATATAGCTTTGCAGGCTGGACAACTAGTGAGGACGGAGCGAGTGTACAATACTCTGACTGCGATCAATTGAAGAATCTAATCGCTGAGAATAATGGGACTGTTACATTGTATGCCGTTTGGACAACCAAAGGGGTCTTGAATCCCGATGTAAATGTCCAGACTAAGACCTACAACGGTCAGACCCAGAGTTTTACTGTGGACAATGGATTTACCGTTACCTACGAGCAGAATGGGGTAGCTGTGGACTCCCCTGCAAATGCAGGAAGCTATGACGTGACGGTGGTCAAGACGGAGACTGATAACACCGCCGCCTATCATCACAAAATTTATGGTGGTCTTGTGATTCAACCTGCGGCTGTAACCATCACTGCAGAGGATCAGAGAATATGCGTGGGCGGCGTACTGCCTTCATTTACTTACACCGTTTCCGGTCTTGTGAATAGTGACAGTCTGATGACGGAGCCCATGGTTGCCTGCGTAGATGCGGATGCAAATACGGCTGGCAGTTATACCATTGTGGCCAGTGGTGCGTCTGCCGGAGACAATTACGAGATTACATTTAAGTCTGGAACCCTGGTCGTACAGCACATGCTGGGAAGGGTGGAAGGCAGGGAATCCACCTGCACAGAAAAAGGATATGAATCCTATTGGAAATGTAGTGTCTGCGATAAGCTGTTCTCGGATGAAAACGGTACAACTGAGATTGAGAAGCCGGCAGAGGTTGAGGCCAAGGGCCATGCCTGGGGCGAATGGGAAACCGTGACTTCCCCTAACTGCACGGATAAGGGCAGCCAGAAGCGTACCTGTTCCGTGTGCAATGTTGTGGAGACAAAAGACGTTGAACCCAACGGCCATGATTGGAATGAGAAATATACCGTAGATAAGCAGCCCACCACTACCGAAGACGGCAGCAAATCCATTCATTGCAAGAGCTGTAATGTGGTAAAGGACAGCACAGTAATTCCCGCTATCGGCCAGCAGCCTGCGGAAGTGAATCCAGAGGGCGCTCTTTCCAACAGAACACTTGTGGTAAGTGAGGCAACAAGTACGGACAAACAGTCCCTGACGGATGCTGTTAAGAACCAATACAAGGACAAATTCAGCGGCAAAGAACTCTGGATGCTGGATATCAACCTTATAGATACCTCTGTCTGGGAAAAGGTTCACGATGAGACTGTGACTTTCACCTTAGGCTATCCTGCAGGTATTACCGATGACAATTACCAGAATTATGACTTTGTAGTTCTGCATCAGAAAGCCGACGGTTCTATGGAACTGAGTAACTTTGTGGCAACGGCACACGGTCTGAAGATTACCTCCACCCTCAGTCCTTTTGCTATTGGCTACAGCGAGAGGCATACCCACAGCTATGGCGATTGGAAATCTGATGCAAATGGTCACTGGCATGAGTGTGATTGCGGAAGTAAAGCAGATGAAGGGGTACATACCTTTTCGTGGATCATTGACAAAGAAGCAACCGCTGCCCAAAAGGGAAGCAAGCATGAGGAATGCACCGTTTGCCATTACAAGAAAGCGGCTGTAGAGATCCCCGCACTCGGCGGAAACACGGACAATCCCAGCAAGCCGAACGGAGGCAGTTCGCAGACGGGCAATCCCAGCAAGCCGAGCGGTGGCAGTCCACAGACGGGAGATAACAGTAATGTAACACTCTGGATTTCAGTGATGGTGGTTTCCCTGATCTGCCTGTTTGCGGTGCTTCTGGTGATGAAAAAGAAAACCTATCGAAGAAAATGGGAGAAATGATTTAATGTACAGCGGTGCGTGGGGATGATCCCGCACCGCTTTTCTAATGAAACGCATGGTGTTCCATAAATAGGACGGCTCTGTTTGTTGTTATAGAAACTTGACATTTGATGTCTTATTTCTGTAAAATTGACAGAGGAGGTGCCTTGAATGAAAAGCAACAGAATGTTCGGTATATTATGTATTTTATTGGAGCGGGAAAAAATAACGGCACAGGCGCTGGCGGAGTATTTTGAGGTCTCTGTGCGCACGATCCATAGGGATTTGTTGGATTTGTCCAGTGCAGGGTTCCCAGTGACTACACAGCAGGGCATTGGCGGCGGCATATCTTTGCTGCCAAACTTTAAATACAGCAAATCAATCCTGAATAAGGAGGACATAGATTTAATTGTGTCTGGCATACAGGGGTTTGCAAGCATTGATGAAAGTTCAAAAATAAAGACGCTGCTTGCGAAGCTGCGCCTTGGACAGGAAGATAAGCTGCTGCTGGAGAATGATATCATCATTGATTTCACATCCTGGAACCATAAGAATACGACCATTGAAAAAATCAAAATCATCCGTTCTGCGATTGCCTCCCGGCGCCTGTTGGAACTGGAGTATTACAGCAGCAATGGATACTCCAAAAGAACCGTGGAACCCTATAAGCTCATTTTTAAGGAAGAATACTGGTATCTTTTCGCCTACTGCACACAAAGGCAGGATTTCCGTGTTTTTAAGCTTAACAGAATATCGAAGCTGTTGCTTTGCGAGCAGATCTATACGGAACGGACAGATTATGACATTCCGGTATTGCAGAGCGCATTTTCAAATGGCGTGGGGCAATTGGTTACAGTCAGAATGGATAAATCCTATGAGTTTCTGGCGATTGATTTCTTTGGTCAGAGCAATATCCGGGAAGAAAATAATTCTCTTTACATTTCCTTTTATACGGAATACCCGGAGTGGATCGTAAGCACTTTTGCAAGCTTGGGGGATAAAGCGGAAATTATAGAGCCAAAGACGCTGCGGGACGATATAAAGGCATTTTTAGAGCAGGCCAGAAAACAATATGAAAAATGAGAACCAGCGATTCTCATTTTTCAATGATAGGGAATGCTTTGCACAGATCGGTTCATAAAAATCCTCTTGACAAGTGAACGAGCGTTTACTATAATATCAAAGAGATGAGGTGAACGATTGTTTACATTGTGGGAGGTGCATAGAATGACTGATACAAAGGAAAAAATATTGGCCGTTGCATTGCAATTATTTGCAAAAGACGGATATGAGGCAGTTTCCGTCAGTAAAATAGCAGAAAAATTGGGAATTACGAAAGGGGCACTGTATAAGCACTATGAAAACAAGAAGGATATTTTCAACAGTATTGTCGCGCGTATGTCACAATCGGATCATGAAATAGCACGAAAATATGGTGTGCCAGAAAATGTGTTTGATTGTGCACCGGAACAATATGAGAAAATCGGATTGGAAAATCTAAAAAATTTTGCCGTTTCACAATACCGGTTTTGGACTTCAGATGAATTCGCCGCTGATTATCGTAAGATGCTCACTTTAGAGCAGTATCGTAATCCAGAATTAAACAAGTTGTATCAGGATAGCCTTGTGCGTGGGCCTGTTCTTTATTTACAAGATATTTTTCGTGAGATGATTAGATGTGGTGTGTTAAAGGAGAATGACCCATACCAACTTGCAATAGAATTTTTCTCCCCGATTTTTTTACTTATCAATATATCGGATGAAAATGAATCTTATGGGGATATTGAAAAACGGCTAATAAAGCATATTGATTTCTTTATAGAATCTCACACAAAGGAAAGGGAAAACAAAAATGAAATACATTCGTAGTCAAACATATAACATTCCTGAATTACAGGCTAAAATTATGGGGCCAAATCCGGTCAAACTGGAGGAGGAACTTTTACTTCATTGCAAAATCCCCCAAAACTCCATAGTATGTGATCTTGGCAGCGGTCAGGGGCTGACTTCCCTCTTTCTTGTAAAAGAGTATGGGTTTACTGTGTATGCCACGGATTTGTGGAGCGATCCGGAAGATAATCGAAAATTCTTTTGCAAAATGGGGCTGTCCGATGAGCAGATTATTCCGGTTAAGGCAGATGCCACGGCACTTCCTTTTGAAGAGGAATTTTTCGATGCAATCATTAGCACGGATTCCTATAATTATTTTGGGCGAGATCCTAAATTCCTTGACGATAAATTGCTCCCATATCTTAAACATGGTGGCTATATTTATATTGCCATTCCCGGAATGAAAAAAGATTGTCATAATAATCTGCCACCAGAGCTACTTCTCTCATGGACGCCGGATCAGCTTGATTATATGCACGATATAATGTATTGGGAAAATATTATCCGCCACTGCAAAGGGGCCAGGGTAATTTCTATTCATGAGATGGAAAGCAATGAGGAAGTATGGAACGACTGGCTAAAACAAGAAAACGAGTATGCAATCAGTGACCGTAAAGCTATGGAGGCTGGAGGAGGTAAATATTTGAATTTTATTTCTATTGTTCTTCAAAGATTATAGCAATAAAATCAAGCGACGGCCGAGTTTGATTATGAAGAAGCCGGATGCTGCCTTGATACTTCACCGGGAAGAGTTATGTGCTTTTTTATGATCCGGGACAGTATTTTAAGTATATAAGGCCGGTGCGAAAAGGGTAGGGGCATAAAATCCGGGTAAGGCGTCATTGCACAAAAAAGACATAAAATATGACAGACTGTTGTCATATTTATGGTTTATCATAGATTGCTGAAGGATGGAGGGTTGTAAAAGAAACGGAGGTGATACCATTGGGAAATTAGCTGTATTGGAAATATCTGAGCCGGGAGATAAAATCGGAGAGAAGCTGCTTATGCTGTTGGATGCAAGACAGCGGCAGGAGCTAGTAAACTATCTTCTTGGCAAAGAAAACCAGAATGGCGGTTTAGCTGATAACCTGTGTATCCGCTCCAAAGCTTATGAACTGTTGACAGAGAATGAAGGTATCTTCACAGAGATTCATATAGATGATTTATACTTTTGCCTGGAGCAGCGGCTGGTACGTGTGGATGGACAAGTGGTAAATCTGACGGCGAAAGAATTTGATATTCTTGCCCTGCTGATCACGCATCCCCAGCGGGTGTTCACCTACGAGCTGATCATGGAACTGGTCTGGGATGAGGATGCTGCCTGTTACTCACGCAAAGCGGTAAGCAATCATATGAGCAATCTGCGGAAGAAATTGAAGAGAACACCGGACAGCCTGGAATATATCAAAAATATTGTCGGTGTAGGTTATAAATTTGAAATACCATAACAAAGATCACAAGGATTTTACTTCCCTTGTGGTCTTGTTTTGTTTATGCTCCTTTTCCAGAGAACAGATCCCATTTGTTATTGTTCTCATAAGAATTTTGCCATTTGCCATTACTCTATTGACAATTGTGCTTGAAGTTGATATAATGTACTTGTTCAATAAGTACATTATATAGCGGTTGGAGGGATCCCGTGGAAATTATTATAAGCAGTAATACGAGTAAACCCATTTATGAGCAGATTACCTCACAGATAAAAGCTATGATTATGAGCGGCGAACTGCAGACGGGCGATCCGATCCCCTCTATGCGGGCATTGGCAAAGTCAATCCATGTAAGCGTTATTACCGTTCAAAAGGCATATGAGGATCTGCAAAGGGACGGATTTATCGAGACAACAGTCGGGCGTGGAAGTTTTGTAGCAGCACAGAATAAGGACTTTTATCAGGAGGAACAGCAGCGGTTAGCGGAAGAACATTTACAGGAAGCTGCTGATATTGGAAGGACCAGTGGAATTTCGTTGGGAAAATTAGTTGAGCTTTTGACTATGTTTTATCAAGAGGAGGAGTGACTATGGATACAATCTTACAGGTGGAAAATTTAACGAAACAGTATGAAGGCTTTCAGCTGGACCACGTTTCGTTTGACCTTCCGAAAGGAATGATTATGGGACTGATTGGCGAGAATGGAGCCGGAAAGAGTACAACGATCAATGCAATTCTTGATCTGATTAAAAAAGATGACGGTACGGTTACTTTTTGGGGGCAGGAATTAGCCTCATCAAAACAACTGAAAGAGGACATAGGCGTTGTGTTCGACGGAATCAATTTCTATGAAACATTGACGCCTGCGAAAGTGGGTAAGATCTCCGGAGCAGCCTATAAGCAATGGGATGAATACCTGTATCAGGATTATCTGAAGCGTTTCGGGCTTCCTTTGGATAAAGAGATCAAAACACTTTCTAAAGGCATGAAAATGAAATTGTGTATCGCTGTGGCGCTTTCCCATAAACCGAAGCTGTTGATTTTGGACGAGGCGACCAGCGGTCTTGACCCGGTTATGCGGGATGATATTCTTGATGTCTTTTTGGATTTCGTGCAGGATGAAAACCATTCCATCCTGATGTCCTCCCATATCACCACGGATTTGGAAAAGGTTGCCGACTATATTACTTTTATTCATCAGGGAAAAGTCCTGTTTTGCAAGACAAAGGATGAACTGCGCTACAAATATGGAATCATCCGCTGCGGTGCAGCCGTTTTCGACCAGATTGATAAAGCGGAGATCCTCGCTTACCGCAAAGACGATTACCAGTGGAATGTACTGGTAGCTGATAAAGAAAAGGCCAGGAAAAAATATAAAGCGGCCGTCGTTGATGATGCTACGATTGACGATATTCTGCTGCTGTATGTGAAAGGAGAGCGGGCGAAATGAAAAGTCTTATATTGAAAGATTTATATAATATCGGACACAATACAAAATCTATGCTGTTTATACTTGCGGTGTTTGCTGTGGCTTTTATTCCTACCTCTGGTGTGGGAGCATATATTTTCATCTGCGGCATCTTATGCAGTATGATGATCGTAACCACTTTTTCTTTTGACGATAACTCCAAATGGGCGCGATATGCTATGATAATGCCCATTTCAAAAAGAGATTTAGTGATTGGAAAGTTTATTGTCTTAGCAATCTTTTGTGCGATTGGAAGTGTATTCGGCTTGGCTGTAGGCTTGGTCGGCGGAGGCATAGCAGGCAAAATTACATTCAGCCCTGCCGCTATTGTGGAACTGCTGTTTTTAACCTTAGCGGCAACAGTAATTTCCCTCATTTTTGGAAGTATGTCAATCCCGCTGGTGTTTAAATTTGGAGCCGAAAAAGGGCGCGTTTTGCTTCTGGTATCGTTCCTCATTCCGGCAGCAATTTGTTTTGGGGCATATAAGCTGCTTGCAATACTGGGCGTGGAGTTGACAGATCAGACGGTGTTTATCCTTTTATGCTGTTCCCCGCTTATCGCGTTGGTTTGGGGTTATGGAATGTATCAGATCAGTTATCGGATTTTTTTGAAACAAGAATTGTAAGGAGAGGTTGCTATGAAAAAATATGAGTATGTTAATATCGAATATTCGGCAAAAGGCGTGGTGTTTTCTTATGTTGAAAAGCATAGGGAAATCATTAACAGTTACGCAGAGAAAGGTTTTCGATACGTCGGTTTTGTCCCTACGGAAGTTGGAGCAAATGGCTGCATTAGAAAAATTGATCTGATTTTTGAAAAATAGAAAAGCGGTGACTTTGTTTTTGTCAAAGTCACCGCAAAGACGTATTTAATACTATTTATGGTTATCATCAATCAGAGCCATTAAAAAAGTTCGCAAGTGAACGGAATATATTGTCCGTTGCTTCTGCAAGACTATCAAAAAAATTGTCTTTTGCTTCCACTAAATTCTCAATAACAATGTCTGTGTCATATGCTAAATCTCTGCATGTATTGGAGCAACCCGTCATTAGCATAAGGCATACCAAACACAGAAAAAGTGATAAATATTTTTTCATTTGATTTATCTCCGTTTGGAAGGGCCTCTGAACTACTGGTTATAATACTGCTGAACCTTAGCAGGCAATTCCTCATATTTTACTTCCGCCCAGGTCACCACACCCCGAATAAAATTGACTTTCAGACATAGGAACGCATCATCGGTCAAAATACGGCTTGTTTCAAACACAACGTCCTTTTCGTTTCCGTTCTCATCGTAGGCCGTCAGCGTGTATTTATAATTCATATCTCCATGTGGCGCGATCTCCTGTACCCATCTGTTATCAATTTGCGTATAGTAATCGTCATTTTGGGTCGCAAGAAAAGCTACTCCCATGCAGACGACAACTAATATTGCTGCAATAATGCCTACTACAACTTTTTTTGATTTCATTTGAAAATCCTCCTATGCAATTTCTTTTTCTTTGCTGCTCATTTTTACAAAGAGCAGAATTGAGGCAAAAATAATACCCAATACAATCATCGCTTTTTTCATAACTGGCTACCTCGCACTATGATTTCTTTTTTGAACCGTTTTCCCAGAATTTTTCTTCTTTTTCTTTGCGTTGGTTACTTCACGATTTTTCGCTGTGAAAACGATAATGAATGTCACGGCCAGTATAAACAGGATAGATGCTACGCTCAACAAGATGTTTCCTGTTGGATCACTGCTTCCATCCTGATAACCAATTACGGTAAGGCCTGCTGTAATAGGATATAGATCACGCAGGCCGTGGCCGGAGGCCATCATTCCCACAAAACCATAAAAGAAAGCAAAGCCAACACCGGCCATAAAGCTGCCACTTCTCTGTGCGGTAAATGCGATAATAGGCATGACCGCAATATAAGAAATCATATTGATCCCGATCATCTGAAAAAGCACCTGTACCATACCGCCGATAGAAAATCCGGGAAATCCGCTGGCAAAGAAAACAATGAGCGTGAACAGGAATTCGATAACGGAAAGTGCTACCGCCATACATCCAACAGCAATCAGTTTCCCAATCAGCATTTTCCGAAAGGAAACAGGGATTGTGAGAATATTTTTCAGCGTGTCGTCTGTACGCTCCCGGTCAATGATATATCCGGCGATCAATGCGATTGTTGCAGGATATATTAGAACTAAATTGTTCCAAATCACACTGGAAGAAAAGTTCACGAGCGTATGGGTTGCCCCGTCAGAGGCCGTTGCCATAAACCGGGCAAGCAGCACGACGGTAAACATCGTTGCTACGCCAATCCAGATTACGGAGTACCGCTTCATTTTGTAAAATTCTGTCCTTATAATACTTGTCATTTTCCTCACCTCAACTTTCACGCTTACTGTAAATTCTGATAATTGCCAGATAGGACAATACCCCAATAATGATAATGGTTAATGTGACAAGCCAAAAGGGCATAAAATAAGGCTCCATTGCAGAATACGCAGGGGTTCCGGGAGCAGCAAACAGGGCAGCTTGCCAACGGTAAATGATAGGGGCTGGCAGGATGCTTGTAATCAGCCGCATCATGGGGTCAGTCGTGGCAAACATTCCTCCATACGCAAGCATAAAATCAAACATCGTATAGAAAAATGTTAAGATAACCGAGAAAATATAGGAACGGTTAAAGCCGACAATCGCAATGACAACGGGTAAAATGCTTGTAGTGTAGAGTAGTGCCGTAAGGATTGCTATGCTAAAGTTTTCTGCTACGTTTGTCAGCTCGCTTCCGGCAATCAGGCCGCCAACCATTGACGAAACCATAGTGGCAAAGGCAAAAATCAGTCCCAAAATATAAAGCACAGCGATTTTTGCGGTAGCAATCTTAGCTGGGGAAGTAGGGATAATGCGTAGGTTTTTCAAAGTATCGTTATCCCGTTCCATGAAAAATAGCATGGCCGCAATGATACCTAAAACCGCCGGAAGCATGATGGGCATACCCATAGTAGCCAACAAGCCGAAAACTGCTTCAAAGCCGGTAAAGTTACCCATGCTTCCAGCCAGTACAAGAGCCGTAAACGGAATTGGGAACAGAAGTGCGGCGAAAATCACAAATGATACAAAGTGTTTCCGCTTTAACTTCCGCATCTCGCATTGGATCAGTTTAAGCAATCCCCTCACCCCCTGTAATTCTCTTGAAGTAATCCTCCAAAGTATCTTCGCAGAGATGGGCTTCCCAAACGTCAATGCCAGCTTCAATAAATGTGCGGTTAATTCTCGCTACAGGCAGGGCTGTATCATAAAGATACAGATTCTTGTCATCCATAAGCTGGATGTTTTTGCTCTGAAATGTTGCGGCAATAATCTGTGCAGCCTTTTGTGCATCCGATACGCAGAAATGGATGTACTTCGCGTTTTTACTCTCCAGCGCTTTTAGGCTTTCTTCCTCCAGCAAATTACCGTGGTCGATAATTCCAACATCATCAGCCAACAGGGAAATTTCCGAAAGGATGTGGCTGGAAATCAAGATCGTTTTCCCTGTGGCATCGCACAATTCCCGGATAAAATCGCGCACCTCTGCAATACCGATGGGGTCAAGGCCGTTGATCGGTTCATCCAAAATCAACAGTTCGGGATTGTGCATGACGGCCAATGCAATAGCTAAACGCTGCTTCATACCGAGAGAATATTGCGAAAATAATTTCTTGTCCCGGTAAGGCTGGTTGACAACTTCCAAAGCATTTTTGATGTATTGCGGGCTTTTCAATCCCCGCAGGTCGGCAAAAATTTTCAGGTTTTCTGTTCCTGTCAAATTGGGATAAAAACCCGGTGACTCGATCAGACAGCCAATTCGGGGCAGGATTTCCTTTTCATTGCCATGAATTGGCTTACCGAAAATCTCCACTTCACCGGACGTGGGAGCTGTCAGTCCCAGCAGCATCCGCATGGTCGTTGTCTTGCCTGCACCATTGCGTCCCAGAAGTCCATAGATACGACCTTTTTTTACATGAATATTCAGATGGGAAACGCTGTTCTGATTTCCGTATTTTTTCGTCAGATCATGCGTTTCAATAATGTAATCACTCATATAGCTTGCGCCTCCTTTTTGTTTTCGTTATCAGCATAGCACATCAACTTTGAGATAACTTTGAGCCAACTTTGAATTTACTTTGAGATTTCAAGGCCAGAATAGTCAATCTGTCCATCTTGCGGTATAATATAAACAGAAAAAAGGTGGTGACTTATGAACGATAGAATGATTCTTGTGGTAGACGATGAAACTGAGCTGTTGGAAATGGTGAGATCCATTTTTATGAGAGCCGGCTTTACGCAAGTGTTGACGGTATCCTCTGGTGAAGCTGCTCTGAAAGTATGTAAAGAGAAGCAGCCGGATATGGTGATCCTTGATGTTATGATGCCAGGCATGGATGGATTTGCCACACTAAAAGAATTGCGAAAGATAAGCAAAATCCCGGTTCTCATGCTGACAGCTCGCGGTGAAGCGGAGGACAAATTTGCGGGTTTTGAAAATGGAGCGGACGATTACCTGTTGAAACCATTTCTGCCGAAGGAATTATTATTCCGGGTGCAGGCCATATTGAAGCGGGCCTATCCTGGGAAGGATCGCAAAGTGTTCTTTGATACAGCAACCGTTGATTTGGAAAAAGCAATGGTTCAACGAAATGGGGAAAGTATCTCACTGACGGCCAAGGAGTTCCAACTTTTTGAAAAGCTGTATGAAAACGCAGGCCGAATCGTTACTACCGGCGCACTGTGTCAGGCGATTTGCGGCGACTTCTGGCAGGGATATGAGAGTACGTTAGCAACCCATATCCGGCATTTGAGGGAAAAGATTGAAGAAAATCCCTCAAAGCCGATTGCCCTTGTGACGATTAAGGGGATCGGGTACCGCCTGAATATTAAGGGGGCGCAGACGTGAACACATCAGAACGATTTTTTCGCCGTTATATATTTTCCACAGTTAGGATTATAGTTCTTTTTCTGGCTGTCAATGCACTGTTAGTAGCTTCCTATTTTGTAATAGCTTATTTAGGTAATGTGGCAACATCCAAATTTCCAATCGAGGATTTTTCAAATCATATCATGGCAACAGATGGGGAATTCAGTGCAGATACACAAGCGAAAGAAATGCTGAATAATTTTGAAGCGTGGGCTATGATCTTAGATGATGATGGCACTGTCGTTTGGGAAGAAAATCTGCCGGAAGAATTACCACGCCATTATTCCTCAATGGATATTGCCATGTTTAGTCGCTGGTATCTTGATGATTATCCGACCAATATTGCAAAACGACAGGATGGGCTTTTGGTGATCGGCTTGCCTCCAGAAAGCGTTGTGAATTACTATTTTTCTTTCAAGGCGCAATATATTTGGCCTATGCTATTCGGATTAACGGCGGTATTCTGTATCAATATTTTTTTGATGATATATTTGTTTATCCGCAATGCCCGCCGGGTAGAAAAAGCTATGGCGCCGATTTTGAGAGGCATTCGGCATCTATCAGTTGGAAAGCCTGTCCATCTGGAAGAAACCGGCGAGTTAGCAGAAATCAATGCTGGTTTGAATAAGGCCGGTGACTATTTGCTGAAAAAGGATAATACCCGTGCAGACTGGATCAGGGGAATTTCCCATGATATACGCACACCGCTTTCTGTGATTTTGGGATATGCAAGCGAAATAGAAGACACTTCTTCTTTGCCGGAAGCTGTCCGAAACCAGGTTGGGATAATCCGGAGACACAGTGAACGGCTAAAAGATTTAGTGGCTGATTTGAATTTGACAACTAAATTAGAATATTCCATGCAGCCTATGCAAAAACAAAGCCTTGACCCGATAGAATTAGCACGTCAGGTTGTCAGTGAGGTATTGAATGATGGTCTATCAGAACTTTACGAGTTGGAATTATCAGAAGATAATCCCGGTAAAAACATCTCGATTTTCGGGGATCAGGTTTTACTTAATCGGATGCTGAATAATTTGATAAGAAATTGTATTGTCCATAATCCCGATGGGTGTAAAATACAGATTTCTGTTGGCAGTAATGATGCAAGCTGTACTTTTTCCGTTATGGACAATGGTTATGGAGTGAGTGAACTGCAATTAAACGCCTTGAACAGTGACGAGGATATTTCCAGTACACAAAAACAGACAGATGAAGCGGAACATGGTTTGGGTCTTAAAATTGTGCGGCAGATTGTGAAAGCACATCATGGGGATGTTTTCTTTTCTGGTGCGATCCCACATGGATTGATCGTCAGTATTCACCTGCCTATGAAACTATAAAATCTTTACTGTTTACTCTGCTAAAAATTCACAAAAAATAGGACAATAGAAGGATACATCGGGAAAGAAAGCAGAATCCTCCCTGTTACAATTTACACAACAAACGCAGATGGAAGAAGTCCACTGCTTAGTCAGGTGAATTGAAGGGGAGGAGGTGCAGTATCCTTATAGAGGGAATAAAAATTCTCCTTACACTGTTGTCCGTGGTTGAACATAAGTCTTACAACTGAATATTGTTTGGCGGCCTGTTCAAAAGCGTAAACAACAAAAGCACCGATGCCTGATATTATATCGGTATCGGTGCTTTCTTCATTGCTGTTCAGGATAAAAAGCAAGCCATTTGGCTCCGTAAGTGTCCAAATAAAACCGATTCCCATACTCATTTTGGACAAAATGCTTTTTGACCTGATACCAGCCCCGCAATTCATTCCGCAAATCTGAGTCTGGAGAGATTGGCTCCAGCCATATCCGGGTAAACTGCTGGATCTCAGATAAGATTAGCGGCTTTCCGGATGGCAGGCTCGGTTCGGAAAATAACTGGGGCAGCGTAAACAGCCTTTTGGCGTCAGCAAACGGAACGGTCTGTCCATTTGAGAGCATTAGAGTATGATTGCCGGCATCAACCAGCATCCATCCGTACTCCGCAGACCAGACCGGTTTTCCATGAAAGACTGGAAGGGTTTCCGGAGCAATCGGTACAGATTGGACCGAGATCCCCTGCTCTGACCGTCCGAGGAGAAAATCCGTTGTTACACCATAGAGATCAGACATTTTCTCAAGTCCGTCAATGGAAGGAGACTTGCGTTCTCCCTCCCATGCGCTTAGGGTCGGCTGAGAGATGCCGAGTTTTTCGGCAGCCTCTGTCATCTTTAATTTGTTGATTAGCCGTGCTTGTTTGAATTGTCTTGGCATCTGTCCACCACCTTTGGTTTTTTGCTTGTATGAATACCGTCAGTTGCTTATAATACAATTTACAGTTCGTTTGCAGTCTTATTTGCAGTTCGTTTTTTGCTGGAATTTAATTTGCTATGTACATGTTATTGTAGATGTCGAGAATCGAATCTTTTGAACGGTGAATTCCGATATCTTCCAGCCGGATGTCCGTTTCGCGCATTTGCGCAATAAAGTTTTGGATGTCCGCTCCAACAGAGTGTGGTACTGAAACCTTCAGGTCTTCCCGGATTAGCGGAAAAAGACGGAATACATCCAGACGGTGCTTACGGATATCACGGGAATTTACATGAAGCCCTTGTTCCTTTTTATCCTTTAGATCAAGCCACGCTTTCATTTTTAGGGGAATGATGTGTTCGGCATCCAGAATAGAGATACCATCCGTGATGGTTCTTCCATCCAAAAGGAAATGATAGTAGTCGTCATTCAGAAGGATAGCCGACAGGCTGGACACTTCGTCATCAATATGCAGGGGCATGAGATAGGAATCTGGCTGAAGCTTCACATGATTCTGCGGCCTTGAGAAAAGCTCTATCATTTTAGGATAAGATGGGTTGGCAGGGTCAATAAAGCGATAGAACTCAGGCTGGCCAGTGCTTCGCTGCCTGGCGTGGTAGCCTCCGGCTTCAATGAAATCCCAGAATGCTTTTGCAAATTCTGTAGTCAGGGCTTCCACGGTAATTACCATGTCGATATCAACGGTCTGGCGGAAGTCAAGTCCGGCGTCTGACATAAGCAGGTCGCAGGCGAATCCACCGATAACCGTATACTGGTCCTTAAAATTGTTAAAATGCTCTCTGAAAATATCTATTCCTTTTACCATAAGTGTTTCTCCCTGTTATTCCTCATACTTGATAGGAAGTTCGTGCTTTTCCCTTATAACATCCAGTCCCATTTGAATCCGTTCATTTGGATTGTCCTCCAAACTTAACAGCAACGAGATGTCATCAACCCGACCGCCGTTTGCCAGCAAGGTCGGATCGTAGCGCCACACTTCGAGGATGCGTCCTCCGAAATCCCGGAAATCCTGTTCAGAAATAATTTCTGCAGCCAGTATCCCAGTGCCGCCCTTTTTTGAGATGGCAGCAGCTCCGTCCTGTTCATCTGCACCGACCATTGAGATATCTGCCAGGGCAATGACGCCGCTTTTCGGCAATGCTGCATCATAAAAGGATGATTTCACATATATAAGCCTTTCCACCGGTGATTTCAAGCGGGGATAACCTTTCTTTAGAAATTCAGGCTTTTCAAAGGCCGGAGTAACCCATTTGTTTGTTCCCTCTGCCTTGCAGGTAATGAGGCCGGATGCAGTAAGATCGTCGATTGCCCTGGTGCAGGTTGCTTTGGAAAGTGAAAGCTCCTTGGATATCTGTGTCAAATTTGTTGCATTAGCGGTCTTCAAATAATACAAATACAAGAATACAAGCTGGGTTCCGGGAGCCATTTTATCCGGGACAGTTGTTTCCGCTTTGAATTTTTCCAAAAAGGAGCAGCCCCAGAAAGGAAGATAGACCTGCTGTGACGGTGAAATAAATGGTATATTACTTTCAATCAGGTTGCGCCGCTGCTTGGATGTGATGTTTTCAAGGCACAGCGCACAGGGAAAATCACAGATCTCCTGAAATTTTGTCAGCTGTTTTTTTAATGTTGGAAGCCTCCAGGAAGAATCAATGGGAGACAGCAGCACACACTGGCTTTTTTTCCAGGACAGGATTTGGATTTTATATCCATCACGGATAAAAAAGGGCGTTTTGTCTGGATAATCAAGTTCTGAAACATCAATATTGGCCCCAAATATCGTTTTCAAAAAATCAAACATGGGTTCCTCCTTTCATGGCTTCTGCCAGTTCGTTTCATTGGAAAGTCATTATACCACAAACAATGAAACATGTCAAATTTTAATGAAACAATATAGGTCATCTGAGCGCGTTTGGAATAAATAAGCCCCGACTTATATAATATGCGCTGGGCGAACAGGAATTATTAGCCAGTCATTTTGATTTGCTGAGTTTTCAATGCCATTTATAACATCATTTTGAAAAAATGGAGAGAGTCGTTAAATTGGTTGTAGATTGTCCTGCCGAATCGTGTAATGAAAATAAGGAGGAGAATGGACATGAAGAAAAAAAGAATAATTTGCATCATGCTGATTTTAATATTTACTAGCGGCATTGTGATAGGCGCCATTCAGTTATATAAGCAGTACCATGAGTATTCTGAAGGAGAGGACTCCTATACTGATTTGGAGGACTATGTGAAGCTGCCGGAGGAACCGGCGGCTCCTTCCTCATCCCCAGTGGATGAGGAAACTGAGTCTGGGGGACGGGAGTGGCCGGCTGTAGATTTTGCTTCCCTGCAGGAAATCAATCCGGATATCGTAGGATGGATTTATATTGAAGGGACAGAAATCAATTATCCGGTTGTTCAGGGTAACGATAACCAGTATTACCTGAAGCATTTGTTCAGCGGTGAGTGGAACGGATCCGGCTGCATCTTTCTGGACAGCAGAAACAGAGCGGATTTCTCAGACCGGCACAGCATCATCTATGGGCATCATATGAAAAATGGCAGCATGTTTTCCGGGCTTACGGAATATAAGAAGCAGGAGTTTTATGATTCACATTCTGCAGCTTTGCTGCTGACGCCGGATAAAAATTATGAGATAGAAATTTTCGCCGGGTATGTGGCCAGTGTCCAGGATAAGGCCTGGGAATTGGCTTTCCCCTCAGACCCGGATTTTACAGAGTGGCTGGATAAGACAAAAGAACGCTCGTGTTTCACCAGCGGAATTACTCCGGCAGTCACAGACCGGATCCTGACGCTCTCCACCTGCAGCTACGAGTTTAACAATGCCAGGTTTGTATTGCTTGGCGTATTAAAGCCGGAAGAGTAACGGATTCAGAAGAAAATAGAATAATGGATTGAATCGGGGGATGCTATTACGAAAAAAGGTGCGATTCCCCGATAATTCGTAATGAAAACTATCTACTCCTATATCAAGTGCAGATTACGTTTCATTTCTATAGTGAATGTTTAAATTTCGACCGGGTTATGATAAATAAAAAGAGGAAGCTATGTGGAAATTATCTTTTTCTGTGTTTTAATATCTTTTTTATATTTACAGGAGTCATGATGCGTAAACTAAGATTATTATGGGCTGACATTCTTTTTTTGTGTTGATATATTTGGGAGTTGTCCTATTTTATTCGTTGTAACATTTTGCGGACATTTTCCTGTTATACTAATTGCAAAAAACAAAGGAAGTGACGAGATGAAGCAGATTTTAATTGTCGAGGATGACAGTTTTTTGAATAAGATGTTAGCCTATAACCTGACCGCAGATGGGTACGGCGTGACCTCTGCCCTGAATGCCAGAACCGCCGCCGAAGCCCTGCGCCAGCGTGAATTTGATTTAGTGCTGCTGGATATTAACCTGCCTGACGGCAATGGTTATGACTTATGCAAACTCATTAAGCCGGAACAACCGGACACCATTGTAATCTTCCTGACCGCTAACGATCAGGAGAGCGACCAGATACGGGGCTATGAAGTCGGTGCGGTGGACTATATCACAAAGCCTTTTGTTATAGGAGCCTTGCAGCGAAAAATCAAGGCCATGTTTGCCATGCTGGAACATCATAAACCAGCAAAAGATATTTATGACGATGGGCGGCTGTATTTGAACTTCTCTGAACAGGCAGCAACCTTAAACGGCAAGCCCCTGGCTTTATCTCCGATGGAATTTAAGATGCTGAATCTGTTCCGCAAAAATCCCCGACAAGTGCTGACCCGTGGGCAGCTCTTGGAAAAGCTATGGGATATAGATGAGAAATTTGTGGATGAGCATACACTGACAACTTCTATCAGTCGGATTCGCAGCAAGATCGAAGCAGCCGGAGGCACCCCCTACATCAAGACCGTTTACGGTATGGGTTATCAATGGACAGGAGGCGAGGCAAAATGAAGCTCAAAGACCTTTCAGTAAAGCGGCTGTTTTGCTGGATAGTGGCAGGGCTGTTACTGTCTATGGCGGCAATTATTATAACGGTATTCTTTATCACAAAACAGATGGCGGTGCTACTGGCAGGCGGAATGCTGCTGCTCTGCGCCCTTGTCTGGCTCTTTGTCCTGATGCAGGCATTTGGAAAACGGCTGACACTGTTCACTTCTGATCTGTGCCAGACCCTCGACCACATGATGAACGGAAACGAAGCACCGAAGCGCCCGGAGGACAGCGAAACACAGCTTGCCCGTATCGGCCACAGGTTGGTCCGGCTCTATCAGATCATGCAGGAGAACCGCCGACAGGCATCCGAAGAACGCCAGGAGCTTCAAATGCTGGTGTCGGATATTTCGCATCAGGTGAAAACGCCGGTAAGCAATCTGAAAATGGCGACAGATACCTTGCTTGATAGATCTATGACCGAAATGGAACGCACGGAATTTATTCGTGGGATTCGTGCCCAGACGGATAAGCTGGACTTTCTCTTTCAGGCGCTTGTGAAATCCTCCCGATTAGAAACCGGCGTCATTCGGCTGGAAAAGAAACCATGCCATTTATTCGATACAGTAGCGCAGGCCATGGGTGGGATTGTGTATGCAGCCGAGAAAAAACAAATCGTTGTGTCGGTGGATTGCCCGGAAGATCTAATCCTCTCCCATGACGGCAAGTGGACAGCGGAGGCGCTTTTTAATCTGCTGGACAATGCGGTTAAGTATACCCCAGCAGAAGGAATAATTTCCGTTTCGGTGGTTCAATGGGAAATGTATGTGGAAATCAAAGTAGCAGATACCGGCAAGGGTATTTCCGAAAGCAATCAGGCTGCCATCTTCCGGCGCTTCTACCGGGAGGAAGAAGTACACGACCAACAGGGCGTGGGCATTGGCCTATATCTGGCCCGCGACATCGTGACGCGGCAGGGCGGCTACATCAAAGTGGTTTCAGAGCCGGGGGAAGGTTCGGAATTTTCTATCATGCTTCCTGCAAAATAAAACACGGTGGACGGCCATTCCTGGCTGCCTGCCGTAAATTTTTTTAAAATGTCCGAGAATCGTAACATTTCACCCCCATTTTCAATGATATTTTATGGTCGCTGTAACATTTCGCGGATATTTGGGTTTTACAATACCCTTATCAACAGACAGGAAGCATTGAAAGGAGTTTTGAATATGAGCATTTTACAGACCATTGATTTGAAAAAACATTATGGCACAGAGCCGAACATTACCCGCGCCCTTGACGGCGTGAACTTCGATCTGGACGAAGGTGAATTTGTGGCCGTTGTCGGGACCTCAGGCAGCGGAAAGTCTACCCTGCTTCACATGATGGGCGGGCTGGACACCCCCACCAGCGGAACCGTGATCGTCCGGGGAGAAGAGCTGGCAAAGAAGAATGATGAGCAGCTTACCATCTTCCGCCGCCGCAACATCGGTTTTATTTTCCAGAACTATAACCTTGTTCCCATTTTGAATGTGTATGAGAACATCGTCCTGCCGGTGGAGCTGGACGGGGACACGGTAGACCAGCAGTTTTTGAACGAGATCGTTCATCTGCTGGGGCTGGAAGATAAGTTAAAAAATATGCCGAACAATCTTTCCGGCGGCCAGCAGCAGCGTGTGGCGATTGCCCGTGCCCTGATTACCAAGCCGGCAATCGTATTGGCAGATGAGCCGACGGGCAATCTTGACAGCAAGACCAGCACCGAGGTGCTGGGGCTTATCAAGCGCACCAGCGCGGAATTCCACCAAACCGTAGTCATGATTACCCACAACAATGATATTGCCCGTCTTGCAGATCGGATCATCCGTATTGAGGACGGCAGGATTGTGGACTAAGGGGGTGACGGACAATGATATGGCCTTTTGAAAATGACACCAGCGGCATAACTAAGAAGCTGGCGAAAAACAGCTTGAAGTCTGGAAAAATGAGAAACATTTTGATTATCCTGACGATTTCACTTTCTATTGCACTAATGTCTGGGCTGGCGCTCTATGTCGCCTCCATGCAGACCGCAAATAATCGGCAGTTGGAAAATGTGCAGCAGGTATTTTTTTATGACATTACAAAACAGCAATGTGATACACTTCGGCAGGACAATCGGATTTCAGAAATGAGGGTCACAAAGTACGGTAAACGTTCCGAAATAGAAAACTATGTAATTTGGCCAATGTATATTGAACAATCCGAGGGGAAAATTCAAAGTGCAAAGATTTCCGAGGGACAATACCCGTCGGCCGAAAACGAGGTTGCTGTTGATGTATCTTACTTGGAACGGATTGGAGAAAACCTCGAAATTGGCGATACAGTTTCGTTTTCTTTTTATGACGGGACACAGGAATCCTTTGTGCTTTCTGGTCTTACAGACACAGGATCTACTTCTGATGTGTACCCGGTTTATTTCTCTGAACAATATGCGGAAACCGGAAGTCAACTGAAAGACACTTTGTTTGTTGCCGCTACACAGATACACGAAGCAAAAAGCATGACACCAGATGAATTTCTTGATACCATTCATGCAATCGGAGCGGATTGCGGCATTGACCGTCCGAGTATTGGAGAAAACAGCGCTTTTGTCCAGTCCTTGACCTTTAATCCAAAAAATATGCTGATTGCCGTTTGTATTGGTCTCGTAGTCCTGTTTGCTGGTGTGGTGGTAATATACAGTATTTTCTATATCTCCATCATTAATCGTATTCAATATTTTGGACAGTTAAGAACAATCGGAACAACTGGGAAACAGATTAAAAGAATCGTCAAACGAGAAGGTACGTTACTATTCTGCGTAGGCGCTCCATTAGGGTTAGCTATTGGTTCAATTTTTGCATGGATGCTTAATTCCCAGGGTTGGTCATGGATAAACTTTGCTATTTGGGGCAGCTTGATTCTCTTATTAGAGTATGTAGCCATTCTATATTCCATAAGTAAACCAGCTAAAATTGCAAGCCAAGTGTCGCCTATTGAAGCGTATAAAACAAAAGGGGTTTTACAAAACTGTAAGACACCGAAGCACCTGTTCAGAAAGATTACTCCTTTTTCAATGGCAAAAATGAACACTTCCCGCAATAGAAAAAAGTTCCTTATGACGTCTTTCTCTCTGGCGATCAGTGGTATTATCTTTATGGTTGGCGCTACCTTTTTGACCTCCTTTAGTCAGGAAGCGTATGCTCGAAACGGAATTATGGAACATGGTGAAGTTAGGATTTATTTATCAGAAAATGCCGCACAAGTAAATGAGCATGGATATGCAGGAGTACAGATCAACAATCCGCTCAATGATACTTTTATGCAGCAAATTTCTCAAGTAGACGGAGTAAAACAAATTATACCTTTTGAGAAGCTGTACTGCACATTTGAATATAATAGCCGCCGCGATGATGATTTTATTGTTCCATTTACAGAAGAAGAATTTACACATCTATCAAAGTACATGGAAACAAAGGACAGGAGTTATTCGGATATTGTAAAAAACAAGGAAATCTTTGTCTTAAAGAATGACGCTGTGGAAGAAATATACGGCTGGAAATTCCAACCCGGAGATACTATAAAATTTGAATGGTTTGACGGTACAGAATATCGTGAAGATGTATTTACCATTGGCGGAGAGATTACAAGTGAAAAAGCATATGGCGACTCGGCTTGCTTTACTGCTCTCGGTGTATCTGGATGGTTTTTAGCACCTGACGATCTCGTTCATACGATGTTGCCAGAAGGCTGCAATATCAATTCAGAGTTACTTCTCTCGACTGAATGGGATTCTAAAGAAGCAGAGATAACGCAACAGTTGAATACGATTATTGATGACTCGGAAGATTTGCAAATGCGTACTTTGAGGGATTCCATCAATAGCAAGGCGGGAATGTATAACACACTTTTAACCTCTATCATTGGCATTAGCATTTTTATTATGATGTTCAGCCTAATTAGCCTTATCAATACTCTGGTGACAAATATTATGACCCGAAAGCAGGAATTGTCTGTTTTACAGTCTATTGGAATGACAAAGCGACAGCTTAATAACATGGTTCAGTATGAAGCCGGAATGATTGCTGTTTGGAACATCATTATCACTTTGTTAGCAGGCGGATTCTTAGGGGTTATGCTTATTCGGGGCCTGAACAGTATTGGTATGAATTATTTAAACTGGATTTATCCGATATGGTTTGCGCTCTTGTATGCTGTTGTTGTTATCGTCATGCCAGCGATTATTACAAAGGCGTCAATCTATCTTCTCCAAAAAAGATCCATTGTAGAGAGATTACGGGAAATTGAATAAGCGGCTTGTATGCAGTGTGGAGTTTTTCGACATCTCTGCTGACCTAAAATGCGTGAATACGCAAAAATATCCAGTAGCACTTGCAATGTCGGTTGAAACGTTGTATAATTCTAATGGATATTTTTGCGGAAACTCGCAATAATGTTTAGTAGAGGAGGCGCAAGATATGGAGATTAAAAGAGACACTTATCTAAATAAACTCATTAGCAAAAGAAACAATGGTCTTATTAAGGTGGTGACAGGAGTACGCAGATGTGGAAAATCCTATTTATTGTTCACTCTGTTTAAGAATTATTTGCTTTCTGCGGGGACAGATGAACAATACATCATTGAGATTGCCTTTGACGCCTTTGAAAACAGACAGTTTCGTGATCCGGATGTGTTGTACCCATACCTTAAAGAGAAGATTCAAGGCGATGATATGTACTATGTGCTATTAGATGAGGTACAGCTTCTGGGTGAGTTTGAAGCAGTTCTGAACAGTCTGATTCGCATGAAAAATGTGGATGTGTATGTAACAGGAAGTAATGCAAAATTCTTGTCTAAGGATGTGATTACAGAGTTCCGTGGCCGTGGGGATGAGGTTCATATGTACCCGCTGAGTTTTGCTGAGTTTATGTCTGTTTATCCAGGCACGAAGCAAGACGGTTGGAATGAGTATATGATTTACGGTGGACTGCCGTTGGTACTCAGCTTTCAGACCCAGGAAGAAAAAATCACTTTTTTGAAGTCGCTATTTGAGGAAACATATATTTCAGATATTGTCGGAAGGCATAAGATCCGCAACCGTGCAGAACTGGAGGAGCTTCTGAATGTCCTTTCTTCTGCCATCGGTTCCCTCACAAATCCATCAAAGCTTTCTGCAACCTTCAAAAGTGTTAAGCAAAAGACGATCAGCAAGACAACCATAAAGAACTATCTTGATTACCTGATGGATTCATTTTTGATAGACAGTGCAGTTAGGTATGACATCAAGGGGAAGAAGTATATTGATACGCCCGTAAAATATTATTTTACCGACATGGGACTTCGCAACGCACGGCTTAATTTCCGTCAGCTAGAAGAGACCCATACCATGGAGAATATCATCTTTAATGAGTTGAAAATTCGTGGATTCAATGTGGATGTAGGTGTTGTGACGATTAACAGCACGAATGGGAAAGGAAATGGTATACGAAAACAGCTGGAAATTGACTTCGTATGCAACAAAGGTTCCAAGCGCTATTACATTCAATCTGCCTATGCCATTCCAGACCAGGCAAAGATGGAACAGGAACAGCGAAGCCTGGTAATGACGGGTGATTTCTTCAAAAAAATTATTATTACAAAAGATGCACCGGCATCTTATTACAATGATGATGGTGTGTTGATCATGAGCATTTACGACTTTCTGCTAAATTCGGACAGTTTGGAGATGTAAATACGAGGGAAAGGAAATAAAAGGCTTTTGCTGAGTTGCGACGGTAAAAAGTTGATTGGGGGTAAAATTCTAATCTGTTCATTGCGGTGATAAGCATGGGGCTCATTTTGCCAAATTGTTGCCAACTCTTGAAAAACAGGAACAGATATGCTATACTGCTTATATCAGTATCAGTAATTGCTTTCGAGCGATTAGAGTTTTTCCGGTTACACAGTGTCTGAGAGTATATACTTTCAGGCACTTTTTTTGTTTCTTCTGCTTCTTTTCCAAGAAGCACAGAATGGGGAGTCCGGAGGCATGAGCCCTCCGCCCATCTGCTACAATTTCATATCAGGCCCTCGGGCAATAAAGGCACTCAGAGAATTTCGGTTCTTTGGGTGCTTTTTTTATATAGATCGGAGCTTTTGCGGCTCCCCCAATCTTTGTTCCGGGGAGCCTTTCGGCATACCCGTGTATATAGATAAAACCACGCAGGAATGCAGAAAGGAAATGCCTATGATTCTTTATTTGAGTGCCAGAACTACCGTCAAGGATCTGATGATTGACTATATTGAGGTGGAACTGGTAAACGGAGAAACCATATCCCTTAATTGGGATGAGAGTGATATTGGGCGTACTGGCGACGGTTTCAGCGCCCGGTACAAAGGGGTGTATTTTGGAGAGGTCTATGCCAATGGCAGACTGGAGCAGCTGCAGGATATGAAAATAACCGATATCGGTTTGTATTCTGAAAGCGATACTCCTCTCAATATCTGTATCACTTTAATGGAGTTTGAAGACGATGGCAGACGACTGGCGTTTGAAACTCCAAATTTACATGGAAACATTGTTTGTCAGAACGAAAGTGGTGAGGTGATCGCATGTTGAAAAGCGGAAACTATATCGCCGAACACGATAACGGAATATTTGACCAATACCGGATTGTTATGTCCGTAAAGGAAACGAAGAGGTCATATATTTTTGAATTGCTTGAGTATGTAAGCCGGTATAGTCCGGCACAGATGGACAGGCTGTTCGACAAAAGTAAGCGGGTCCTGATTTCAAAGTTCAAGTGCGGCCATGCAATGCACATATGGAGTGACCATGACTTTACACTTTATCCATATCAAGCCGGGATTCCGTTTCATTTTGAGCGGGTCAATGAAGGCGGCAGTGCGGAAGGAAGTGGCGTCTATGGGTAAGAAAAAAACATACAGGGGCGAGTTGGTTGATGAAATCAGAGGTCTGGGGCAGTCACAAGGGTTGAATCATGTCTTCACTACTTTTTTGGAGGTTGCAGCAACCTGTATCTCTGCAGAGATGGATCCGTCAAACGCAGAAGAACGCGAGAAGCGGTATGAGGAAATGGCATCTGCTATGGATCCTAAAACCCTCAACTGCTATGCACATATGCTCGCTCTGCTTGCGCTTGCTATTCATGAGCATGAGGAGGATCCCTGCGACATTCTTGGCAGTATCTATCATGAGCTTCGCTTAAATAACGAGTGGAACGGACAGTATTTCACTCCCGATAATATTTGCCGGATGATGGCACAGCTTGTGAACCCAGTGGATGAGCGTCCTGAAGCGGAAGATCCCATCATGATCAACGAGCCTACTTGCGGTTCGGGTACGATGGTGATTGGTGCAGTATGGGCCATGAAGCAGAAAGATTTCGATTTTCGGCACAAGAGTTTTTTTGTTGCCCAGGATATTGACATCCGCTGTGTGTGGATGGCATATATCCAGCTCAGTCTGTATGGAATTCCGGCGGTGGTCATTCATGGCGACACCTTAGCAATGAAAGAATGGTCCCGGTGGTACACTCCGTTGGCGTCTGTTCCTTTCATAAAAAGAGAATGCACTCTCAATAGCACAGAGAAAGGGGCGGCGACAAGTGGATAATACAGAAAAATCTTTGGACCATTTGACCTTTGCTGATCTGCGAGTCCATTACGGAACCGGACGTGCTTTTCTGATCAGACAGGAGTATAGAAGGAATGTTTACGGCTACCGAAAAGGCGTTAAGACAGATCTGGGAGACCTGGAGGAAAAAGATTGGATACAGCTGGCCACGGGTTTGATTCAAAAAAGCGGAGAGCAACAGCTGCAGAAAAATCTGTTGGAATGGGAGCAGGAGCATAATTATTGCAATAGTTCCCCCAAAGAGATGGAGATGACTGCACTGGAACTTCACATGGCCAGAATTTTTGATGATCCGCTCTGGGTGGCCTATATCCCGTTCAACCGCAAGTATCGGCCGGAGGTTCTGGAGTCTGCCAGACTGGTATGGGTTCAAACAGAATGCTGCGGGATACCCGGCAAATTACACAGGAGCAGCTGGATCAGTCTGCCGGAAACGCTTTAGGGATTACATGCCCGATATGCGGCCGGTGTTCCCAGTTTCAGGTCTGCGCGCCCAAGGAGGTGAGCGGAAATGGATAAGCTGTTTATCATTGTAAAAGGCGGCAGGGTAGAAGAAATCTACAGCACAAAAACAGAAAATGAGCTGTATGCGGAAATTCTTGATTTTGACTCAATGGAACGGACGGAAGAGATGGAAAAAGATCTTCAGTTCCGGTATGAGGCGATTCGGGAATTGATGTACAGAATTGACTGAAAGGAGAATGCACATGAGTGCGAAATATAAAACAAACCATGAGCGTATGCTTGAGCTGATCGAGCAGCTCACAAAGGCAGATATTGCCTATTATCGGGATGATAATCCCATTATGACAGACCGGGATTACGATATCCTGATGGACGAATTGAAAGACATTGAGAGCCGAACCGGGTTGGTTCTTTCCGGTTCCCCGACCCAAAAGGTGTCTGGAGAAATATTGGAAAGCCTGGCCGAGGTACGCCACAGCAAACCTATGCTTTCAGCGGATAAAACAAAATCTGTTGAGGATCTGGTGAAGTTTGCTGCCAAACAGCCGGTGCTGATAAGCTGGAAAATGGACGGTCTGACACTGGTACTTCGTTATGAACACGGAGAACTGGTTCAGGCGATCACCCGCGGGCGTGAAGGGATCATTGGTGAGGATGTAACACATACGGTGCGCACGTTTCTCAATGTGCCTCTGACCATACCCACCAAAGATTCGTTTGAGGTCCGGGGTGAGGGCGTCATCTCATGGGCAAACTTTGAGAAAATCAATTCCGGTCTGGAGGAGCCCTATACTCACCCGAGAAATCTCGCATCCGGCAGCACGCGTAAGCTCGACGCCGGCGAAGCTAAAAAGCGATTGCTTGAGTTTTGGGCATTTGAGCTTGTGAGCGATTATCTGGAGCCGGAGAGTAAGCTTGCTCAGCAGCAGTTTTTGGTACATAACGGTTTTTCTGTTGTGCCCTATATCTATCTGGATGCGATTCACGATGAAACAATGGTGCGTGATGCAATTTCTGCTATGGATCCGAAGAAGTTCCCTTACCCGGTAGACGGAATTATCATGGAATATGATGATGTTGCCTACGGAAAAGGTCTGGGAGCCACAGGGCATCATGAAAACCGTTTGATTGCATTGAAGTGGGAAGATGAACTGTATGAAACCACATTCATTGGTCTGGATGTGGCAGTCACTCGCACTGGGATGGTCAGTCTGACAGGCATCTTTGAGCCGGTGTCTATTGACGGCACTCAAGTCAGCCGGGCGTATCTGCATAACTACGAGAATTATCTGGACCTTGCATTAGGGCGTGGTGATAAGATCCGCGTGTATAAGGCGAACATGATCATTCCGCAGATTGCAGAGAACCTTAATAAGACCGGAACCTGCTGTGTTCCGCTCAATTGTCCCTGCTGTGGCAAGATGCTGAGTTTCCGGAAAAGCAGCGGCGGTATTCGCCAGCTGTTCTGTGAAAATCCGCATTGTTCTGCCAAACTGGTGCGAAAATTTGTCCACTTTTGTGAGAAAACGAGGATGAATATCGAGGGCCTGTCGGAAAAAACTCTGGAGCAGTTTGTAAGTCATGGCTGGATTCGGACGTTTGCAGATCTTTATGCGCTGGATCAACACCGTGATGAGATTATCCAGACGGAAGGCTTTGGGGAGAAATCCTTTGAGCGTCTGCAGGCATCCATTGAGAAAAGCCGCCATTGCACGTTGGCAAAATTTATTGCAGGCTTGGGTATTCCCATGGTGGGAAGACATGCCGGGCGTGATTTGGACAGCTATTTCCATGGATCGTGGGAAGCGTTTGAACAGGCGATTCAGGATGGCTTCGACTTCACACAGCTTCCTGATTTCGGCGGGACGATGCACAACAACATTTATACATGGTATGCGGATACAGAGGAAGAAAAACTCTGGCGCCCGCTGCTTGAAAAAATTGAATTTGAAAAGGAGAATTTTGATATGAATACAAATACAGCGAATCCCTTCTACGGCAAGACCGTAGTGGCAACCGGCAAACTGGAGAATTACACCCGTGACGGCATCCAGATGAAGCTGATGCAGCTGGGGGCAAAACCGGCAAGCTCGGTGACGAAAAAGACCGATTATCTGATTGTTGGTGAAAAGGCCGGCAGTAAGCTTACGAAAGCGCAGCAGCTCGGTATCAAGACGCTGACAGAGGAAGAATTTGAGGCAATGCTGGCGTAAATTCGCCGGAATAACAGTGGCGGGGCAGATTTTCTGCTCCGCTTTTCACTTTTTATAGAAAGGAAAAGAAGATGAATCCAAAATATCGCTGTCCTGCTTGCGGAGCAGAAAGCTTTGAGGTGACAGCTCATGTCACGCAGGACTGGAAGATCGACTGTAACGGAACCTTTCTGGAATCTCTAAATGAGTGCGTGGAGGTTACGCATTATCCTGATGAGAATGACATCTGGGATTGTGCCAATTGTGGCTTCAGCGTAGCGGGATGTGAGTTCCGAAATCAGTCTGAAAGACAGAAAGGGGCGACAACATGAGACGCAAGAAAATTGGCGTTATGGATTTTCATGGCAGCGTGGATATCACGGATCCTTGTTACGACAGGGATACCTGGTGCCGGATGAACGATGTGAAGATCAAAGAGGGTCAGTATACCTGCATGGTCTGGTATCAAACTGACAGAGGTGAGTGTGACGGAAAGCCATATTCATATAGACTGGTTGGAATCATCGGTATCTATCTTAACGGCGTAATCCCTGCACAAAAATCAATGAAAGAAATCGGCTGTATTGGCGTTGATGCGGGACTTGCCGGATTCTTCCATAACAAACCGGATTACAGCGATGAACAGAATCTCCCGTGGAGATGCCTGGCTTACAAAAGATGGCTTTTACAGCTCGTCTGGGTATGGTGATGGCGGCTATGGAGTGTTCGCATATCAGCAGGACGATGAAATCGCTGCACTGGAAATCAGATTTATATAAAGGAGGCAATGGATATGAACCCACAAAAAAAGAATCTTGAAATCACTGGCAGGCTTATCTGTCCACTGTCTGTTGGAGCAGCAGCTTTTATTGCAGAAAATGGCGGGATGCGCAGGACAAGTAAGGTCCTTCGGATGGAGAGGATTTCTCCTGATGAGATCCATTTTGAGACCTGTAATACCAACTACCGCCTGCATCTTATCCGGCAGGAGGTGACGGCATGAGCAGTGAAATTTTTTATGACAAGGCATTCATCCTTGTTGGGGAGAAATATATCCCCGTTGTAAATCATGGCTCGTCAAACTGCTTTGACTTTGATAGTCGGGGCCGTGAGATCCCGGAAAAGCATTGGTCGGTTCTGAACTACCCTCATACCGGGAGGATGCTGTTTACTGCAGAAGAAATGCAGGAGATAGCAGCCGTCCATGAGAAAGCCAATAGGAATAACCGGGGCGGGACACGCAAAAGCCGAAATCGGTCTTTTGAAGAAGGCGAATTTGGGCGCTGGATCCTAGCAGGGATGAAATCGGCACATACCGTGGAGGACTACAAAAAACACGGGAATACCGTGACAGTGGTTGATTATGACCGTGA
The DNA here is from genome assembly GCA_030539395.1 of Eubacteriales bacterium. Taxonomy (GTDB): domain Bacteria; phylum Bacillota; class Clostridia; order Lachnospirales; family Lachnospiraceae; genus Marvinbryantia. Next base: position 42,144 of record JAUNSC010000014.1, read on the forward strand.
CTATTGGCAAAGGCACTGTGTGTCTACGACAGAGGAATTGCTGGATAAGATCAAGGAGCTTTCGGGCCACAGCATTACAGTATCTTTCTGGGACGACCGCCATATTACCCACCCGCCCATGCGGCGCAAGGGAACGCCCTTTGATTTCGGCACACTGCCGGAGTTTTATGTGCTGCGGGCAGCGCAGGGGTATTTTGTGAAGCGGAGCAGCCGAAAGATCTGGTTTGCAAGGTTTCAAAAGCCACAGTCTCAGATGATTCGGAAGTTCAAGACCGAGAAGGCGGCACAGAATTACTTAGACAGCAATCAAAAATTTTTCTCAGGATACACATTTGAAATCGAATGTGTGCAGAACGGAGGTGTCACAGCATGAGAGAGTCAAGGCCAGACCGCTTCCGCCGTGTGGCAGAAGCCCGGGTCAACAAGATTATCAAAATGGTAAGACTGCTTGGAAATTGTTCCAATCCTGCCGTATATGCTTTTACGCAAGAGCAGGTACAGCAGATTTTTGCTACATTGCGGGATGAACTGGATAGAGCGCAGAAGCGATATACCCGGTCTTACAAGAAAAGGTTTTCGCTGTCGGACGAACAGTATGCTTCCCTGCCGAAATATCCGACCATCGTGCTGCCTCTGCCGGATGGAAGCAGTCTTAGGGCAGTTGCAATCGATGATGAGAATTTTCCTGCAATCAATGTTTACTGGGATACAGAAAAGCCGGAGATTGATGGGCCAATCTGTTTTGCAGAATACAATCCTGAATGCGGCCCCTGCCACGAGGTCTGCATTGGAGCTTACCAGTCTGACAAGGAAGACACAGTTTATTACAAGCCATATATGGCAGAAAGGGAATCAAATGAGTAATTACACATACTGCCGCACGCTCAAACTGGACTGGATAGAAGTATCCAGGCTGATTGGAGAATGTGCAGGCGAAATTTTAGACAGAACGATTCATGGCACAGCGAGCTATGAGGACGATCATTACTGGGGCTTTCAGGCTACCGCCGGTCGGTTTACCATTGCCGAAATAGACAAGCTTATCCGGTTTGTTAATGGGGATGAGGAGATGCAAAAGGAAGCAATTCCTCAGGATTCAGACAAATCAGCTGCAATCGGAGAACGTTTGTCCCGTGCTCTGCTGAAAAAAGCATTAAGGCAGTCGTGGTGCCATGAGAGTACCACGGAATCGGCACTTTGGCTGGTCAACATCCGGGAGAATCGGCCTGTGGTTTATAAAAGATTCATTGCGGTTGGACCGTATGACATTTATCTGGACAACCTCAGGAGCAAAAGTGAATTGATTGCTTATCTCCATAAAAACGGTCCAACGCATTCCGCACTGATGGATTTCTGCGCAGATTACAGGGAGAGGTATCACAACGAACTCTGCTGGAACTATCCAATCTCTGATGGGCTGCATCTTGGCACGTTTTTTGTTCTCGTAAAGGAAGGCGTTCTGGCTCTTCCTTATGACGATGCGGATAAGGTGGACTATGAGCTGCTTTGTCTGGACGATGCCAAAATGTGTGACAGAGAATCTATGGAGAATCTCATAACGGAGTGGGATAGCTTCGACCGGGATTTACGCTTTGCCATGCGGGGTATGAGGGCGTTTTACCGCAGAGAGGAGGAGCATCATGAATCAGAAAATTGACTGGCTCATTCATCTGGTGGCCAACGGCGCCTGCGATGAATGTGGTGAGGTAGAAACAGACTTTTTGCCCTATATGTGTAATGCCCACACCCACGGGCTGGAACGCTATGGGCACTTGGATTTCCAAATGGTACTTTTTTTGCCGACGGAGGAGATTGGACGAATCCTCAATACTTTGGGGTTAAGAGTTCAGTCTGGAGAACGCTTCCGGTCTGGAGATATGGTTTCCGGAATTTATGAGGACTGCGATGTGCGCTTGGATGAGTATGAGGAAACCGGGCGCAAAGTTTTGCGGGTCATCATACCGGATGCGAACAATATCTTCCCAGGGGAAGGAGACTGTATGCTCCCATACTGTCTGCAACTTTTGAAGACAGATGAGCTCTGCGTAGAAAGGGGGATACCATCATGAAAATCACGTTGTATCAAATCATCCCGGAACTGGAAAACAGATACTTGATATTCAGCGATCTGAGAAGCATCCGGGCGGCAAGCGGAGGACATGTCCCGGCTGAGATTTACGAAGCAGTATTCAGCGGGGATCTGGACATCGACGTGCCCAGGAATGTCAAAAACAAAATGGATCAAGAACTTGCCGAACTGGAAGCGGTATATGTACGTTTTAACGTATCGCATCCGGAAGGCTTCCGTGGACGGCCCATGACCATGTCGGATGTAGTCGAGGTCATCCGTTCCGAAAAGGGAAGCAGGTTTTTCTTCTGCGACCGGTTCGGGTTTGAGGAGATTGCGTTTGAAAAGGAAAAAGCTGATTTTGGGCGCCTGTAGGGCGCAGAAAGGATACAATCATGAAGAAACTGATATTGAACTATAAAGGGCGCGATAGCTGGGACAGGCCGGTTTATGAATCGGATGGCCGGCTGTATGTGGATGTGGATCCACGCAAAGGCTGGAAACCGAATATCTGTACGAAATACAACAATGAGTTTGATGGAGAGCCAGATACGCCGATTGCCGAAGATACCGTTGTGGAGTTTGTTCCGTGCCGGGATATCTGGTAAGCGAGGAGGACGTATGAAAGAATTTATGACAAAAATGGTTCCTGTCAATCTGTCAGACCGATTTCCATTCAAATGCAGGATGTGCGGCGCTTGCTGCCGGCATGTCAGGGAAAGCGTGCCGCTGGAGAGTCTGGATGCTTTTCGGCTTGCCAAATATCTGAGGGACAAAGGTGAAAATGTGAGCTGTGTGGAAGATGTGCTTGCTGCCTACGCAGAGCCTGTCTTACTTAGTGAAAACGGGTATACGGTATTTATGCTGAAAACGGTTGGAGCCGATGATGCGTGCATTTTTCTGAAAGATAATCGGTGTACGATTCATTCGGTTCATCCGCGGGCGTGCCGTACATATCCCATTGCTGTCGGGCCATATGAACTTGGCGGGTATGAACAGTATCTCAGTATGGAGCAGCCACATCACTATTCGGGTCCGCAGATGTCCGTGAAAAAATGGATTCAAAAGCGCTGTAGTAAACAGGATTTTGAATTTTTGAACACGGACATCGGTTCGGTACAGGAGATAGAAAAATTACTGAAGAAGATTCCTGAGCATAACCGGACAAGGGCCGTGATGATGTTCCTTTTCTACAAGTATTCGGATTACGATCTGGATAAGTCTTTCCTTCCACAGTTTAAAAGCAATAACGATAAGCTGCTGGAGGTTCTGCGCAAAATGGCAAATGACAAAGACAACTAAATTATCAAGTCAGTATGACACAACAACAAGGCGTCGAAATTCGGCGCCTTAATTATTTTTAGGAGGAAATACCATGGATGAAAGATTAAAAAATATCGTAGACAATTTTGAGGCAATGAAGATCGGTGTGGATGAGCCGTTTCCGTTTCACTGCACCATGTGCGGCAAATGCTGCATCAATCGGGAGGATATCCTTTTGACGCCGAGAGATATCTATAACATGGCAAAGGAGCTTGGGATAACGACTAAAGAGTTGTTTGAAACCTATTGTGAGACTTATATTGGCTGCGACTCCCGTATGCCCATAGTCAGATTGAAGCCTCGTGGCTCCATAAGAAGGTGCCCGCTGCTGAAAGACAGAAAATGCTCTGTCCATAAGGCAAAACCGGCGGTATGCGCGCTGTTCCCGATAGGAAGATGCCTGATGTTTAAAAAGGATTCAAATCCTTCAGAGAAAATTTCAGCAAGCCAGATACAGTATATTTTTACCAATCCTGGGTGTGGTGACAATGCTGAAACCCATACGGTGCGGGAATGGCTTGGAGAATTTGGAATGTCACTGGAAGATGAATTTTTTGTCCAGTGGCAGCAGGCAGTCATGGAATTCGGGCAGTTTTTCCGTGAAGCGGAAAAGACGGCCAGTGAGCGTATCATGGAGCTGTCATGGACAGCAGCTTTTGTCGGCTTATATCTGCATTATGAAACTGATCAGGAATTTCTGCCGCAGTTTGAACAGAATGTCCGGGAAATCACTGCACTGCTGCAGATGGCGCCCATAAAGGAAGGCGGTAGAGCAAATGAATGAGGATCGTAACCAGCATCAGATTATCCGAAAGGATGCTCGCAACTGCTTTGTGGAGAGCCTGAATGACGCTTTTGAGATTGGGAGAATTCATCTTGCTTTTGCGACCTACGATCTGAGCCGTCCGATTGGGCAACGGCAGACAAACAACATCCATATTTACATTGCGGTGGACGAGTTTCTGGAATTATGCCGCAAGCTGGAAGGCGGGGAACTTCGCTATCTGCTGAAGAATAAGAAGACAAGTGGGGATAAAACACCGCTTTATCAGTGCCTGGGTGGTACTTCTGCCGAGAAGCTTGCAAAATACGGGCGTTCTCGGGCAGATGGAAAAAGCCTGTCCAGAACAGCACAGCTATTGGCAGGAAGCAAATCGGATTTCCTGTTTGTAGCGGACAGCGGACCTGGTGAAACAGATCAGAAAGGTTTAATCGTTCCCAAGTTCGGAAGTAAGCCGGAAAATCATGTGGCAGTCAGTATGACATTTGAAACATTCAGTGAACTGCTGCTTATGACAAGATTGCACTATTCAGCATGGCTGAGTGCATGGTATGCAAACCAATATCATCCGGGTAGCCAGCGAACAGCACAGGCACAGGAGAACCCACAGTATCAGGAGAACAGTAACGAAGCGGCGTATGCTTCGGATCCGATGTTCTAAAGTAGAGGATGGAAAAGCGGTGCAGTCTGATGATTGCACCGCTTTTTGCGCCTTGAGGCACATGTTTCTATATCATAGTGCTGATAGCAATAGAGCATATTATTCATATCAGTTTCTTGATTTTATTCGCCTGTCTGTATATAATTGATGGAATAGAAAGGGCGTATCAGCTATATGTGGCTGATACCAAAAGACGCGGAAAAACCCGCTGATGGGCGGCAAAAAGAATTTTTCAAAGGAAAGAGTGAATTTGTATGGCTATTATTTTGATTGCAGAAGATGAAAAAAATATGCAGGATATTATTGTAGAGTATATGAAGCGTGGTGGTCATTCCTGCATTACGGCAGATGACGGCATAGACGCTGTTACGATTTTGAAAAACAATCCCGTGGATTTGGCGATTTTAGATATTATGATGCCGCACTTGGACGGCTTTTCTGTCTGTAAGATAGCGAGAGAAATGTATAATCTCCCTATTATCTTTCTTACGGCCAAGGAGGGGGAGGAGGACAAGTTAAAGGGATATGACATAGGTGCAGACGATTACATGACAAAGCCATTTAGCCCAAAGGTGTTGTTAGCAAAGGTCAACGCTTTACTGCGCCGTTCCTCGACAGAAAATACACAGTCAACCTTAACGGTTGGCAACTTGACTTTGGTACCAACTTCACACAGTGTTATAGTCGCGGGTGACGACATTGATTTAACCTATAAGGAATTTGAATTGCTGCGTTTTTTCATGCAGAACAGAAATCAAGTATTTTCCCGTGAACAGCTATTAAATCGAATTTGGGGCTATGATTTTGAGGGAAACAGTCGAACCGTGGACACCCATATTAAAACCCTGCGACAAAAACTTGGTGCAGAGGGACGATATATCGTCACGTTGATACGTTCCGGCTATAAGTTTGAGGTGTGATTATGAAGAAAATGAATGAATGGTTTGCCCTCAATACGGTTAGAAAAAAAGTTCTCCTGCTTTCAAAACTGGCGGGCGGTATTATCGTTTTGTTTTATGTGTTCACATCAGAATTACCGACCAATCGAAATATAACCTTTGTGATTTGGTTTGCACTATTGGTAGCGGTTATTTTGGGCGTAGACATTATGCTTGGGCGTTTCATTTCAAAGCCGCTTGAGGAAATCAACCACACGGCGGGACAAATGGCAATGCTCGATTTATCGGCGCATTGCAATATTCACACAGATGATGAATTTGGGGAGCTTTCTGGGAACCTAAATACTATGTTTTCTAATCTGCAAGAAGCTCTTGAAAAATTGGAAGCCGCAAACAAACAGCTTGAAAAAGATGTGACACAGGAGCATTTACTACTGACACAGAGAAAAGAATTGGTTGACAGCTTATCCCATGAAATGAAAACGCCGCTTGGAATTGTACGAGCCTATGTCGAGGGGCTTAAGGACGAAATGGACGAGCAAAAAAAGCAGCACTATATGGACGTTATTTTATCTGCAACAGACCGTATGAACACTATGATAGTGTCTTTGCTTGATTTATCTGCATTGGAAGCGGGGGCCGTAAAACTAACAGAAGAACGCTTTGACTTTATAGAATTGGTTGAAACGGTCGCCGGGCGTTTGCTGATAGACACGCCAAATGCAAATTATCGCTTTACTTTTGAGCTGCCAGAGGGCAAGGCTTTTATTCGTGCGGATAAGTACCGTATAGAACAAGTCCTTAACAATTTGATAGTGAACGCAAAAAACCACGTTAGTGATGACGGTGAAATTCATTTAGCTGTTATCTACCGGGAAAGCAAACTGCAATTTTCGATCTTCAATCAGGGGGAACAGATACCGCCGCAGGACATTTCAAAGGTTTGGCAAAAGTTTTATCGTGGGGAAACCTCACAGAAAGATACACATAGCGGCTCTGGTCTTGGGCTTTCTATCATTGCTCAAATTCTCTCCATGTACCACACCACTTACAGCGTCCAAAACCTACCGAATGGCGTTGAATTTTCTTTTGATTTTCCCACAATTGAATAAAATTAATTTTGAAACGCCTTGCTTTTATAAACGGAGCAAGGCATTTTTATTTCACTTCGATTTCACAGCCGCCGCACTTCAATTTCACCGCATTTTCTTAAACTGACCTTATCAAAAGACAAGGAGGTAAAAGCTATATGTTTTTAGGATTGGAATGGTATTGGTGGTTAATTATCGTTGTTGTGGTGGCTCTCTCTATCCCGTTCAAAGTCAAGTTTATGAAATGGTGGAGCAAACGTCAAAAAGAGCAGAAAGATAAATGGGGTGGTGAAGAATGATAACGGTTGAAAACTTGACTTTCTCCTATCAAAAGCAAAAACAAACCTTGCACGGGCTGACCTTTTCCGTAGCTGACGGGGAGATATTCGGTTTTTTGGGACCTAATGGCTCGGGTAAGTCTACCACGCAAAAAATTCTAACGGGTATTTTGCGTGGATATGGTGGAAGCACCTGCTTGTTTGGTGAACCTTTGGAAAATCAGCAAAAGAATTTTCAAGAAAAAATTGGTGTGCTGTTTGAGTTCCCGTACCTCTATACAAATTTGAGCGCAATCGACAATCTTAACTATTTTGCTTCGTTCTACCCCTCCGAAAGACGGCGTGATGTAAACGAGCTGCTTACTATGTTGGAGTTCAAAAAGGACTTTATAAATAAACCCGTGTCCTCATACTCCAAAGGAATGAGGCAGCGCGTTAGTATGGCAAGAGCGTTGTTGAACAGCCCAGAGCTGCTGTTCTTGGACGAGCCGACCAGCGGCCTTGACCCGCAAGGTGCAGTGCTATTCCGTAATATCATTGAGGAAGAACGAAAGAAAGGCACAACAGTTTTCCTAACTACCCATAATATGACGGACGCAGATTTACTTTGTGACCGGGTAGCTTTTATTGCAGACGGTGAAATTAAGGCAATCGACACGCCGAAGAAACTGAAAGAAAAAAACAGCAATCATCAGGTCGAAATTGAAACGCTGTATCAAGGAAAACGCAGGTTGACAATCATTGAAACCCCGGAGCTAAAGGCGGGTATTCCGTTCCCGTATGACGAGATTATCAGTATTCACTCGAAAGAGCCGACACTTGAAGATATGTTTATCCAATATACAGGGAGGGGGTTAGCGTAATGCGAAGAGGTTTTCTTTCTTTGCTGAAAAAGGACTTCAAACTGATGTTGTCAAGCAAGTTCCTGTTGCTTGCACTTGGCTCCCTTATTCTGTACTCTTGCTACATCAATTTTATCTATGTGGGAATAGAGCAGGACATTTACCCGGTGTTTCTTTACGACCCGCTTCATACGCAAGGTGCGGTATCTTCCGAAATAACCGAAGTCGAGAGCTTGGAGGAACTGAAAAAGGAAAGCGAGGACGGTTACGCTGTTGGTATTGACGCTTCAAGCGGAACGCCGGAAATCATTATGGTTTCATCAAGCATACACAGCACCGATAGGTATCGTGCCGCCTACGCCTTATCTTTGTTGTCAACCGCAAATCCCACCACCGCAGAAGTGATAGGCACGGACAACAAGGAAATGAAAAGCCGCAGGGAAATCACTTGCGAATTTCTGTTTTTTGAATTGGCGGCGGTTGGCTTTTTAGGACTTGCTTCTATGTTGTTCAAGGAAAAGCAGATGGGTATTATCCGTGTTCATGGGGTACTGCCTGTAAGTAAAAGTGCTTTTATCCTTTCAAAGCTCTGCCTGTTTCTGCTGTCTGACCTTGTATTTTCAGCACTCTTGACTGTCATAAATTTAGGCGTTTCAGAAGGCTTGGCAGTATTACCTTACGTTTTACTGCAAGCGGGTATTTTATCCCTGCTAATGGCTTTGGTTGGCTTTTTCTGCGCGGTGTTATTGCCCAACTTCAAACAATTTTCCTTGCTGTATCTCGTATTAGCGGTTTTCATTACAACGCCTGTTTTCCTTGCAGGGCAGACCGGGATTGCTTGGGAATGGATAAAATATCATCCTGTGTATCATCTGTTTATGGCAATGAAAAATGCGTATTGGGGTGTATCATTTGCAAACGGCATTTATTACACGATCTGCGGATTGACAATCGTACTGTTATTCCTGCTTGTGCGCCGGGTGCTTATTCGTGAAATGGCAAAGGAGGGATAGCGTGAAAGGGTTAAGGTATCAGCTTAAAAACATTCGCCGGGACAAAATGTGTATTCTATCTTTTTTGCTGCCTATCCTTGTAGGATTGGCAATCAACCTACTTTCGGGGGTAAGTTTTTCATCTCTTGGTGAAACGGCTTTCTGCATTTTGGAAAACGACCTTTCCGACAGTACAGTAGAGTGGCTGCAAACAAACGGAAGCGTTACAATGCTGCCCGATATGGCTTCTTTGAAAAATGCTGTGAATGACCCTGCGACACAGGCGATTGGTGTAATGCAAGACGGGAACGGAATTAAAACGCTGCTATCGGGCGATGAACTGCAAGTAAATACAGTGATTGGTAACACGCTTCCACAACTCTACGCTGAACGGGAAATGGCGGCTTTATCAAAAGTAACCATTATCCCGACTGCGGATAACAGCGACGCACTTAAATCCCTGCTCATTGTGATAACAATGGTTACTGCTATGTTCATGGGCTGTACGTTTAATGCCATGAGCATTATTGGAGAAAAAGAAGATGGCATTGCGCTTATCAACGAAGTTTTGCCTATGACAAAAAAAGAGTATGTCGTTCAAAAAATCACTTTGGGGTTTGTGGGAAGTGTTCTATCCACGCTCTTAACTTCCCTCGTCTGTATGAAAATCACGGTCAGTCAAGCCTTGCCGCTACTGCTGTTAATTGTTCTATCTGCTTTTGTGGCTGCGTTGGTCGGGTTGTTTATAGGTCGCTTTTCAAACGGGCTTATAGTGGGAATTGTTTATATCAAAATTGTTATGATTTTCTTCCTCGCTCCACCCATTCTGTTTTATTTACTTATCCCGGCAGACAGCATATTACATGCTCTGTCCTATTTGCTCCCATCAAGTGCGACTTTTTACGGATTAATGGACTTGTTAAGCGGAGAAACGCAAGGCATTGGAATAAATCTTGTCGCGCTGTCGGCACATTGCCTTGTATGGCTGCTACTGTTTTTTGTCGTAGAGCATGGCAAGCACAAGAAAGTACTTGCGTAATATCACATAAAGCTGTGGCCTACGATTGAATTTATAGTAGCAAGCAATGTGAAGGCGGCAGCTTTGAATAACAATCAAAGCCGCCGTTTTCCTTTTTACCTCTTCTTATTGTGTTTCATAATAATCGGTTCTCGTCATACCATATAAATAGTAATCGCAATAGGTATTCACCATTTTTCCGTCGCGGATATGTCCCTCACGCTTAAACCCTGCTTTTTCCAGTGTTTTATATGATGGGATATTTAGAACATGGACATCAGTCCATAATCGTTGTAATTCTGTTTTTTCAAAACAGAAAATCACTACTTCTGTTAATGCTTCTGCCATAAGCCCATTTCCTTGATAAATCGGGGAAAGCCGGAACGCCACCTTTGCCATACGATCATTTTCAATGAGATATACCCACATCTCACCAATTACTTTATTGTCCTTTTTATAAACAATTCCCCAATGAAAGCTCTTTGTAGGCCTTTCTTTTTTTTGAAATAACAATTCCGGGTTTAAGTCACTTTTTCCGGGACGTTTCCCCCAATATTGATACAATGATTTGTCGCCCAACCATTCTTTCAAATCATCAATATCGTCATACTGCAAAGGACGTAATAGGAGCCTTTCTGTATCAAGTATCGGTTTGTTCTGAATATAATCTTGTAGTTTCATAAAGCCCCCTTAGAAATTGAATACTTGTTCCCAATTAAAGCAGCCGGATGCTTCTGTGCTTTTCGGCCATTCGCTGCACCATACGGGAACGCCGGGGGTCTCCACTCTGTCAAAACTCGGCGTATATGGCTTTATATCCAATACGGGAGTGTTGTCGTTCGCGTCAATAAAAGTAAGCCGAATAATTCCCCTGTTAAGATCAATATTGATAATTTCTGATGTTGTTAAAGCAATAGGGTTAGGGCGGGCGGGCGATCTTGTGGCGAAAACGCCCATTACTGCTGGTGCATTTTTATAGGGCTGTTCGGTTTGTAACAATTTACGGTCTGCTTGGTTATCACAATCGCTAAACCACCAGATTACATTGATATGACTAAATCCCTCCAATGCTTGCAGTCCGGGAATATATTCCGGCTCTAATTCTATAAATGCTCCGTTGTGATCATTCTTTACCTTTCCAATAGGTTTTAATTGATAATCGTTCATATCGTACCTCCTGTTTTTCGTTGTGAGTTCAGTATAATACCTCACATCATGTGAGATACAAGAGGGAAAATAAAAATGCCCTGCATTTTTGCAGGACATTACTACCTTAATTCCAAAGGTATTTGTATTTCAGTCAGGTACTTTGCCGGATTACTTTCATTCCACGACCCTCTATGCACAATTTGGCGCATAGGATTGGACATTCGATATTCACTGTTTTTTTGCAGCCATTCAGCAAAAGCAATATATGCTCCTTTGATATTTGAAAAATCACCATACACCATCGTACAGGCCATAACAGGTACAGGCTCAATAGTACGGAAACAGAATGGAGCTATATTTTTACACGGTTTATTTACAGGAACGCATAACTCAATATCTACATTTTGTTCTTTATACTCTGTGTCGTGATAAACGGAAAATGTATGATTGGACATTTCTATTTTCTGCTCTTTGGCAAAAGCAGAAAGTTCATTCCATAAATCACCCTCGGAGTAATATGTCGGAACAACTCTACGCAAAGATAACACTTGATACTCTGGTATCGCCTTAATAGAAATATTGTAATGAAGTTCCCCTTTGCTTTCTTGTATCTCGTTTTTTGCTATCGCAATCTTCCGTATTTTCTCCTGCTCGTTTTGTATAGTCTGCTCGATTTCTAATCGCTTTTTATCAAGGGTTTCAAGAAGTAAACGATCATTCATTTCAAGCGCAAGCGCAATTTCAGAAACAAGAAAGCCACTGTCACGCAAATACAATATTCTGTTCAGACGGGGGATTTGAGTTACAGAGTACATTCGGTGTCCCGTCCATTTATCGACTTCTGCTGGTTTCAACAGCCCCACTTCATCATAATATCGAAGCATACGAATAGATACTTGTGTCAGCTTTGAAAACTCACCTATTCTAAACATCTTATCACCTCTTGTATATCATTATACTTGAAGTTTTGTACACTTCAAGTCGATTTTGCACATATCCATAACGGAGAAACGGCATAGCCCCAAAAGCTGCGCCGTTTTCCGAAAACAATTCTTTATGCTGTTCCAAAAAAATGTTTTGAAACCAAAATACTTGTTCCCATGGCGACACACAGGGCACAGTATCAGGAGAATCAGAATACACTTCGGATCCAATGTTCTAAAATTAAGAATAAAAAAGCGATGCAGTCTGTTTGCATCGCTTTTTTCGCTGCTGATAGATTTTATTTTAGCTTTGTCTCGTCTGTATCACTAACCAGCCATTCCATTGAAACATGCAAGGCTTTTGCCAGCATAAGCAATTCTGCATCACAGACATGGCGCTGGTTCTTCTCTATACGTGAGATGATCAGAGGCGTCATATCCTCCATACCCATAAACTGAATCCTTTGGGCAAGCTCCTCTTGTGTAATCGGAGGCTTTTGCAGTGCGCGGCCCAATCTTACTTTATCAGAGCATATATTTCCTTTTATTGCAAACATGCTTCTACCCATTCATAAATCTCCATTTTCTCTGTCTTATTTAGATATTTTTTATCGCGTCTATTGATTTTATACTGAAACAAGATATAATGTTGGATAGAGTAGATATTTATTATCTTGTTTAGATAGAAGCATGCTTTTTTGATGATTGTCCGAGACCAATGCGGTTTATGCTTTGATAATGGCCATATAGTGAGATTGCGTAGTGAAGAACTTCTTTGGCGTGGTATGGCAGATAAAATGGCACAAAAGTGGCATAGGAAATGCCGATGACATGGAAAAGAAAATCTGTTATACTTATATCGTCTACAAGTGGGTTCTCAGGAATCTGCTTGTTTTTTTATTTTCAGGAAAGGAGTTCGATATTATGAAATACTGTCCATATTGCGGCGGAGAACTTGCAAATCCGTCAGCCTCCTTTTGTACGGAATGCGGGGGATCGTTATCCTCTGCGGTCCCGGAGGAAGCGCCGGTTGCTGAAGCGCACCGGGAGAAGAAAAAGAGCAGCAAGAAACATGTAAAGAAAAGAAGATATGCAGGCAAAACAAAAAGACCAGCTGTTCCTGCGAAAGCTGGTGAGGCATCTGAGCCGGTAAGAGAAGATGATTATGACGGCTATTATGATGATGTCCGTCCCTTTGATGAAGGGGGAGGCCGTGAGGAGATTGACAAGGCGCTGGTTAAAAAGATTATATTGGTCGTGGCATGCGTTCTCTTAATTGCCGGAGCTTGTGTTGCACTTATGTACTTGATATAAACAGCGAAATAAAATGTTGTAAATCACCTTATCCAATCGTGTAATGTAATTGAAAGGTCAAAGAGGTGATGAACATGATTTATTTGTCCAAAGGGATTGTAAAAGAAAACTCCACGGAACATCTTCTCCAGGTGGCGAGATGTGGTCAGGAATATAGCTTATCCGGAGAACAGGCGGCATTGTGGCTGAACGGGAGGTTTGGATTTTCAGAGGCTAAAACAGAATCGGAGAAGCGGACACTGAAGCATTTGGTAAGAATAGGTCTGGCAGAAACGGGAGCAGAAAATACTGATGTGGCAAGGTACAGAATCCTGACGCAGTGCATATGCTGCCCGGCGGTCAATGCAAAACCTGAGTGCTTTTTGAGTCATACGGAAAAGGAAATATTAGTCTGGCTTCGGAATGCCGGAATTCGACTGACGGTAGCAGAAATTATTTTTCTTAGAGAGCATAAGATCAAACCTGAATCCCGATATCTCCATGCTGAAAACCGACAGACGTTGGTGGAGGTAATCTACACAAAGAATACCATCGCAGATAATTGTCTGGAGCAGATCATGGAATGCGCCGAATGCAGGGATGAAACCATAAGGATATTGCTCGGCCTGCTGAAGAAAAAGAAACTAATCGTATTGTGAGGTGAAGCAGATGAAGGAAAAGTTTTATGGATTGCCAGTGCCGTTACAGAAACAGATCGCCATAAGAATTGTAGGGGGCGCGGTTTTCCTGCTGTTGTTTGTTATCATCTTGCTTGGTTTCCGAGATTTCTATTTCAGCCTTCCCTGTCTATTATTGTCCGGGTTTCTGTTTATAAACGGGATTCGATTATGCTATAATAGTTTTGCCGGAAACTATATGTGCATCCAGGGAACCTGCGAGAAAATTGAAACGGTCGGGCTCCGAAAAAGAACTAAAGGGATCTGGGTTCAACTGGAGGGAAACGTAGTGAAAATTCCTATTCGGCAAAGAATGAAGGCGCTCTCTATTGGCGATACTGTTATTATATACTTATCAGACAAAACCCCGGTATATGAGCATGAGGGCAATTATATGATATGCAGCTACTATGCACTGGGAACAGAAAAGAGAGGTAATCAAAATGGAAGCAGATAAGGAGATGTTGAATCGGCTCTTGAACGAAATACACGAGTTGGTCAAGGAAAACGAAAATGAAGACGGCACCTACCGATTTGACTTGCTGAAGGCAGTCATTGCTTTGGATTTCGCAAAAACGGAGATTGAAAAAGCTATTTTCAAGTGATTTTTCAGATGGATTGACTATTGAAGCTGCATATGCTATAATACTTATATCAGTTTCAAGATTTCCAAAGAGAAATCACGAGTTTCAGAGTTTTCAAAGTGTCAATTAGCACAATTGTGTTGGTTGGCACTTTTTTTGTTTCTTTTGGTTTCTGCCTGCAAAGCAGGTTTGAAATAAATATTTTTTATAGCAGGTAGCCCCTGCGAGAAAGGAGATTTCCATGTTAAAAGTTTTTGCAACACAAGTCGTCGTATCCAAGGGTTATGACAATGCGCCAGCTCTTCGCTTTTCTGAGAATGGTGATTCTGTGAGGTTCCGTATCGGCAAGAAGGTCTATGATCCTCATGCTGAAAACGACAGCCGCTGGATCAACCTTCCGGTCAAAGCGTTTAACGGCGTATGCGAACGCATCAAGAAGATGCAGCTGAAAGAGGGTTCCTTTGTGAATCTGATTGGCAGGCTGGACGAAGATTCCTGGGAAGATAAGGATACCAAAGAAACCAGAAAAATGATGGTTATTATTCTGGATGACATTGAGTATGCTTCCGGTGGAGGTAAGTCCAAGGAAAACCAGGCAACTGCAGGACAGCAGAATGCGGCTCCCCAGAATACTGCTCCGCAAAATGCTGCTTCAACTCCTGCGACAGGCGCTGAAGCATCCGGAAATTTTACCGGGTATGAGGCATTTGGCGGCGGATCATTCTTTGATGAGAATTGATTGGAGCAACAATTGAATCGGGCGTATTAAGGCGCACATGAGTTACAGACACTGTATGCTCATGTGCGCTTTTTTGCGTTTCAAAGGAGGTGTCTTATGACAAATGAAACCTTTTGCCTTCTCTCTGAGGAGGAGAAACACACAAAATTTAAGGCTGCAATGAAGGGCAAGACAAAAGGATGTCTGAATGAAGAAGAACTTCATAGCATCTTGATGAGCATTTCCCTGAACAGGCAGTATGCTATTTCGGTTTACCGAGATGGGGAGGAGTTTTGCCGCGTTTTGACAGCGACGAATGGTCTCAAAAGAAGAACCATTCTTGGTCATGCAGCCGCAGGTATTGGAGAAATACCGGGAGAACAATTTGACTCATCGCAGGCGGCGGCAGTAATTTTGCATGATGCTGTTGACTGCAGCGATGTAAACTGCCTCTATATCTTTATTCCAAAGGAACGAAGTCAGAAAGGAACAGAGTGATGAATAAGAAAGATCAAAAAAGGCACATGGCATATGAGGCGCTGGTACTGTTGGGTATGCTGGCTTTGCTCACTTTTATATGCCGGCTATGGCCCATCCTGTTATTGATTATTCTCGGTATTTTTGCAGCGGTGATAAGACTGCTTTTTCTTTCGTCCAGAAAGATTGAAGTAATTGTACCACTTCCTCTTTTGCCGGAGCCGGTAAAAGAAGCGACCGAGAAGGATGTACAGGTACTTGCATATTCCGTCATACTCAGACGGGTTACAGAGCTTGTGCTATCTGAGTATCCGGAAGCAAGATGGATCTGGGAGGCCCCGAATGCCGAAAGGCTCATCCGGGAAAACCAGGAGGTATTCATCCTGCTGAACCGTGCCGGCGGATACCGCCGTGCCAGGGTCGTGATCCAAAACCTGCAGGTGGTTGGAATTGAGTATAATCCGCCGGTTGAGGAGAATGTGGTTTTGGAGCCGGAGGATAATGCCCCGGAACCTGAAGAAGAACCAGAGGTACAAAATTACGAGCTGCTGGCCTTTGAGTGGGCAGATGCTCATATTTTTGAGCTGAATGCCAGATGCAATGAAGCAATTGGGGAAAATCTCTCAGAATTGATTTTGCTTGCGGAAGAACTTCCGGTCCGGGAGAGTTGGGTAGATATCTGCCGGGAACTGATGAGAGCCGGGCTTACGGATGTTCAGTGTGTATCTGAGGGAATCAAAATTAATCTTACGCAGTCAAATGCAGAAAGGAAATAACGTATGAGTGCATACATGAACAACATCTTTAATTATAGCCGTCCCTTACCGGAACCGTTTGACACACTGACGAACAAAAAGGTGTCAGTATCATCGAAATATGGAGATGGGACAAATGCAACTTTGTGTTCAACAGTCATAAAAGCGGTACATGCAGTTTGCCGCTGCATGGATGGCAGCGCCGAAGGAGCTGTCGGGGTCATCGACCACAGGACGGTTGCTGAATACAAATCGTCCATGGGGCCTGATGAGTATCATCTGGTAGTATATGACAGCAACTCCGGTTCGTTAATGGCAAGCGTGTATGACAAGAACACGGAAACTTTTGAAAACTATGTGCTGAACGCATCAGGGCGTGACGGAGCTGCCGTTATGATGGCACTGTTTCCGGTGCTTATGAATGACGAGGAATTCAATGATAATTTTGAATTGTACCGCGATCAGTTCAGTCATGGATTTTCGGATTTACGCTCGGCTACGGAGTACATGGCAATGCTATGTGACAACGCCTACAGGCGCATCAAAGATACCTCTTGCTCAGCAGCCGTCAAGGTGAGTGTGGACAAGGCCGGAAATCTGATGCGTGTATCTCAGGTGCAGCTGGATTCCGGCGCTTTTGAGCCTACCCATGTGATTGCGGGGGAATTTACGATTTTTGCAAAAACAGCGAGGGTTATTGTGAAGAGCGCAGACGCCATTGTGGAACACACGGATTTTGTCGGCAAGTACGAACTGCATCCAAGGACTATGAGCAGTCAGGAAAAACAGCTGATACCGGTGCTTCCGGAATGGTACATCATTCCACAGGAGGTCGTTGATATCTGTAAACATGCTCAGGCCACTACCGGGAAACCGACACAGATGAGGAATTTCCTCCTCCGTGGACCAGCGGGAACCGGAAAGACCATGAGCGCAAAGGCGATTGCCGCAGGGCTGGGGCTTCCGTATATGGCATACACCTGCTCGGCAGGCACAGAGATATTTGACTTCATCGGTCAGATATTTCCGGACTCGGATTCGTGTTCTACCGGAGATGCCCAGCTGGATCACGAAAAAGCAATTTTGACGAGTATGGGCGGCATCAATTATGCCAATGTGTCCAAGATGATGAACCTTCCCGATTTGGATGATATGGACTACGATCCGGCGGGGGTATATCAGGCACTGACGGGTATAGAGAATGCGGCTGCCACATCTCAGGATTGCATGAGCATTGTGCTGGATCGTGTAACAGAGAAAGTACGTGCTCTGTCCAGACGGGATGAAAATTCCAAGAGCAGCGGTCAGACCTATACCTACACGGAAACTGATTTTATCAAGGCTCTGAAGAATGGGTATGTCATTGAGATCCAGGAACCTTCCACAATTGTTCAGCCAGGCGTTCTGGTAGGACTGAATTCCCTGTTGGAGCAGACCGGGACAATCACCCTTCCCACAGGAGAGGTGATAAAGCGTCATCCGGATGCAGTCGTAGTAGTAACAACCAACATCGAATACGAAGGGTGCCGAGGCATGAACCAGTCCGTTATCGACAGAATGAGTCTGGTGCGGGACGTGGAGCTGCCGACGCCTGAAGTGATGGTGCATCGTGCCATGTCAGTTACAGGTGCAACAGATGAGTACCAGATTTCCCAGATGGTGCAGGTGGTCAATGATCTGTCGGAGTATTGCCGAAAAAACAGTATTACAGACGGTTCGTATGGTATGCGCAGTCTGATCGACTGGATCGTAAGCAGCGAGATTACCGGCGATGTATATGAGTCGGCACTATATACGATCATCAGCAAGGCGACAACGGATGAAGTAGACCGTGAGGCGCTGGTCAGTGCAGTTCTGGAACCGATTTTCACAAAGAAGCGAAAGAAAGCAACTGCATAAATGTATTTAGAAAGGAGGTCAACCCTGTATGGCGAGGGTGAATCACAAGTTAGTAAAACAGCGGCTCAATGAGCAGCGCAGTAAAATTTCAGACCGACAATTCTTCTCGTCCCGTCTTTTGGCGGGACATTTTGAAGATCTGGCGGCGGCACAGACAAGGCGGTATCGCTATAACCGCCGGGTCCGCGTCAATCTGTACTGGAAACCGAGAGAAAAGCATGTGGCGTCAACGGACAATATGTTTGTGCGTATCAATACCGGTAATTCCCTGGTTACAAAGGTAAAAGGGCGGGAAAACCGTTACCAGATTGTGTGCGGTTTGTTTGCACACGAACTGGGACATGTCCTTTATACGGACTTTCTGGCAGCACAGACACATACCAACTATTTAGGAAGCGGTCGCTGGTATCCCTATCCGCCAGACCTGAAGACAACGGCGGATGCGCGGAACGAGAAAGCATTCTGGAATTATGTGAAAACTGATCCGAAAAATCTGGAGATGGTGCAGATGATTGCCCATCATATCTCCAATGTAATTGAGGATGGGTATATTGAAAACAGGATGCTGAACAATTTTCCAGGTACTTTGGGGTACGGTCTTGAAAAGCTGCGGGAGCAGCATTTTGAGCATATTGAAACGGTGACGCAGATGATTGAGAGTGAGGATGAAGGAAAGCATATTTTTGAAAGCATTCTTCAGATCATGCTCTCTTATGCTAAGTTTGGTGAAATCAAATACGGGGACGAACCGCTCAGTGATGAAAGAATTCAGGCGGTGTTTGGTTTGATTACCGATATTGACAGCGCTTTACTGAGCAGGTCCGGAAAAGACCGGTTGAATGTTGTCAACATGGTACTGGTAAGGTGCTGGGACTATATCGAATCTTTTTGTGAAGAATGCAAAAAGCGTCAGGAAGAGGCAGTAGCCTCCGGCGGTTCCACCAGCCTTGCAGAAACCTTGTCGGAAGTGTTGGGTGCAATTGCCGGTGGTTCCGAAATGGGTGAAGGAAGTAGTACACCGGTGCCGGAAGCCTCCGGCGGGTCAGAAGAATCTGCGACGGCCGGCAAACGGGCACAGACCCATGCAGATGCCGACAGTGAGGATGACGCTGAGGAAACAGACAGCTCCCAGACTGACTCTGAAACGGAAGAAAATCCATCTGGGTCTGGGGGAAGCGATAATTCTTCAGACGAAGATGCCGCCCCGATAGATGGTGGCAGTTCCGGTTCAGGGAAACAGGAAACTTCGGATACTGAGCAGGGGCGTATTCCTTATCACCAGTCAGAATCACTTTCCGAACCTGTTGGCGGTTCCGTGGAAAAAAACGAAGATTATGAGCGGGAGCATTACGACAGTGCGGCTGCCGATATTGAACGTCTTCTGGATAAGATGGCAGAAAAGGCGGCCTGTGAGCAACTGGAGAATGAAAGGATTCAGGAGCTTAACGATGTCGCTCAGAACATTTCCTATGGGAATATCCATGAAGGAGTACCTATCCGAATCAACCGGATTGCCTCTGTGGATGAGGAACTTATGGAACAGTACGATGCTATTTCAGGACCTTTGCTGAATATTTCCCGCCAGCTGCAGAAGAGTTTGCTCAAGCAGCTCAAGGAAAACCGGAGAGGCGGTAAACAGACAGGGCTTATCATGGGCCGCCGTCTGGATGCGCACGCACTGTGCAGGAATGACGGCAAGGTGTTTTATAAGAACAACCTGCCCAATGAGATCCCGGAGCTGGCAGTCGGTCTGCTTCTGGATGAGTCAGGGTCTATGTGTTCCTGTGACCGCTGTACTTATGCCAGAGCTTCGGCCATCATTCTGTATGATTTCTGCCAGAGTTTGGACATTCCGGTAATGGTCTATGGTCATTCCACCGATTATACCGATGTCGGAAATACGGTGGCATTGTATTCCTATGCGGAATTTGATGGTTTTGACCATGATGATAAATACCGCATGATGGATATTGCGGCCAGAGGCAGTAACCGTGACGGGGCGGCACTTCGTTTTGTTGCGGAGCAGCTGTCTAAGCGGCCGGAAGCAGTAAAAATCCTCATACTGGTTTCTGACGGACAGCCTGCTGACAGTGGGTATGGAGGTTCCGCAGCTGAGGAGGACCTTCGCGGCATCAAGCAGGAGTATCAACGTAAAGGTATTTTGTTTGTCGCTGCGGCAATCGGAGATGACAAGCAGAACATTGAGAGAATCTACGGAGACTCATTCCTGGATATCTCGGATTTAAACCAACTGCCCACAAAACTGACCGCTGTTGTGAAGCGGCATGTGAGGGTATAACAATATCAAATCATAAAAAAGACGACGGGCAGCTGGGATTTCTACAGCTGCCCGCCTGTTATTCAGAAAGGAAGGTAATTATGCACTTTTTAACATTAGCAGCTTTAGAAATCTCTCAGATACAGGAAGACAAGGAATTGGACAACCAGATTGCAGAGGCGCTGAAGGAATTGGAGCTTCAGAAGCAAATTGAAACAAAGAATTTTATGCTGGATTTTGCAATTGGGAGATGTCAAAATCTTCAGTCATCGTTCTCCCGTGCAGTGAATGACGGCGTTTCTGAGTTGATGTATCCTTATTGTGAGTCGCTGGAGGATCCGGAATATCTGGAATTTGAAGATCGGACAGAAAAACTGCGTGAGGAATATGAGGACGCGGTTGATTGCATAAAGCTGCCTCAAGGAACAATTGTGGAGCAGTATGGCGATCCACTCTGGGGCAGATTTGTTGTCCGTGACGGAAAAGTGTTCCAAAGGGATGCAGGACCGCTACATCATGAAAAGCGTACAAAGAAAGCAAAACGAATGGTGGCTCTGCCTAATTATCCCCGCAAAAAGCTCTATAAGAGTTTTGAGAAATATGCAGAAGAAAGGTGTGGTTTTTCTTTTGATGAAAAGCATCAAGGCTATGGATATTATTATAATCCAAACGCCATATGGGACTGGTATTCCATTGGCGGGCGATGGCCGGAGATGTTTCTGGTAAAGGATACCTGCACGGAGTATTCCATTGGCGAAAGAAGCTGGTGCAATTCAGACAGAAAAGAAGAATCACCGGACGGATATGTATGGGTTTGTGCCGCCAGAAAAGAAGATATCGCATGGGAAGAGATACGGGATTGGAGAAATCAGAAAGCAAAAGAGCGTTTTTATAAGCTTGAGCAAATGTTTCTGGCAGGAAAGACCGATTCCGACTTTCACGGAGAAATCGTTCCAGACGGAATTATCCGCTGGGGCAGATACGTCTACCGAAAAGGCTCTACATTGGAAGAATACCTTGAGGAGTATGGAATTCCAAGCAGCTGGAAGTACCCGGTAGGCACGCATGATATTGTGGATGCAGACCAGTGGCTGAGCAAAGATGACAGTGTGCTGGATGCAGAATCTGAAAAATATGTTCCGGTAGACTGGCGCAGCTGCATAGATGGCTACATTGATGATGTGGATGAGGATACGGTACTGGTTGCCGTAGATTATCATATGTGAGGAGGATTCAGATGAATACATATGTTATTTGTATGGACTCTGTATGGGTTCGTGACTCAGAAATGTTTGATATTGTCGGTATGACAGATGAAGAACTGACGGATATTGATATGTGCGGCACAGATAACGAAGGCAGATGGCATGATATGGAGCCGACTCCATTTATCGCAGTCATAAAGGCGGAAAGCGAGGAGGAAGCCTGCAAAAAGGCGGCCACCCAAATGCGCTATGATCCACGCTGTCTGTTTGCAATAAAAGTTTCAGAATAAAGGAGGTATTAAAAATGATTATCAATCGAATCGGTGCTGAATTTGAATATGAAGGCAAAACCTATGTTGTCGGTGCTCCCATTGTGGGGACGCCAGAAAGCGAGTATGAGGGACTTTATGGGACGATTACGGAAATCCGTGATGGAGAGGATAAGGAAACGGAAAATGAAACGCCGGATCTGTACTGCTCTTTTGAGGTTCCTGCACTGCCCTGTGAAGTAAAAAAGCTGGAAGAGGTTTTTTCTGAACTGTATGACCAGAAAAAGACCATTGACGACATCATTCTGGATTTTGTCATCATGGCTCCGTCTATGGTGGAGTTGCTTGACGATCTGGAAGAGTGCCGCCAGCATCCGAGGATTTATATTCTTTTGGAAGATTGGGCGGTAGATGGCGAACAAGGGAATTCTTCAGAAGTCTATACAGATTTTAATGATGCAAAACACTTATTGGAACAGAAGCTGAAGGAAGAACAGGAAAGCGGTTGTATTCCTCAATGGACAGATAAGGAGAAGTTTGTGGAGTATTCTGCAGACTCCCTCTATGAATGTTACATTGACGGTGAATACTGCGAAAACCACTATCATATTGCAATCATATCCCAGCAGCTTTGTGTCTCCAATCGGTTTGTCAGAGAAATGGGGTGGATTTACAAGGCATCCTGCCAGCTTGAGGATTTTGTATCACAGGTGTCAGACTGGGATGAACTGGATCAGCTTACCGATGAGCAATACAACCGTATGGTTCAGGATCCTCGCTTTCCGGAAAGGCTTCACAGTGCATTGGGGAAAAATGATTCCTATTGGGAGGCTTACTGGGAAACGGTTTCTGAGGTGGCTCATGCGTTTGTGGATGAGTATCTGAAAGAAAATGCGCATCCGGACTGTTATACGCCGGAACAGGACAATCCATACCCGCTGTGTGTCGGAAATGGAAGTGCGGCATGTAAAGAATGCTGTCTGTATGCAGAAATGGAGGCAAAGCCATGGGAACCATAAATACAAGAATCAGCTATCTTTACAGAGATGCTGACAATTATAAAATGCAAAATTCCTGCGTGATAATGGGCGTGATAACCGAAACGCAGATTGCAGAAATCATTTCCTGTCTGGACTGTGGGGAATATTTTATTCCCCGACAGGTGGGGCTTCCTGAAAAACGCTTTGACAGGTTTGACGAGGAAGCAGACCATTGCTGGTTTGAATTAAATGCGGATGGATTTGAAGTTACAGAAGATATTTCCAACATTGACATGACTGTGGGCCAGCTCTTGGAGTTGTTTCATAGTGCAAAAAACAACTGGCATGATGAGGTGCCGTTAGGGGGCGCAGTATGAGTTATTCAACATGGCTTACCTACGGCTACGGGATCTGTGTTTCCGATATTAAGGAGGCGTCTCTGGAACGCTTGCAGAAGTTGATTTCCATGGCGCCAGAATACCAGAAGAAAATTCAGGAATGGCTGGATGACTGCGAGATATCTGAGCCGGCCTATGAGGATTATCTGGAATTTGACCAGGACTATATGCTTGGCCTGGCAACCATTCTGAAAGAGGTGATCCTTGAGGCAGAGGACATTGACCTTGTGGCGTGCGACAGTCATGATGGCACAGATTATCTGATTTATGTGCCCGACTATCCATGGAATCAGGGAAAACACCGGCAGATCAAGACAGAGAAAGCTGTCGAAGAGCTTATCCAAAAATATGTATCCATCTTAACGGACGAAGTGGTAGAGATAGATTATCAGTCCGTTGAAAATGGAGGTTAGGAGGCGATGAAAGTGTTGCATAACCAAACAAATGCGAAAGCAGGGCAAATGAGTATTGTCCTGGAAAATCTCAGTATCACGAAAGATAAAATATCTGCAGTTCTAAAGAGGAGATGGCTGGCTTGTTATATGCTCTATGACTGGAATTACCGTCATGCAGAGCATACGTTTGCCGCAAATGAAATGGAGCGATTCCAAAAGGCTATTGAGACCCTTAACAGACATCCATGTGCTGCTTCTGAACTGGATCAAAAGCTGACCAAAGCCTACAACAGAGTCTTGATGGAAGATGTAGAATCTTTTATCAGACAGCACATGAAAGTCTGGTCTGCGGATCGTACTGTGGTAGAGTTAGAACTTGCACGAGCGGAAGCAGAAATGCTTCAGTGTTAGAGAGGAGGTGGCATTATGCCTTATAAAAGCGAATCAAGGCCGTTGACCAGCATTGTTTCCTATCCGGAACGTGGCGAAGGCGGCAATAACCGTTATCGGGGGAACTGTTCTCCCAGACTGATTGAGGATCTTTTAGGGTTCTTTCGCCCGGGAGAAATCTGTGACTACATGTGCGGCGGCGGGACGACTAAAGCAGCGGCGGACAAATTGGGCATTGGCAGTCATCTGTATGACCTGCACAGCGGATTTGATATCATGAACTGCGAAATCCCGGAGCGTCCGGAGTTCATCTTCTGGCATCCTCCATATTGGGATATCGTGACCTATTCGGATGTCATGTATAAAGCCTCTGATGTCCAAAAAAAATACGGCTATGACCCGAGACAGTATGATCTGTCGCGCATACCGGACTGGGAAAGCTTTGTTGATAAAATGAACTATGCCATGATGAAGCAGTTTTCTGCCCTTGAAAAAGGTGGCAGGATGGCGGTTTTAATGGGAGACATTAAGAAAAGAGGCGTGCTTTACAGTATGCTTTCTGAAATCGTCAAGCCGGGCTCCTTGGAAAACATCATCATCAAGGCTCAACATAACTGCTTTTCAGACAAGATCCAGTATAGCGGAAAATTCATCCCGATTCTGCATGAATATGTGATGATTGTCCGAAAGGATTCACCGCTTCTGGTTCCGATTATCATGGCAAAGAAAGCGGAGGTCGATATCCGGGATATGCCGGGAGCGACATGGCGTGATGTAGTTGCTGCCGTTTTGGAACAGTGCAGCGAGCCGGTGACGCTCACGTTTCTCTATGAGAAAATAGAGCCGCATAAAAAAGCACAGGCAAATAAATGGTGGAAAGAAAAAATCCGCCAAACGCTTCAGATCAATCCTACATACTTCTTACATGATGGCAGGGGAATGTGGTCTTTGAACAGAAGCGCAGCATAGTATCTGCGTCTGGGGGATGTCTTTTGTAGGCATCCCTCAGTTGCTTTAACTAGATGTAGAAGAAGGATGACTTTTTTGCTATAATACAAATATATTTATGGATAGGAGGAGAAATATGTCTGCTTATTATAATCCGGAAACGTACAGAAAAATTATCAGAAATGGTGAAGAATGTTGGGTATATGATTGGGGCAAAAATGCTGATATAAATTCGTTCAATTATATGCTGGATCGCTGGGAGGGCACCCAGCAACAATTTTTTATCAATGGTGAGACTAAGCAATATTTTCTTATTAATAAACAAGAGCGTACTGTCATGGAAATATTAAATCCAGAAGTAATAAGGTTCCTGTATGAGCATCTTTATATGGCTGAAATTAACGAAACCTTTATTGAACTGTTTACCTCAATCGGTAGGTTTAAGACAGTGAAGTACGAGTAGGTTCTGATTTTTTCTTGAGGATGTCGCTTCGGCGGCATCCCTTTTTGCATAATTGTTTTCAATTTGGACATACTAATCTCCGAGAGTTCTATTTACATTCACACTTCAATAGTGTATAATGTGGAGTACGAATGTAAATGGAGCCAAGGAGGTGCATTGATACGGACACGATTTGGACTAAAATTCAAACAATTGCAGAAAAAAGCAATGGGTTTGTTAAGACTTCTGATATTGAGGCGGCTGGAATCAGCAGACCGATGTTGAAAAAGTATGTTGATATGGGAAAATTAGATCCGGTGCGAAAAGGGTTATATATTTTGACCGATGAATTTACTGACGAGTTTGCGCTTCTCCAGGCACAAAGTGCAAAGATAATATATTCATATGGCACCGCACTGTTCTTTTGGGGGATGTCGGACAGGGCGCCGAACATCTTGGATATAACGCTGCCTCGTGGAACGAACATCAGCAGGTTAAGGCGTGATAATCCGAATTTGCGTTGTCATTATGTGCAGACGGAAGTTTACGATCTTGGAATAACAGAAACAAAATCCCCTCAAGGCGGGATGGTAAAGCTGTATGACAGGGAGCGCTGTATTTGTGATGTGATCCGGGATAAGGATCAAATTGAGTTGCAGCTATTTACGCAGGCAATTAAGGACTATTTTAAGACAAATCCAAATAATCGAAAATTGCTGAAATATGGCAAGATATTTGGAATTGAAGATAAGATAAGAACATATATGGAGGTTTTATAATGAAGACACCGGAACAACTAAAAGGAGCCATTCGCAGCATGGCAGCGAAGAAAAATCTTCGTGCACAGGAAGTGCTGCAGATGTTTTTATTTGAAAGAATCATTGATCGTTTGGCAGCCTCATCCTTTCGGGACAATTTTATTTTGAAGGGCGGTCTGCTGATTTCATCCATGATAGGAATCAGTGAACGAACTACAATGGATATGGACACAACGGTGCGTGGTATTCAAATGGAAGAGGACGAGATTGTTTCTGTAGTCAAAGAGATTATCGCAATGGATGTGGGAGACGGGATTTCTTTTGAATTTCAGAAAATTGAACCGATCCGCGAGGATGATGCGTACAATAATTTCCGGGTTCATCTGCGTGCAAAATACGGGAAGATTGACAGTCCAATGAAGATAGACATTACTACCGGAGATATTATTACGCCTGCAGCCATTCGATATGATTTCCCGTTTGTGTTTGAGGAGAAAACGGTTCCGGTCATGGCATATACGCTTGAGACAGTACTTGCGGAAAAATATGAAACGATTATCCGCAGAAACATTGGAACTACAAGAGCAAGGGATTATTATGATTTACATACTCTTTACCGCAGCCGTAAAGATGTGGTTCAGATGGATGTTCTGAGGGCAGCAGTTATTCATACTGCGGAAAAAAGAGATTCGGTTGATGATATCAGGGACTGGAGAGATATTCTGAAGGATATCCGTGAAGAGCCGCAGTTATATCTTCTGTGGGATAACTATGCTGCGGACAACAAATACATTGGAGATTTGAAATTCAATGAAGTTCTTGATGCGGTGGACGAAATTGCAAAGATTCTTGATTTGTGATATTGAGTAAGAAATGAATAAATTTTGAAAAAGGATACTCATAATAGAAATCGGGATTTGAAAAGGAGATCATGCGCATGGAGAAATATTTGCAAGAAACAAAAATGCTTGATTTTTCCAACAACGACATTCAACAGTTGATTGCTGATAAAGGTTGGATTTTGCAAACGGACTTTGAGAAAATCAAAAGTATTTATGAATATGTTCGAGACAAGATTAAATTTGGCTATAATATAGACGATAGCATACCTGCGTCAAGGGTGCTTTCAGACGGCTATGGACAGTGCAACACAAAAGGAACGCTGTTTATGGCGCTGTTGAGAGCTGTTCATATACCTTGCCGCGTACATGGCTTTACAATAGATAAAAAATTACAAAAGGGAGCTATGACGGGTATTGTTTATAAGTTTTCCCCCAATAATGTATTCCATAGTTGGGTCGAAGTGTATTTAGACGGTGTCTGGTATGAGCTTGAAGCATTTATACTCGATAAGGAGTATCTGCATAAGCTGCAAACAGCAAATTTAGATTGTGAAGGTGCATTTTGCGGATATGGTGTCGCTGTAAAAGATTTTAAGCATCCGATTATAGACTTTAATAGGAATAATACATATATCCAAAGCGAAGGTATTAACCAGGATTTTGGAATATATGACTCACCTGATGAATTGTTGCAAGAACACCAGCAAGAGATGTCAATCATAAAGGCATTTGCATATAGAAACCTTGGACGGCACTTGATGAATAGGAATGTAAGAAAAATCAGAAATATGTAGTAAAGCAAATTCTGATTTATCAAATCATAAAGTTTTGAAACAAAAAGAATATTGTAACCCAGAGATGTTGATTATAAGCATCTCTTTTTTATATCACAAAGGAGGTAACACAGTATGGGATGGTTGATAGGTATCCTTAGTTTTATTGGCGGCAGCATGTTTGGAGTTGTCTTTATGTGTATGTTTCAGATTAACCGAACTTACAGAAATAAGTGCTCGGAGGAATAAACATTTGCGGTAAGAAGGCTCTTTTCTCCTGGTGGATTGACTATTGCAAACAAATCTGTTATAATATTTACATCAGTATCAAGTTTGGCTACGGCTAAACACAGTTTAACAGAGTTTATCAAAGTGTCATTTGCAATTTTGCAGATGGCACTTTTTTTGTTTTCCGGCCAATTCATTTGGGCATAAGCCAGCAGTCTTTCGGGATTGCTGGCTTTTGTTATATATCAAGGCGGCAATCCCGCCAAAAAAGAAAGGAGCATGAAATATGCAAAAACAATGTCAGGATGGTTTCTACACCACATTCAGTTCCTATCCCTTTATGCTGGATTATCACAAGGAGCAGTCCAAGAACAGCCGCTGGGTGAAAGCCAGGGTCAGTGACCTTGAAATTCAGCCACTGGGCAAAGGCTCTGCTCTGAGCACTGATCTGCCGGCATTTGCGTCAGGAACCACACAGGACGCTGTGGATGACACAGCAAACAATCTCGGTCTGGCCATGCGTGTTGACGGGGAACTCTTCCCCATGCGCATGACAGCCTACAAAAGCCTTTTGGACAGGGCAAAAATTGGTGGCACGGCGCTCCCTAAACTGAGCCGTGAAGTGCTGGCGGAGGTGTTAAACGCCTGCCTGCGCCTTTATTCAGCGGATGCACTTTTGCTGATTCGTGATGAAAAAGTTGCGGCGGTTCATTCCGGGGATGCTGTTGATTATTCAGTGCTGCCGATTGATGAGCTGCTCACTGCGCTGAAGACAAAGCTAGATGCCCGTTTTTCAGGAAACGAGTTTGAGTCCGGCTACTGTGACCATGCGATGGTAAGCGCAGCATGGACGATGCCAGATCAAAAAGAGGATTTGCTAGGAGCGTACACAAAGCTACTGGATTCTCAAGGAAAAACGGCTATGGCTTCCAAACTGACTCCGGGTGTCCGTTTTATGAGTTCGGATACTGGAGTGGCTTCGGCAAAGGTCTCTGCCCTACTGGTGAGCGGAAAGCGTTCGATCCATATCGGTGGCTGCATCGCAGTTGACCACAGGCATCAGTCCAAGGTTTCCGACTTTGATACGGCGTTGGATCAGCTGTTTGCCCAATTTGGGGATAGCATTGCCAAACTGCAGAAACTGCTGGAGGTCCATTTGGATTATCCGGTAAACGCAATGACCAGGGTATGTAAAAAACTGAGTCTGCCAAAAAAGGCTGCAGTCGAAGCTATCGCCATGTACGAGATGGCATACGGAGGCGGCCCGGCGACAGCCCATGACGTATTTCTTGCCATGCAGGAGATCCCGTTTATTTTGAGGACTGAGAACACGCCGGAAAGTAAGATGCTGGTCATAGAAGAAAATATGGCTCGTGCGCTTTCATTCAGATGGAGTGATTACGACCTTGCAAAGGCGGTGAGTTACTGATGGCAAAACCGATTATTCTTTGTGATACCGCAGGTATGACGAATGACAGATGGCTGGAATGCCGTATGCACGGCCCCAAAGGGGATATTTCCTATACCGTGGGCGGTAGCGATGTTGCAGCTATTTTTGGTGTATCACCATGGACGACTCCGCTGGAGCTGTGGAAAATCAAAAAAGGGCAAATGAAGCCTGCAAAAAAAGCCAATGCCAATCAATTGCAGATGGGTCATCTTTTGGAGCCGATTGCTGCCTATTGGTATGGTGCAAAGACAGGCAATACCGTTACAGAAGACACGAATCTGTATCAGCACGCAGATCATCCTTACGCTCTTGCCAATTTCGACCGGCGCTTTACACGGGCGTCCGATAACGAACCGGGAATTTTGGAGTGTAAAAGCTGTACTTATCACAAAGCGGATGAGTGGGCAGATGGAGCGATTCCGCTCTACTATGAACTGCAGCTGAGGTTTTATCTTGCGGTAGCGGATGTGAATATTGGCGCTTTTTCTGCCGTTTGGGGAAATAATCCGGACAATGATCTGGCAATACCTGAGATTATTCGTGATAAGGCGAAGGAGGATATGATCTTTGAACGCCTGGACGAATGGATCTGG
The DNA here is from genome assembly GCA_030539395.1 of Eubacteriales bacterium. Lineage (GTDB taxonomy): Bacteria > Bacillota > Clostridia > Lachnospirales > Lachnospiraceae > Marvinbryantia. The sequence goes on from JAUNSC010000014.1 coordinate 72,521, forward strand.
AGCCTTGAGAATGACAAACCCCCGACAATGGCGGATGTTGCACCAAAGCTTGCTTTGGAGTCACTGGCAAGGATTTATGGTGCAAGTCAGGCGGGACTTCCAACAATAGAGTTTTCCCGCAAGTATGAATCGCCCTTGCGCAGAATTGCAATGCTTCAAGGGAAAATCTCTGAATGCAACAGAGAAATCAAAACATATGAAAAGGAGATTGAAGCACATAGTGTGCGAATTGCCGAAGTCATGAAGGAGCATGAGCATGGCGTCTTGGAGACGACCAGTGATAAGCTTCTGATTGATTTCGTGACAAAAACAACCCGCAGGCCCGATTCCAAAGCCTTGAAAGAAAAGTATCCGGCAATATATACCGATGTTTTGAAAGCGTCGGAAAGCCGTAAGGTAAAGGTTTCGGTTCAGCCAATTTAGGAAGGAGATCATAATGGAAAACATTTATCATGAAGGTTGGGAACAGGAGCTGGTTTATCAGTTTCTCTCATATGACAGGTGCAAAAAGAGGGCGTATATCTGCTCGCCGCTCAGCGCAGACACGAATGAGGGGATTGCACAGAATATGCAGGCGGCAAGGGCGTATATGTTCTATGCCATGAAAAGGATGTGCATGAACGCAAGTGCGCCACATGCGTACATCCCGATGATTCTTTGCGACAATATTCCGTCTGATAGAGCACTCGCCCTTCAGTTCGGCCTGGAATTGCTGAAAGGCAGCGATATCCTGCTGATATGCGGTAACCGGATCAGCAGTGGGATGCGTGGGGAAATTGCCCATGCAATCCGCCTGAAAATGCCAATGATTGCTTTTGATGAGGGTATATATCTGGAAGTACAGAAAGAACTGACAAAGCGTGGCTGCGATAAGCGGAAAGTTCGCCTGGACAGGGAGAATTTTCTGATGGGTATCTCTGCTCCTTTGTCATATCTTGAAAATGCAGCGATGTTCCGATGAAAGGGCAACTGGCTGCAGCTTCACAAAAAACTCCCGTTGTATCTTTGGATACGATTCGGGAGTTTTTTGTATCTATAACTCGACTCAGAGAAAGGAGTAAAAATTTTGCTATGTGAATTTGATAGGCTCATATATCCACAAAGTATTACGGCTGTTGATGCCAGCAGTTATATGATTGCACTCTACCATCCATGTGAAAAGATTAAAGATAGCACAGGAAACACGGTTACGCAGGTGAAAGCAGTGGGATATTGCTTACCTACATCAAGCAATCTGCGCTACGACATGCTTGGGCATTGGAGTAAAAATCCCAAATTTGGCATCCAGTTTGAAGTGGAGAGTTATAACGAAGTGATAATACCGACGAAGGAAGGCATTATTGCCTATCTTTCTTCCGGGCAGATTAAAGGGATTGGTCCAAAAATAGCGGAGAAAATTTACGCAGCTTTTGGTCAGCAGTCACTGGAGATACTGGATAAAGAACCGGAAAGGCTCCTTGCCATACCGGGTATCAGTGAGATAAAACTGAAAAAAATCTATGATTCCTATCTGGTCAATCGTGGCGCCCGGGATGTGGTGGCGTTTCTGTCACCACATGGCATTACGCCGAACCGAGCGGTACGCCTGTATAAAGAGTATGGGGAAAAGACGATGGATATTGTAAAAAACCATCCCTACCAGCTCTGCGACATGGCCGGGATTGGATTCAAGACGGCAGACCATATCGCTATGAGCATGGGGTTTGACCAGCTATCGACAGAGCGTGTGGATGAAGGACTTCTGTATACGCTGGCGGATGCGGAAGCCAAAGGTCATCTCTGCATGGAGAAACATGAGTTTGTGAAAGCCTGCCTAAAAATTCTGGATACGCCTGCGTTAACAGCAGAAATGGTGGCGAACCGTGCCGCCAGGCTGGTTTTCGGCGGACAGTTGGTGTCGTATCAGGGCAGTGTGTATAGGGCAAAGACCGCACATGTGGAAGAACAGCTTGCCTCCGCCATTCATCAGCAAATGAAGTACCGGAAGATGCACAGCTATGGGGATTTGGATGCTGCCATAGATGCAGAGGAGCAGAAGCTGAAAATGAAGTTTGCACTGGAGCAGCGCGAAGCGGTAAAGATGGCTCTGACGCAGGGGCTTTCCATTATCACTGGTGGACCTGGAACAGGAAAGACTTTGATACAACGTGCCATTTTAGATATTTATCAAAAAAACAATCCCAAAAGTGAAATCTGCTGTTGTGCCCCTACGGGTAGGGCAGCAAGGAGGATGGAGCAGGCAACTGGTGTTTCGGCTTCAACTGTTCATAAAGCCCTTGGGCTGATGGCGGATGAGGACGGAGACTATGATGGACCCGAAGCGCTTACTGCAGATCTGATTGTGGTAGATGAGATTTCCATGCTGGATGTTTATCTGGCTGAATATCTGTTTGATGCAGTGAAATATGGCGCCCAGATGGTGCTGATTGGCGATGCAGATCAGCTGCCTTCAGTGGGACCTGGCGCAGTGCTCAGTGAGATGATTGCCAGCGGATGTATTCCAGTTGTGCGGTTGGACAAGGTATTTCGTCAGAATGCGGGAAGCCGCATTGCGACAAATGCGAAGCTAATCCGCCATGGGAATGTGGGGCTGGAGTATGGGAATGACTTTCAGTTTATCAATTCTCCCAGGCTTTCTGATTCTGCTGAACTCATTGTCGATCTTTATCTGCAGGAAACGAAAGAATACGGGGTCGATAATGTGGCGCTGCTTACGCCATACCGGCAGAAGACGGAAACCGGAGTCAATGCACTGAATGAGCGCTTGCGTGAGAAGGTGAACCCGCCGGATACGCAGAAACCGGAAGTTGTTTTCGGAAACCGGAAATTTCGGTGTGGGGACAAGGTCATGCAGATCAAAAACCATGATGATGTAAATAACGGTGATATCGGGTATGTCAAGAAAATTATTCGCATTGGCGATGACACTACGGTTCATGTGGACTTTGGTGACGGGCGTATGAAAGAGTACGATTCCAGTGAATTGGATATGTTGGATTTAGGTTATGCCTCTACTATTCATAAATCACAGGGATCGGAGTACCAGTCCGTCATCATCAATCTGCAATGCGCCCATTCCATCATGCTGACAAGGCCTCTTATCTATACGGCAATTACACGAGGAAAAGAGCGTGTAACCATTGTCGGGGAAAAAAGGGCGCTTTGTATTTCCATTAAAAGAACTGACACAGAAAAACGCGGCACCTGCCTTGCTAAGCGGCTGCAGGCGCTTGCTTGAAGAAAGGAGCAGCTATGGCTACAATATTAGATCAATATCTTGAGAAACAAAATACCATCAGATCCCAGATTGCTGAGAACAGCCTTCCCCCGGAGGACTTGCTGATTATGCAGGAACTCAATTATCGCATTTGCGTCTTGGAGACATTTCAATCTTTTTGCAAGTCTGCGCCAATTACACTGGATACAAAGGTCATGGGCTATCACTTTCAGATGGTAGATGCGTATGTGCGCTTCACCTTAAATGAAAGACGATTTGGATTAAAAGCCGATGCAGAAGGCCAGAAACGACGTGAAACAGCACTGAGCTCTTTTGAGCATGTTGTACAGGACGGCAGAAAGCGGTTTTCCAGCTTTAAGGCAGGGACGCAGGAGCAGTACAAAACAAGTATCAGTCAATATATCCATACAATTCTGCCAGTTTGGATGCAGTATCGGAACACATATATCAATTTATAAGGAGGCTACAATTATGAGTCAGAATAACTCGAATGAGAAGGCGGCAATGCTCGCCAAAATCGAAACTATTCATCAGGTGGATGGATTTGATCCTACGCCGTTTGCTGTGGATTATACGGATCTGGGAACCGGAGAGGTGCGTAAGCGCCTCCCGGTCATGATTCAGATGGCGTGGTTCCGTCTGAAATATCCGGAAGGACGCATTGCGGTACAGGTGAATTCTGCAAAGGATTGCTTTGTGGCAACAGCCCGCGTGTATCCAAACTATAAGGATGCAGCGGACTGTTATCTGGCAGAAGCGACGGCCTCCAGAGGATACTGTGAGGAGAAACCTTCGGTTTCACCACGGGAATGGGCCCAGACGGCTGCCGTTGGAATTGCTCTCCGAAATGCAGGTTTTGGACTTCAGTTTTCTATGGCAGGTGAAGATTTTGAGCCTTCTGCAGTGGATGAGCTTGGAATCTCCGCCGCTCAACCTCAAACAGAATCAGCAGAAAAACACGAGGTGTCAGAACCAAAACCGGAACCGGCACAAGAGGAATACACTGTAAATGAACCGGTGCAAAAGGAACTGACTCCAGAAGAAAAGCTGGCACAGGCAATGAATGTGCCTTGCCCAATCTCAAAATTCAGCGGGAAAACGCTTGGCGAGGTATTATCGCTGGATCCTGGTGCAATTAAATGGGTAGCAACGAAATTCACTGGCGGCGAGGAAATTAAAGCTGCCGCAAAGCTGATTTGTGAATTTTCCCTTCAACAGACAATTGCATAACAGGCGCTAAAGACCAGGGGATTCACGCAGTCATCCCCTGGCCGGGAACAAGACGAAAAGGAGGACAAATAAATGTGTAAAAAAACGAAAAAGCTTCGTTTCAAATGGGAGTTTGGAGATGAAATGGTCTCACTGCATGTCAACCAATATGCCTATGGCGGGCGGCTGCACATCGGTATGATCAATTACGGAGAAGATGGTCCGGAACCCTTTGCAGACATGACGGTCAACCTACCGGCCTATGATCTGGAGGATAACGAAGCATTTATTAACGGAGATATCAGCAAAGACCTGTTAAGGTTTATCAGGGAGAACAAACTGGGAAAAGTGCTGCCTTACACCGTGAAATCTGGATACGGCAGATATGCGGCGGTGGCATTCGATCTGGAAAAGCTGGCGGAATACGATCCTTCAGGGGTTGCATCGTTTAAGGAAAACTGTGGGTTATAAGGAAAACAGCAATGAGAAGAGGCGGGGGACAGCGTGCTGTTCCCCGCAAGTTTGAAAAAGGAAAGGAGGCAGCATGGAAATATTTCATATGAGCGACGTTGTTTCGCTGCTGGGAATCCCGATGCCGCCGTCTGGAAGAAGCTCCTATTATGTGCAGTGTCCCTGCTGTGACGAAAACCCACGGAAAAAGCATTTGAACATCAATTTGAAAAAAGAAGTGTATCGCTGCCCGCGGTGCGGAATATCTGGTGGTATATTTGATCTGTACTCATTATATACCGGGGTTCCGCGTGACAAAGTGCGAAAAGCTCTGGTGGAGAAACTGGGAATGCCTGATAACCGGCCTAAACCCCAAAAGAGGATACAGCCGCAGGCAAAGCCTGAATGCCCAATAACGGATGTTGATACCCGACATGCCACATACAGTGCGCTGCTCGATAAGCTGACGCTGGCGGCAGACCATAAAGAGAACCTGCTTGGCAGAGGGTTGATGGAGGATGACATTATTCGGCTTGGATACAGGACAACACCTGTGGTCGGTATGACAGCGATTGCCGGCAAACTTCAGTCCGAAGGGATGTACTTAGCTGGGGTTCCTGGTTTTTACAGGAATGAAAGCGGTACATGGACTTTCATTCATGAAGAACGCGGTATCTTAATTCCAATGAGGGATAGGCAAGGAAGGATTCAGGGACTTCAGATACGCAGAGATAAAGTAAAAAAGAGAAAATTTCGCTGGGTATCCAGTACAGAGCGGCCAGATGGCTGCCCTGCAGAAGGGTGGACACATCTTGCTGGTCCGGTTAGATCTATGCTGGTGCTGACAGAGGGTCCGATGAAGGCTGATGTGATTCATGCACTGACTGGTCTGACAGTGCTGGCAGTCCCTGGTGTTAATTCTCTGACGCAGCTTGAAATGACCCTTAGCGATCTGCGCACAGAAGGGGTGACAGAGATTAAGACTGCTTTTGATATGGATTTTGCGACCAACAGTCATGTACAAAACGGTTACAATAATCTTCTCAGCCTTCTTAACAATATGGGATTTCAGTTCGGTACTTACCTGTGGGATCCGCGCTATAAGGGGCTGGATGATTATATCTGGGAATATTGTTTTCAAAAGAAGCATTAAGAACCGGGGTGGAGCAAAAATGCTTCACCCTTTTTTCGTGCGTTTTTTAAATCGAATGCGTATAAAAGTTGTAAATACGCATGGCAAATCGTGTAATGGTAAATAAAGAATAAATTTTGCAGGAGGTATACATATGTTAATCGCAATCGACCATGGCAACTACGCCATTAAGACCACAAGCCATTCTTTTATTTCCGGGCTTTCTGAGCATACGGTCAAGCCGCCCATGACAGATGAGATTTTGGAGTATGGAGGAAAATATTGGACTTTGAGTGGACGCCGGCTGAGTTATATGAGGGACAAAACCCAGGATGACCGTTATTTCATCCTGACATTATTTGCAATCGCCAAAGAGCTGGAGAACAGAGGACATTATACGCCGGTAGAACAGATCCAGCTGGCTGTCGGGCTGCCGCCTGAGCATTTTGGTGCATTAAAAGACAGATTCGCCAATTATTTCAGAAGAGATGGAATTATCAAATTTGTTTATGGTGACAGGCCATACAGCATTATGATAGACCGCGTCATGGTGTTCCCGCAGGCATATGCCGCTGTTATTCCCCAGAGCAGTCTGGTGGTTCATACGGTTCGTATGTTTGTCGTTGATATCGGTGGTTATACCACTGACGTGCTGCTCTTGAAGAATGGAAAACCAGATTTGCAGTTTTGCCGGAGCTTGGAAACTGGTATTATTACCATGAACAATGAAATCATACGAAAGGTTGGTGCGCTTCACGATATGCGTATCGAAGATGAGCATATTAGTGCGGTGCTTCAGTGCGAGAACACCATTTTACCGGAAGATGTCAAGGAGACAATTCGGGAAGCGACGAAGTTACATGCACAGGATATTCTGAACCAACTCAGAGAATTGCAAGTGGATCTGCGTTCTAATCCGGCTGTTTTTATCGGAGGGGGAAGTATCCTTTTAAAGCCTTTCCTGCTCAATTCGCCTCTGGTAGCAAAGGCAGATTTTGTGGAATCCCCGAATGCAAATGCACTGGGATATGAAATGCTGGGCAGGAAAACGCTTTCTCTTCGTCCACTTGGGTAAGGGACGGAGGGGTACATGATGAAGAAGGATGGAAAATACCGCTTCTCACTTCAATTTAGTGCGGATTCGGAGGAACAGGTAAGGGCTGGAGAGTTGCTTGAAAGACTGGGAAATAGGAAAAGTGCAGTTGTTGTTGCAGCCCTGAATGATTATCTTGATTCTAACCCGAATTTACAGGATACACATTGTAAAATAGAAGTCAAGCTAACACCTGGCTATAATCGGGATGGAATTGAGGAAATCATACGGCGCATTGTTGAGGAAAGGCTTGCAACAGTTCGCAAGGACGAACCCCAAATAGCTTTTTCAGAGGAGAATAAGACAGATACGCTGGAGGCAGACATTGCACAGATGTTGGACAATCTGGATATGTTTTCATAGAAATAAAGCGCATTTGATATGATAATAATGGTTTTTTAATGTTTAAAAATTAAAAAAGTCCATGAAAAAAATCTGATATTCCACTTATAGTGCGTATATTGGAATTTCAAGTTCTTCAATTCCATCGCCAGATTATATAAAATAAAAATGTAAGGAGAATGTAGAACCATGGACTATGTTATTTTAGGCAAGAATATTCGGAAGTACCGGCAATTGCGCGGAATGCGCCAGGAAGATCTGGCGGAGATATGTGATTGTGGTAACAGCCATATCGGCCAAATAGAAAATGCGAGAGGGATTCCGAGTCTGGATATGATTGTACGGATTGCAAATGCTCTTTCAGTTACAGTAGATCAATTGCTCAGAGAGTACTATACAGAACCTGAGAAGGTCTATTTGCGGGAGATTGCAGAACGTATTGAGAATTATCCGGTAAAGCAGCGTGTATATGCTTGCGAAGGTCTGGCTGAATTTTTGAACACCATTGAAAAATTTAGTCAAACAAATGAATGATGCGCATATATCCAATCAGAAAAAGTTTACGCTTTATAGAACGGCTATGCTACACGAAAGTGCAGTATGGTCGTTTTTTGTTATCTGAAAATAAGGAGGTGGTCCCATTGGATTAAACCATTGACAGCTGCAAAAAGGTAACAAGTCGAAATCGAGTAGGAGAAAATTTCTCTAAATGAGAAATTTTCGACCTCTCACACCA
>JAUNSC010000047.1 GCA_030539395.1 Eubacteriales bacterium
CTTGTTCCGCCGCCACTGCGTTTTGACGTTCTGGAAGAGTGTATCAAACGTCTTCCGGGCTTCCCGATCGTTCTGCACGGTTCTTCTTCTGTTCCGCAGGAATTTGTTAAGATGGTGAACCAGTATGGCGGAAATATGCCGGATGCAATCGGTATTCCGGAAGATGAACTCCGTCATGCAGCAGAGCTGGCTGTCTGCAAGATCAACATCGACTCTGATATCCGTCTTGCAATGACAGGAAACATCCGCAAATACTTTGCAGAGCATCCGGATCACTTTGACCCGCGTCAGTATCTGAAACCGGCTCGTCAGGCTGTTAAAGATATGGTTGCTCACAAGATTAAAAACGTTCTCGGAAGCGATAACAAGATCTGATTTTAAAGGATATGTATCAGGGCACATTTCATTGAAATGTGCCCTTTTTACTCTGGCGGGAAATTTTGCAGCCAGAAATTGATTAAAGAGAGGCGTAATACATGAAAGTTGGATTTATCGGCTGCGGAAACATGGCGCAGGCAATGATAAAAGGAATTACAGGAAGTGGAAAAGTTTCTGCAAAAGAGATCATGGCTTCTTCTAAGACTGGAAAAACAACAGAGATGATGAAGCAGGAATCTGGTATTATGGTGGGAACGAACAGAGAAGTTGCAGAGTTTGCAGATGTACTTTTTCTTGCAGTAAAACCTCATCAGTATGAAGACGTGATTAAAGAAATCACAGACGTGGTAACTGAGGAGAAGATAATTGTTACGATCGCACCGGGCAAAACAATTGACTGGCTTCAGGATAAATTTGGAAAGAATGTCAAAATCGTTCGGACTATGCCCAACACTCCGGCACTTGTAAAAGAGGCAATGATGGGATTGTGCTGCAGCCGGGAGGTATCTGAGGCGGAAATGGAAGAAATCTGCAGTCTGTGCGACAGTTTTGGAAAAACAGATATTGTGCCTGAAAAGCTGCTTGATGTTGTGGCGGGCGTATCCGGAAGCTCACCGGCTTATGTATTTATGTTCATTGAGGCAATGGCAGACGCTGCCGTGGCAGACGGAATGCCGAGAAAGCAGGCATATAAATTTGCTGCTCAGGCAGTGCTTGGAAGTGCAAAAATGGTGCTGGAGACAGGAATGCATCCTGGTGAACTGAAAGATATGGTATGTTCCCCGGGCGGGACGACTATTGAGGCGGTAAGTGTGTTAGAAGAAAAAGGGCTTCGCAGTGCAGTGATAAAGGCACAGCGGGCATGTGTAAAAAAGGCCAGGGATATGTAATCCATGGCCTTTATATTTCTAATTATGCCAGTTTCTGTACTGGGAATGCTGGTGGTGAGCCGTTGCTTCCGGCGAATAAACCAGACAATAGGTGGTAAAATTGAGAAGCAGAGCAGTGACAACATCGATGATCGTGTGCTGCTTCAAAAACAGAGTAGATGCAATGATCAGAATGCACAAAACAAACGAACCATGAATCAGCCACCTGTGATTTTTTTTCAGATAGTCACATCTTGAAATGGCAGAATGTACTGCCACAGAATTAAATACATGAATGCTTGGAAATATGTTTGTTGATGTATCTATCCTGTAAAGTCCCTGGACCATTCTTGTAAAAATGGTATCTTTCTCAAAGGAAGCGGGACGAAGTGTATGACCATTGGGCCATACAAGTGAAATGATCAAAAACAGTGTCATGCCAATGCAGAGGTTTGTGATCAGTGAGTAATACTGATTGCGGTCCTTTTCAACCAGAGCGAAGAAAAGTACACCCATTGTGATATACAGGAACCACAAATAATACGGCACAATAAAATATTCACAAAACGGTATGAGATCGTCATAACCGTTGCCAAGCAGATGAATATGATGGTTTGGCCGATTTTCTACATAAGCAAAAACGCTCATATAAAATATCATGTAGATCAGAACAGGCAGCAGATGACAATATTTCATCCACAGACTCTTCCAAAAATCTTTTGACATAAATTCTCCCCTTTTAATAAAAGCAAAAGATAGCTACGAACACCGTTATAGCATGTTATGAATGAAAAAACAATAGATAGATTGAATAATTAAGAAAAAATTTAGTGATGTGTAAGTTTGATTTCAATAAGAAGTATGCTATACTGATTATGGCATAGAGTGAATGTATACATGCATCTGTGGTTTGACATGCAGAATGGAGGAGTAAATCTTGAAAAAATGGAAAGAACGGGGAATGGCTGTCTTATTGGCTGCAATGATGACTGTTAATTTATATGGTGTGTCTGTGGGAGCAGAAGAGCAGGCATCACAAAACCAGGCGGCTGAGCTGTCTCTGGCAGAAGAAGGAGCCCAGGCAGCAGAGCTTCAGACGACAGAGACGCCGGCAACGGAAGGGCAGGTGACAGAGGCACCGGCAACGGAAGCCCGGACAACAGAGGCGCAGATAACGGAGACTCAGGCGACAGAGGCACCGGAAACTCAGACGACAGAGCCCGGGACGACAGAGGCACCGGCAACGGAAGCTCAGATAACAGAGACACCGGCAACAGAGGAGCAGCAGGAAAACAGGGCGCCTGAAACAACAGCGCAGACAGAGACGGAAACTGAAACGGAAACAGAATCAGAAGAGGGTGTCTATGAGTGGATAAGCAGCAACGTTTCAGCCACGGTCAGATTACCGGAATCAGTGATCCTTCCGGAGAATGCTGTCCTGAAAGTAGAATTGGAAGAAAAGGACAGTGACAGCCGCAAAGACAGCATTGAGCTTGTAGAAAAGATGGCGGCGGACATGTATTTCGGGGAATACATTGTATATGACATTTATTTTGAGGCGGACGGAAGCAGGCTTGATCTGGAAGATTACACGGATGGCGCCAAAATCGGAGAAGAAGATATTGAGGTTACGGTTACTTTTGAAAAGCCGATATTTGAGGAACGCAATGTAAAAGATAAAATAGTCAGGGTATACCATATTAAAGATCTTACAGAAGAGGAACTTGCCCTGGCCGAAGAAACAGCCCGGGAGCAGGCGCAGATTGAGGGCGGAACAGTAATTGAGATTGATAAGCAGAAAGCGGTCGATCTGAAAACATATGTGAAACTGACGGAAAATGAGGATGCTGTTTCTGTGCTCAGATTTTATACGGACGGTTTCTCTGATTATGTGTTTGCAGTGACTGCGGACAGGCCGGAAACAGAGGGCGGGCAGGATGTCTCCGAAAGCGGCAATGAAAGCGAGTCTGACGAAACAGAGAGCGGCCCGGAAGAATCTGGCGGCACGAATGAAACCGGAGAAACCGGCGGCGCGGATAATACGTCCTCAACAGAGAAACTTATCAGTGAAGAAGTACCTGTTATGCCGTTGGCAGAAGGAACGGAAGAAGCGAAAAAGAAACTTACCCTTTATGTGGGACAAATGGGATATGAAGCGAATACAGATTATGTAGTGGCACTGGGGTGTGACACGGCAGATTTTGCAGGTGTGACAGTTACGGATTCCGGAGGGAAGGAACTTAAGACTGAAATTTCCAAAGATGGCAGCCTCAGGATGACAGTTCCTGTGACAGGGAAAAACCTTACAAAAGTTACCCTGGAAGGATTGAAAAACGGTATATATAAGCTGGATGCAGGCGGAACATCCTGGACAGGCGGCAAAGCCGCACAGGGGACACAGTCGCAGGAATACACTTCCTTATACCAGAAGAACGGTGAAAACCAGGGCAAAGGGGCAGTTTACCATAATCGGCCCCAGACGGTGACGATTGATGATACCAACGGAACAGATAACCAGTACATAAATATTTATAATGTATATACTGCAGTGAAACTGAGTCTTGAGGATAAGGAAAGCAACAATCCGGTAGAAAAAGATGCAGTGGTTGTATTGTCTGCAGGCAATATAAAGATTGATGGAAATCTTTCGCTGGAAAAGGGAACGATAACAATGAAGGGGCTGCCGGTTGGAAATATAACGGTAACGGAAGGAACATTTCCGGATGGAAAAGTTGACGGAGCAATTGTCTATAGCTGGAAGATTAAAAACCAGGAATCAGCACCGGCAGGATATGTGGATAAACCGGATACTCCGGCATCATTTAGTTTTTATTCCGGTAAGGGCGTTGAAGTATCCAAAGAATCGAAGTTGGAAATAGCGCCGACAAAAGTGAGGCTGTGTGCGAAAAATACCGCGGGTGATGAACTGAGCGGTCTGGCTATGAAGATCATGGATGATACCGATGGAAAACTGCTTGAAGGTGACTATAAGAGCGGGGATGTTGTGACAGGCAGGTTTGTGGTCGGCCACAAATATACTGTTACACAGGTTGACAGACCTGCCGGTTATGTGAAGGCAAAGGGCAAAGATTCTTATAAGATAACAATTGCTAATACTGCTAATACTGCTAATGAGCAGGGGTCAAAAGATGAACAATATACCGTTAATAAGCCGATTACAGTGAAGGTGGGAAATGCAGACAATTCAGGCGCAGCAGTAAAGGGCGGCACTCTGCAGATTCTTACATCGGATAAGAAAAAGGTAATAGCAACGATTTCAGGAAAAGACTGGAAGTATACCTTAAGTGAGTCGGAAAGAAAACTGATAGAGCCGGGTAAAGAATATTATCTGGTTGAGTCAAAGGCTCCGGATGGCCATTATACGGCGCAGAAAGAAGTGAAATTCAAACTGAATGAAGATGGCCAGGCAACTGCCGTACTGAAATATGTGACCACAAAGCTTGTATTTACCAGATATTATTACGATTATATTATCGAAGAAAAGAATGGAACTTATGTATATCATACAAGAGACAAAAACGGTAATGATATTAAACGGAAAACGCCGCTGGCCGGGGCAGTGATCCAGTTGGTAAATTCCCAGGGAACGGCAGTTGATGAGTGGGAGACGACAGAGAAATCCTATATCTGTGAGGGTAAAGTAAATGTTGGAGAAAGCTATACGCTGAGAGAAATCAGCACACCGGAAGGTTATGCGACCCCGACAGTATATACGTTTACTACGGTGCCGGGTGCGCAGCAGCAGGGACGCACCGTATCGGTCAATGAAAATGGATATATTTTGCCGTATATGAACGTATCCGTTCAGGCAGTGAGATATGGGAGCGTGGAAGTTGCCAAACGTATATCTTATAAGGGCGTGGCGAAGAAGCTTTCAGAAAGCAGAACATTCTACTGCGGACTTTATACGAAAGAGGCTATGGAAAAGGAAGATCTTTATAAAGAGATAGCTATTACGGTTAACGCAAATGATGTGTTTGGCACAGCTGTATTCCGAAATGTTTCTCCCGGAAAATATTATCTGGCAGAAACAGATGGAAACGGAAACCGGATTGAAGGACAGGACGGAAATGAGGTATTTAAAGCGACTGTTTTGGGAAGCCCGATGACTGTACTGGGCGGTACCCTTGCCAAAGGAAATATTGTCAATGATTTTACAAAGATAAACACACCTCTTAATGACTTGTCTGATGCAGAGAAGGCAGCATGGAATAATGTGGGAAGCTCCTACACGGGAACCACGGATGAAGATGGCAATGCGGTGACAGCTGCAAATGCCAGTACAAATGATCCGACGAAATTTATTCCATATATTATTATGGTGATTCTTGCATTTGCAGCAATCGTCTCAGTGATCATTTATAAGAAAAAAAGAAAAGGTGAATAGAGAAAATGCCCGGGGCATATGTTATAAAAACGTATGAACCGGGTGTTTTTTATGAAGATTCTGATGTATCTTTCCACCTGTATGATTCCTCTGCTGATTTTTTCCATTGTAGGATATGGTCTTCTCGCAAAGAAAAATGTATATGAAAGTTTTATAAAAGGAGCAGCTGACGGCCTGCGCACAGTGGTTCAGATCATGCCTACACTGATCGGGCTTATGACGGCGGTTGGAATTTTACGTGCCAGCGGATTCCTGGAAGATATATCGGGATACCTGGCAAAAGCCCTGTCCGGGATTCAATTTCCCCCGGAGCTGGTTCCTCTTTCTATTATAAGGATGTTTTCGTCCAGCGCGGCAACAGGATTGGCGCTGGATATTTTTAAGGAGTTCGGACCGGATTCAAGAGTGGGGCTGATCGCATCCATTATGATGAGCTGTACGGAAACTGTTTTTTATACTATGAGTGTATATTTTATGAAAGCAGAAGTAAAAAAAACACGGTATACTCTGGCGGGGGCACTGTTGGCAACCATTGCCGGAATTGCGGCAAGTGTAGTCCTGGCAGGGATGATGTAAAATACATTTGTTCCCTTTGACAAGCAGTACATATTGTGATAATATTGTTACAACTATGTGAATAAGTGACACGAAATTATTACTTGAGGGGAAATAAACGATAAACTAAGAGGTGCTAAAATTGGATAAGTACGAATATCAGGCTAAATTAGAAGAAATCAACAGTCTAGTTGAAAAAGAAGATTATGAGGGAGCAGCCAGAATAGCAGACACCATCGAGTGGAAACGGGTCCGCAGCGTCCGTACACTTTGTATGGTGAGTGAGATATATGAAGCGATTGGAAGGGCAGAGGACAGCAAGTCTATTCTGTATCGTGCATATCGCCGTTCTCCTTCCAGCAGACAGATTTTATACCGTCTGACGGAAGCATGTGTTCAGACACAGGATTTTGATGATGCGGTGGAATATTATACTGAATATGTAAATCTCTCACCGAATGATAACAGCAAATATATTCTGAAATATGAGATTTATAAAGGACGCGGTTCATCTCTGGAGGAACAGATTGGTGTTCTGGAAGAACTGCGCAGTAAAGAGTATACAGAGCAGTGGGCTTATGAACTGGCAAGGCTGTATGACCAGGCAGGGATGGCAGATAAATGTGTGGCAGAGTGCGATGATCTGGCACTGTGGTTCCATAATGGAAAATATGTAGTACAGGCCCTGGAACTGAAACGGAAATATGCGCCGCTTACGCCGGAACAGCAGACGGTCTATGACAATCCGAGCGAGATCGTTGATATGGAAACGAAAGAAGAAGTAGTGGAGAAAGCGGTACCGACACTTGGTGAGGTTATTACAAAGGAACTTCCCAGGTCTGAAAAAGATGTGATCGCAGACAGCATTATTATGGATACGGAAAAGCAGATTGCAGCGGTTGTGCAGGCCTCTGCTCCGGAAACATCTGAGAAAGAAGCTGTGAGGGGACAGCAGAACGTACCGGAAGTACCTGCTGCAGAGAAAAAACCTGTTCCCCAGGCGCCGAGAGAATTCAGTACGGTAGAACTGCAAAGTGAACTTGCAAACAGCATGAGAGAGATTCTTGCAGGAATGCGTACAGCTCCTTCAGAGGAAAAATTGGAAAGTATTCCGGAAGTACTTGAGAGTGCACCGGAAATCTTCAAAAGGGCAGAGGAAGTGGAAGAAGAACAGATTCCGCATCAGATGAGCATAGATGATCTGTTGACAGGAACAGCGGAGGAGCTGAAAGAAGAGACAGCTGCATCGGTTGAAGCAGACGAAGAGGCAGATGTCATAGATAATGACGTAGATGCATTGACAGCACCAACGATTGATATATCCAAAAAAATTCAGCAGGAAATGGGCGGAGAATCAAGATCTATCCGTGAATTTGCAGCTTCATTAAATAAAAAAGCTGCGGCAGAAACGAAAACTGCAAAGCAGGAAGAAGTTAAACCGGTGGAAACCATTGCAGAAGCGAAACCTGCCGAAAAAGCGAAAACTGTTGTAGAAGCGAAACCCGCCGCGGAAGAGAAAGCTGTGGCAGAAGTGAAACCCGCTGCGAAAGAAAAAGCTGTCACAGAAGCAGCAGAGAAAGCAGAAACTGCGCAGGAGGAAGAAAAAGCGGCAGAAACAGTACCGGTAAAAGAAACGGCAGTACAGACTCCGAAGCAGAAAACTGCGGCAGTCAATCCGGATGATTATACAAGAAACGGACTGGATGAAAAAGAAAAATCCATGTTGGGATTCTGGTCAATGATCCGCGGAATGGACGAGCAGATCAATCTGGCTGTGACGAGAGTTATGCAGAGTGTTCTTACAGATAAAACTTCTTCTAAAGGGAATATTGTTCTGGTGGGAGATGCCGGAAACGGAAGAACGACATTAGCCATTTCTCTTGCAAAGATCATCAGCCGCTGCAAAGGACAGCAGGTTGCCAAAGTGGCTAAAATTTATGCAGAAGACTTTAACAATAAAGATATTGCCGCAACAGTCAGCAAAATGGCGGGCGGAGTGCTTATTATAGAAGAGGCCGGTGACCTGAATGACAATGCTGTTGCTCAGTTGTCGATGGCAATGGACTTCAAGACAGACAGCCTTGTGATCGTTCTTGAAGACGAAAGACGTTATTTGCAGGACCTTCTGGCAAGAAATCCGCAGTTTGCGCAGAAATTTGATGTAACGATCAATGTGCCGATGCTGACAAACGATGAACTGGTGGAATTTGGCAAATATTATGCGGCTGAGAACGGCTGTACAATGGAAGAGTCAGCAGTATCTGCTCTCTATGATGGAATTGCCGTAATGCAGACACCGGAACAGCTTGTGGCAATCCTGGATGTAAAAGATATAATGGACAATGCGATCAGGCATGCAAACCGTTTTGGAATCGGAAAGATGTTTTCAAGTATTTCCGGTAAGCGGTATGATGAAAATGACCGTGTAATATTAAAGGGTAAAAATTTTAAGAAGATTAAATAAAGATCAGAAATTTCTGATGGATTAGAAAATAGTTTTGTGTGATAAGAAGTGTGGGCATGACCGTTCGGTCATGCCCATTTTTATCAGGTGACAATGCGGATGCTCCAAAACAAAATATAAGAAAAAAAGCGGGACTTAACAGAAATATGGTTGACAAGTTATATACCGAACGGTATACTATGAAATAGACGATTATGAAATGCAGGCTGGAGGTGAAAAAGAGTGGACAATCGCAATAAAATACTGGAGCGTGCGCTGAATTTGTTTTATCAAAAGGGATACGATGCAGTGGGGATTCAGGAAATCTGCCAGAGCGCCGGAGTCACAAAACCTACTCTTTATCACTATTTTGGAAGCAAATACGGATTATTGGAAACACTGTTGAAAGAGGAGTATGAAATTTTTATCCAGAAGCTGACAAAAGCGGCGCAGTACAGCCAGAGTATAGAGCATTCGCTGACTACGTTTGCAACGGCATTGATTGACTTTGCAAATACAAATCACGAGGCATATATGCTGCTGATGGCTATGAGCTATTCGGCAAAAGAAAATGAAGTATATCAGGCGGTGAAACCCTATATTACCAATATCTATAACATGGCAGTAAATTTGTTTGAGCAGGCATCTGATCAGCTCGGCAATATGAACGGACGCCAGGAACAGTTTGCCATAGGTTTTCTTGGACTGGTAAATCACTATATCCTGTTCATGGGATACCGCAGTGTACCGGGAGAAGAAACGATGGTTTCAGAAGAGAAGAAGTATAGCCTGATCCATCAGTTTATGCACGGAATTTATTCATAAAAAGAAATGCAATATTAAAGTAAAAAGTAGCGACGGAGGAATCTGTAATGAGCAAATGGTATGAAGAAGCAGTATTTTATCACATGTACCCTATTGGAATGGTGGGGGCTCCGGGACAAAATACGCAGCAGGATATCACACATAAATTTGATGAGCTTAAGCAGTGGCTCCCACATTTGCAGAATATGGGATTTACTGCAATTTATATCGGACCGTTGTTTGAGTCTACATCTCACGGATATGATACAAGGGATTATAAAACGGTTGACCGCAGGCTTGGTGACAATGAAGATTTTAAGCACTTTGTAAAAACGGCTCACGATCTGGGAATCAAAATTGTTGTGGACGGGGTGTTTAACCATACGGGACGCGAGTTTTTTGCTTTTAAAGATATTCAGCAGAACAGAGAGAGTTCCAGATATCTTCATTGGTATAAAGGAATCAATTTTGGCTGGAACACATATTATAATGACGGTTTCGGATATGAAGCATGGAGAAATTGCTATGAGCTTGTTAATTTAAATTTATATGAAAGAGAAGTAAAGGATTATCTGTTTGATGTTATCCGTTTCTGGATCAGTGAATTTGATATTGATGGAATCCGCCTGGACTGTGCGGACTGCCTGGAGTTCGATTTCATGAAGGAAATGCGCTGGATGACGGGGCAGCTGAAGCAGGATTTCTGGCTGATGGGTGAAGTGATCCATGGAGATTATGCCCGCTGGGCTAATGACGAGGTTCTCCATTCTGTTACGAATTATGAACTTCACAAGGGACTGTATTCAGGACATAACGATCATAACTATTTTGAGATAGCACATACAATAAGACGTGAGTTTGATGAAAACGGCGGAATTTACAGAGGAAGAAAATTATATTCTTTTGTGGATAACCATGATGTTGACCGTATTATCACAAAACTTAACAATAAAGATCATGTGATTCCGGTCTATACCCTGCTCTATACACTTCCCGGAATCCCGTCTGTTTATTATGGAAGTGAATTTGGAATTGAGGGAAGAAAAGAGGGCGGAAACGATGATCCGCTGCGCCCGAAACTGGTTGTGGAAGAATGTCTGAAGAACAATCAGCATCCTGATCTGACGGAGCATATTAAAAAACTGGGTGAACTCCGGAAAGACAATGATGTACTGGCAGAAGGCGTTTACCGGGAACTGGTGTTGACAAATCGCCAGTATGCATTTGCAAGGATTCTGGGAGATAAGGCAATTATTGTTGCTGTTAATAATGATGAGGCTGCAGCTGACATGTCTGTACCGGTACCGGTGGGAGCTGCAGAAGTGACAGATGCATTTGAAGACGAAAAGAAAGCAGTGGAAGGCGGACGGATTAATCTCCGACTGGAACCGTCCGGAGCAAAAATATGTAAAGTAAATTTTTAAGCCCGAAAGAGGCTGGGGAATACATGACAAATGAAGGAGAAGAGTATGAAGGAAGAAAACAAAAAAACAAAAACCCAGGCAAAAGAAGAATTAGGAGTCCGCATAGGGGAACTGGACCATTATCTGTTCGGACAGGGAAATCATTATGACATTTATAAGAAGCTGGGGGCCCATCCTACGGAAATCGGCGGCAAAAAGGGAGTATATTTTGCAGTATGGGCGCCTCATGCGGCAGGCGTTCATCTGGTAGGCGATTTTAATGACTGGGATGAAAATGCAACTGAGATGGCAAGGCTGGAACCACTTGGAATCTATGAAGTATTTGTGGAAGGGCTTGGAGAAGGAGAGCTTTATAAGTATCTGATCACTACAAGTGACGGACGCAAACTTTACAAAGCAGATCCTTTCGGAAATCATGCGGAGCTGCGCCCGGGTACAGCATCTAAAGTAGCGGATCTCAGAAAAATTAAGTGGAGTGACGGAGTGTGGATGGAGAAGCGTGCAAAACAGAATATAGACAATATGCCTATGTCTGTTTATGAAGTGCATCCGGGTTCCTGGAAAAAACATCCTGCTACAGAAGAGAGTCCGGAAGGCTTTTATAACTATCGCCTGTTTGCGGAACAGGCAGCGGAATACATAAAGGATATGGGCTACACCCATGTGGAGCTGATGGGAATAGCAGAGCATCCTTTTGATGGTTCCTGGGGATATCAGGTAACAGGTTACTATGCACCTACAGCCCGTTATGGTACACCGGAAGATTTCGCTTATATGGTAAACTATTTCCATAAACACGGCATCGGAGTTATTCTGGACTGGGTTCCGGCACACTTCCCGAAGGATGCCTGCGGTCTGGCTGATTTTGATGGTCAGGCACTGTTTGAGTATGCAGATCCAAGGAAAGGAGAACATCCGGATTGGGGCACAAAGGTATTTGATTTTGAGAAGAATGAAGTCCGCAACTTCCTGATCGCCAATGCACTTTTCTGGGTAGAACAGTTCCACGTGGACGGCCTTCGTGTGGATGCAGTGGCCTCCATGCTGTATCTTGATTACGGCAGAGAAGCAGGACAGTGGGTGCCGAATATTTATGGTGAAAATAAAAATCTGGAAGCGATTGAATTTTTCCGCCATTTGAATACCGTTGTTCCTGGAAGAAATCCGGGAGTTATGATGATAGCCGAAGAATCAACGGCATGGCCGCTGGTAACGGGTGAGCCGAAAGACGGCGGACTTGGATTTACATTAAAATGGAATATGGGATGGATGCATGATTTCCTTGATTATATGAAGCTTGATCCTTATTTCAGAAGCTATAATCACAATAAGATGACATTCTCCCTTACTTATGCATTTTCAGAAAAATTTGTCCTGGTGCTTTCACATGATGAGGTAGTTCATCTGAAGTGCTCCATGATCAACAAGATGCCGGGACTTTACGATGATAAGTTTGCAAATCTGAAAGCGGCTTACAGTTATATGTTCGGACATCCGGGCAAAAAGCTGCTCTTTATGGGACAGGATATCGCACAGTTCCAGGAATGGAGTGAGGCGAGAGAACTTGACTGGTATTTGCTTGGAGAAGAAAAACACCGTCAGCTTCAGGAATATGTAAGGGCATTGCTCCATCTTTATAAAGAAGACGCGGCAATGTACAGTCTGGATGCATCCTGGGAAGGATTCGAATGGATCAATGCGGATGACAACAGCAGAAGTATTTACAGTTTTATCCGCCATTCAGATGATCAGAAGAGCAACCTGGTATTTGTGATCAACTATACGCCGGTGGCGAGGGATGATTACCGTGTGGGTGTACCTCACAGCGGAACCTATAAGCTGATTTTGAACAGTGATGATGAGAGATTCGGCGGAAGCGGACAGGTAAAAGAAGTATCCTTTAAGGCAAAGAAAGGGGAATGTGACGGCAAGCCCTATTATCTGGAATACAGCCTGCCGGCTTATGGCACTGCGGTATTTAAATATGCAAAGCCAAGACAAAGAACAGCTTCAAAACCGGCAGAAAAGAAGATTGTAAAGAAAACGAAATAGAAGCAGCAGGATAAGAAGGTACCGGATTTTCGGTGCCTTTTTTATGAAAATATGTTTTGATTTACAAGTAAGGGGGGATAAGGGTATAATATAAATATGGTTCTCATAGGATTGTGGGAGCGCATTGCGCAAAGCAATCCGTAAACCAGTTTTGACACCTGAATCATAAATATATGTAAATTTGGGGGAGAGAGTGAAAATGAAAAGAAAAAAGAGTGGATGGATTGCGTGGCTGTTATTATTAATATGCATGCTGGTTCCGCTGCCCGGGAATAAAGCAGAGGCGGTATCCGGTATGATGAAAGCCGGGGAGATACGTATGCCTGGAGTATCCGGAAGTGCGCTTCCGGAAGCAGGAAAAGTAAGCTCCCGTGCAGGCAGAACGGCGATTGCCGGATTTTCCTATGGAGCTCAGCTTACAGAGGTAAATGAGAAAGCGGTATATAATGCACTGAAAACGGTAAGTGATATGCGCAGCTTTTCTGTTTCGAATCCGGTTGTGGTAAATCTCCCGAAGCAGGAGTCTTTCACAAAAGGGGCAAAATACAATACAACTGCAGCCTGGAAAAAATTGTATCAGCAGATTAACCACGCAGTTGACGCTTATTATATGGACTATTGTGAAGATTACTGGGTCGGCGGTTTTGTGTTTTATGTAAACAGTGACTGTGAGCGTGTCGGAAAGATTACCCGGATCGGAATGGGACCATCAGACTATTACAGCGGAATCCGAAGTGAACTTGGCATGACAGATGCGGAGATGCAGAAAGCAATCAATGCGGTAGGGGGAAATAATCGCTATGAGGTTGTTAAGAGCGCTCACGATTATATTTTGAAGCTGGTGACGTATCCGGATCTTTCCGCGGGGAATTATGGCTATTATCATGTGATCAACGGAGGCCTTTTAAGCAAGTATAATCATAAGGCTGTCTGCGACTGTTATGCCAGACTTTTTCACTTGCTCTGCCGCTCTAAAGGGATTCCCAGTATCCTGGCGGCAGGAGGAAGCGAGAGAGATACAAGCGGTAACATTATAGATGATCATATCTGGAATTATGTGCAGATGGAAGATGGAAAGTGGTACCTGGTGGACTGTACGTGGGACGATGGTATAGTGGATGCAGTTGGCTATAATGGGACATTTGAATATACGTATTTTCTGGCGGGTTCCTCCAGTGAGGGAATAGATGGAACTGTAGGAGAGGAGCATATGGCGGTTGGCGTTTTAAGTTCGGCGGTCAGCTATACGCCTTTCAGTATTCCTGCATTGTCTTCTTCAGCTTATGTATACAGCGGAGCATCAGGGACAGCGAGTGTTACAAAGATAGCGCTTAATAAAACCAGCGTGTCATTGAAATGTAGTCAGGCAATGGAACTGGCTTGTACGATAACACCGTCAAATGCAGCCATTTATAATCTGAAATGGACATCATCTAACAGTAATGTGGCAAGGGTCTCTTCTGTAGCAGGAAGAGTTGTTGTACGTGCCACAGGGACAGGAACGGCAGTCATTACGGCTTCCAGTGGTTCTGCCAGGGCGGCCTGCAAAGTGACAGTATCCCATACACCCGGAAGCTGGAAAGTCGTCAAAAAAGCAACCGGCAGTTCCGAAGGGAAAAAAGAGCAGAAGTGTACCGCCTGCGGAAAAGTGATAAAAACAGAGACAATCCCCAAAACGTTTGTGAAGCTGAATGAATCCCAGATTCCGCTACAGAAAAAGAAATCAACGACTGCCCTGAAGATTTCTTCTTATACCGGCGGGGACAAAGTAAAATCCTGGAAGTCTTCCAATTCAAAGGTTGTAACAGTAAACTCAAAGGGAAAATTGACGGCAAAGAAAAAGGGAACGGCTGTCATTACCGTGACTATGGTCAGCGGGGCAAGTGCGAAATGCAAGGTGACTGTACAGAACGGAAAAGTGGGGACGAAAACTTTAAAACTGACCAGGACGGCCATTACTCTGAAAAAGGGTGAGAAATATACGATTGGTAAAGTACGTACACCGATTACGACTACCGACAAAATAACGTATAAATCTTCTAATAAAAAGATTGCCACAGTGAATTCCCAGGGGAAGATTACGGCAAAGAAGGCCGGAAAAGTAAAGATTACAGTAAAATCCGGATCTAAAAAGGCAATCATAACAGTAACGGTTAAGTAAAAAAGACTTATAAAATTACAGTAAAATAGCAAGGCATGAAAACGATATTCTGACATATACTTATGTAAGCGAAAAATGTGGAGTGAGTCTGTGTCAGAATATCGTCGTTTTATTTCTTATATCTATAATTATCATAATGGGAAAAAAAGAAACAATTGTGGGTTTGTAAAAGTGGAAATCCGAAATGATATCTGCCGTTTGGGAGTTCATCTGGAAGCGAAGGAGCTTACATATCAGGAAGTGCCGGTTTATGGATTTGTGCGTATTCAGGGGAAGGCCCTCGGGATCCGAATGGGAAGTGCTTCGCGCAGGGGAAATGCATGGGAGATGCAGGTGAGTACGCCTTCAGATCATTTTGCATCTTCTGAATACACTATGGCAGATATAAAAGGCATATGGATCAGAACAGAGACGGGAGATAATTTCATAACGGTATGGGATGATGAAGTGTTAGATCCTGATATGTTTGTAACAGAACTGCCGGCGCAGGAATCTGAAGAAGAAGCGGAAACGGAGGCTTTGGACTGCGGGGAGGAACTGCATGTGCAGGAGGATATTTCACAGAGCCTTTTAATGAGGTGGGACAATTTTCTATTTCATTATCCCCAGATCAGCCCCTTTGATGATGAAGAAATTTATCAATGTATCTGCATCGCTCCAAAGGATCTGTCTTTTTTGCCAAGAGAAGAGAGACAGTTTGCTGTAAATCCTTTTTTACGGGAGGGGTATGAAAACTATGGACATTTATTGCTTGGATGCCATGCCCAGGGCAGGTATATTCTGGCAGTGCCAGGGGAGAATAAAGAAATGCAGGATAAACATCTTGCAAGGATGTGCGGATTTCCGCTGTTTAAAGAAGCGAGAAAGACAAGGCAGACGGGGACAGAAAAAAATGAGACGGGTAAATTTGGCTACTGGTATCACTTCCTGAATGAAGAATGCCCTTCCTCCCCAAAACCGGAGTTCAACCAGGGCTCCAGATAAATTTTTTTCATGCAACAATTTCAGGAAATTTTGACACTATATAGATGTAACAGGTATATACCGGAAAACAAATAGAGGGAATAAAATGGAACAACAGATGAAATTGATAAAAAAAGCAAAACGGGGGGACACTCACGCATTTGCGCAGCTGTACAGTGAAGTATATCAGGAATTATATAAGGCGGCTCTGTATACACTGAAAAACAGTCATGATGCGGAGGACACAGTGAGTGATACTGTGGCAGATGCCTGGGCTCAGATTGGCAGTCTGCGAAAAGAAGAATCTTTTCGCAGCTGGATATTTGCGATTCTGTCTAATAAGTGCCGCAGAAAAATGAAAGAGTATGTTGAAAAAACAGTGGAGCTGCCGGAGGATCTGTGCAGTAATTCGCAGGATACGGAAGAAAGCCTGGATGTGCGCGCATCGTTTGCAAAACTGGATGATGAAGAGAGACTGATACTCTCTCTGAATATCTTTGGCGGATACAGCAGCCGGGAAATTGGAAAGGCTTTGCAGATGAATGACAATACCGTGCGCTCCAGGCAGAAAAGAGCATTGGAAAAGATGCGGGCACAGTTGATACAGTGAGAGGAGTACAAAAATGGATGATAATAAAATGAATGATCTGATAAAAAAATCTTCTGAGGAAATAAAGATTCCGGAAAGCCTGTGTCCGGAAAATGTGGAAAAAGACCTGGAGAAGCAAAAAAATGTGGAAAAAAGGATAAACTGGAGAAGGATCATCGCCCGTACATTTGAAACGGCAGCTGTACTGGCGGTTGTGTTTCTTGCAGGACGTCAGGTGGGTATCAGTGAAAGGCGGGGGATGATTTCGGAAGAAAAAGTAATAACACAGTCCCGGGAGAATCCAGAAACTCAGATGACAGAAACAGACTTTCAGGAAAAACAGAAAACGCAGGCAGAAGAGACGGTAAAGTCCTCAGAATCTCAAAGCAGAGCAGCAGAGAAAACAGCTGCGGGAGAAATGGAGGACATAGAGGGAATGCAGACATTTTCCAGTCCCTCTGAGTTATATGATAAACTGCAGGAATATGTACAGTCGGAAGCAAACCAGATGGCTTTGATGGCCCGTGACGGCAAAATAGTATATGAGGAAGATGAAATAATGAGTATGGACTCGGCTGTGGATCAGTCAGCAGCCGTATCTGATTCCGGAGCAGCAGAAGCCGGGGGATATTCTCAGACAAATCTCAGAGAAGCTTCTGTGGACGAAGGTGATATCATAAAGACAGATGGTGATTATATCTATGTCATGAAGAGCAACAGCTCCGTTTCAGTAATAGATGTGAAAAAAGGGTCGCTGGAGAAAATTGCGGTCGTGGAACCTGAACAGCTGAATGAATCTGTACGGGATCTCTATGTGGATGGAAATAAAATGATTCTGGTGACAAGCGGGAGCCGCACAGAATTGAATGAGACAGAGCAGGATGTATATGAAACGGATTACTATGATTATGTGAAGATCCTGACCTATGATATAACAGACCGCAGCAGCATAAGACTTCTTGGAACAGTGGAACAGGAAGGATATTATCAGAGCAGCCGTAAAAGGGACCGGTTTATATATACCTTTACGGCATATGAGCCGCAGATTGCTGATACAGAAGAAGGCAGCAGTATTATGCCGCTGGCAGGAGGAAGCTATCTGGAGGCTTCCGAGATATATGCACCGGAAACGCTGCAGAATACAGGATATCTTGTGGCAGGAGCGGTAGATACAGAAAATCCGGAAGAGATGTGCGGACGCAAAGCGATCGTGTCCGGAGCGGACGATTTTTATGTCAGCGGGGAGAGTATATTTATCATAAATCGTGATTGGAAAAACGGCAGTGGTGATGTGACGGATATTCTGAAATTCTCATACAAAGACGGGGAGATAAAAGGTGTGGGAAGCTGCCAGGTAGAGGGATATCTGAATGACAGTTTTTCTATGGATGAATATGACGGTTATCTGAGAACGGTGGTTACGCGTTGGGATGACATGGACGAGATCAATGCGCTGTATGTGTTTGATGAAAAAATGAATATGGTCGGAAAAATAGATGATATTGCGCCGGGTGAGACAATCCGTTCTGCCAGATTTATGGGAGATGTGGGATATTTTGTGACATTCCGGCAGACAGATCCCCTGTTTTCTGCAGACTTATCAGATCCTTCAAATCCGCAGATTCTGGGGGAACTGAAAGTCAGTGGATTTTCGTCTTACCTCCACTTTTACGGTGAGGACAGGCTGCTGGGGATCGGTTATGAGGCAGATGAGGAGACGGGCATGACAACAGGTGTTAAATTGTCCATGTTTGATGTATCTGATCCTTCTAATGTAACAGAAATTAAAAGATATGTGCTGAAAGATGCCCAGTATGTGCCGGCGCTTTCCAATTATAAGGCTATTATGATTGACCCGGAAAAAAATCTGTTTGGATTTGTGTGTGACGACAGCTATATGGTGTTTACATTTGATGAAGAAAAAGGGTTTGAAAATCTGCTGGCTTATAAAGTGAATGAGAATAACGGGGGTGGCTGGTATAATACGCCGGATGCAAGGGGAATTTATATTGGCGATACCTTCTATCTTATGGCAGATAATATTTTGAGGGCATTTGATATGGCAGAAGCGTTTGTTCAGAAAGAAAAGCTGGAATTTTAAGGGGCGGTTGACGCTGACAGACAGAAAATGCTATACTTTTCGTAACGCAGGAAATTCCTGGGGATTTCCTGTGTTACAAAAGCATATTTGCGCGGCTCGCGGAAAAGAAATTTGCCATAAAGGACACCGCTCGCGCGCGGGAATGTGCCGGGGCACATTCTTTTATTTTATTGCAGGAGAAACAGGAGGAAATAAAAATGGAAGTAACAAAGACGCCCGTGGAAAGTATGGCAGATTTTGAGGAAGAATTGAACGCATCTTTGAAGCAGATTCATGAGGGTGATATTCTTACAGGAACAGTGATCGCAGTCTCAGATGAAGAAGTTACCCTGGATTTGAAATATTATACGGAAGGTGTTATCCGCAGGGAAGATTTTTCAGAGGATCCGACAATTAATCTGAAAGAGGAAGTTCATGCAGGAGATGAGATTTCGGCAACGGTTGTCCGCAGAGATGGCGGTCAGGGTCAGATCATGCTCTTCAGAAAAGAGGCGAATGATGTTCTGGCATGGGACAAATTAAAAGAATTGCAGGAAAACAGCACAAATATTAAAGTAAAAGTGGCAGGTGTGGTAAACGCAGGCGTTGTTGCTTATGTAGAAGGAATCAGAGGTTTTATTCCTGCATCCAGGCTTTCACTGAATTATGTAGAAGATACGAATGAGTGGCTGGGACGTGAGTTGGAAGTCCGTGTGATCAATGTGGACGAAGAAGATAAGAAACTGGTGCTCTCTGCAAGAGAAATCCTTCGGGAGAGAGAAGAAGAGGAAAAGAAGACCAGAGTTTCTAATGTGCAGGTGGGACTTGTTACAGAGGGAATCGTGGAATCTATTCAGCCGTACGGTGCATTTATAAATCTTGGAAACGGGCTGACAGGTCTGGTGCATATTTCACAGATTTCCGACAGACGGATTAAGACGCCGGCTGCGGTACTTAATGTGGGAGACCAGGTTAAGGTAAAAGTGATTGCTGTAAAGGACGGAAAGCTTAGTTTGAGCATGAAAGCTCTCCAGGATGTGGCAGCAGAGGAGATTCAGGAAGAAACGATTGAGCTGCCGGAGACAGAAAGTCTTTCCACCAATCTTGGATCCCTGTTTGCGAAATTAAAATTGTAGGAAATGTCAAAAACAGTAAAAAAAATGAAAAAATTTTGGAGAAAATAACAATATATTTATGAATTGTTCACAGTTTGTTCATAAAAGCTTGTTAAACTATAGATACTTAAAAATGACTTGGACGAATAGATAAATTTTTTCATAATTGCCTCCGGTGTACCAGACGCCGGGGGCACTCC
>JAUNSC010000048.1 GCA_030539395.1 Eubacteriales bacterium
TTGCCATGCTTCCTTTTGCAAATAATTGTCTGGATTATCTTGTAAGGACAAATATCGCGGATGAATTACAGGGTAGAGCATGGGGCTTTATCGGATTTCTGTCGCAGATTGGTTATGTAGTGGCTTATGGTCTGGCCGGTGTCTTAGCCGATGGGATTGGGAAACAGTTTCAGGTTGGCGTCGGGCGGGGTGCTGCCGTAGTCATCATGGCATCCGGTGTGCTGCTTGGTATTATGGCGTTGGCCATTTATCCCATAAAAGCAGTGCGTGAACTGGAGAATGGAATGACAAAAGCCGGTGAAAGGAATGCATCATGAAAAAAAGAATCATATGGAATGATATAAAAGGCAACTGCCTGCTGGCTGCTACTACCTGGCTTTTTATGGCGATCAGTGCATTTATGTTTGCATTGACCTGCTTTCTCTTTGTAAGCCTGATGACTTCAGTAGATACGTTGATGGAAAAGGCACAGACGCCGGATTTTCTGCAAATGCATGCCGGAGAGGTTTCAGAAACAGAGCTTCTTCGGTTTGTTGAAGAAACTAAACAGATAAAAGATTATCAGGTTTTGAACTTTTTGAATCTGGAGAGCAGCTCCATGACCCTGGATGGTCATTCTCTGGCAGACAGCACTCAGGACAACGGCGTCTGTGTGCAGAGTGGGAAGTTTGATTATCTTCTGGACCTGGATAATGAAATCATTAATGTTTCTGACGGTGAAATTTATGTCCCGGTCTGCTATCGACAGAAATTTGACCTTACCATTGGGGAAAACATGCAGATTGGTAAAGACAATTTCAAGATTGCCGGATTCCTCCGAGATTCCCAGATGAATTCCATGATGGCATCCTCCAAGCGTTTTCTGGTAAGTTTATCTGACTATGAGAAGCTGGAAGCAGCAGGAAGTGAGGAATATCTGATTGAATTTCTGCTGCAAGAAGGAGCGGATATAAATACATTTGCCACGGAATACACGGATGCCGGACTGCCTTCCAATGGACCGGCGATTACAAAACCGCTGATCCGCATGATGAATGCACTTTCGGACGGTCTGATGATACTGGTGATTCTTCTGGTGAGCGTTGTATTGTTATTGATTTCCATGCTCTGCATCCGATTTACGCTGCTGACACAGTTAGAGGCAGACCGAAAAGAAACCGGCATGCTGAAAGCTATCGGAATATCCAAAGGAGATATCCGGAAGCTCTATTACTTAAAATTTCTGGCACTGTCCGGGTTGGGGGCTGTGACCGGACTGCTCCTTGCGTTTCTGGCGAAGGGAACCATATCGGCACAGATGCAGGAACTATATGGAGCCTCTGAAAACGGATTGCCGGAATTACTGGCGGCTTTTGCCGGTGTGGCTTTGACAGAAGGGGTTCTGCTCTTGTCAGTCAAGAGGACACTGAAGCGTACAGAAAAAATATCGGCGGTGGCGGCGCTGATCGGACAACATGGGGAGCGAAAAGATGAAAAGAGACAACTTTTTTCCCCACAGCATCTGATCGTTGCTCTTGTCATTGCTTTAGGAATATTCATGATGATTCTGCCTCAGAACCTGTTAAGCACTATTTCGTCTTCGCGGTTTGTTACTTACATGGGAATAGGAGACGGAGAAATCCGTCTGGATATCCGTCAGACAGAGGATATTGCAGGCAAGACCGAACAGGTGGAAAAGCTGCTGGCGGGGGATGAGCAGGTAGCGAATTTTGTCACCTTGCGGATAACCTCCTGCCGGATAGTTTTGCCGGACGGTTCTCATAGCAGCTTACAGGTAGAGCAGGGCAACCACACGGCTTTCCCTGTCACCTACGCAGAGGGGGAATCACCAAAAGAGAAAAACGAGATTGCGCTTTCCTGTTTGTGTGCAGATGAATTGGGATTATCTGTGGGAGATAAGCTTCATCTTTCGATGAATGAAAGTGTGCAGGAATACACCGTCTGCGGAATCTACTCGGATATCACAAACGGAGGAAAGACGGCGAAAGCCGCATACCTTCATGACGAAGGACCGATTATGTGGAGCGTGTTTTACGTTTCGTTGAAGGACGATACTGCAAAGGGGCAATGGTTATCGGAGTATACGGAAATCCTGTCTGACAGCGGCATCAGTGCGAAAGCGGTGGATATCCGGGAATATGTGGCAGATACTTATGGTCAGACGATTCAGGAAATCCGCATGGCGGTGTGGGTAGCGGTTGTGGCAGCGGCTTTGGTGATGTTTGTTGTTGTGACTTTGTTTACCCGGCTGCTTGTGGCAAAAGACCGCTGTGATATTTCTCTGAGAAAGGCTGTCGGTTTTACAGGAAGGGATATCAAAAGACTGTACGTCCTTGGGTATTTGCCGGTGTTGCTGGCGGGCATCCTGGCGGGAATTTTATCCGGTAATCTTCTGGGTGAGGAACTGGTAGGACTGCTCTTAAAGAAGCTTGGGGCAACAGGCTTCCGTTTCCTGATTGATTATAAAGCAGTATGTGGTTGGCTTCCGATTATTGCAGTCATAACGATATTTTGTGCAATCCAGCTTGGACTGTCGGAGATTAAAAACATCAGGGCATATGAGTGTTGTATGGGAAAGGAATAAAAATCATGTCAGAATTATTGATTGTTAAGAACCTTTGTAAGGATGGAATCCTGAAGGATATCAGTTTTACTATAAATGCCGGGGAAATGGTGGCTGTCATGGGACCTTCCGGTTCCGGAAAATCCACCCTGCTTTATCAGGTGTCCGGCATGGATCGTGCGAATTCCGGAGAAGTGTGGATGGACGGTATGGAAATCTGTGCCTTATCGGAGGATGAGCGGGCAAAGCTGCGGCTTGAGCAGATGGGGTTTGTCTTTCAACAAATGAATATGTTGAAAAATTTGAACCTGATAGACAATATCATGCTGCCCGCCTGCCGTATGAAAAAAGGAAAGCACTTCGGCAAGGAAATCGAGCATAGGGCGCGGGTGCTGATGCGGAAAATGGGAATTGAAGAACTGGCGCAGCGAAAAATTACTGAGGTATCCGGCGGACAGCTGCAAAGAGCCTGTATCTGTCGGAGCATGATAAATCAGCCGAAAATTTTATTCGCTGATGAGCCGACTGGTGCGCTTAACCAAAGTGCGGCACAGGAGGTCATGGAGGAATTTACCCGCCTGAATCGGGAAGGAACTACGATCCTGATAGTGACTCATGACAGCAGGGTTGCCGCAAGATGTAGTAGAATCCTATATCTTCTGGACGGCAGTATCAAAGGAAAATTATCTCTTGCAGGTACGCCGGAAAGAAAAGGCAGAGAAGAAAAAGTAAACAGGTGGCTTGTTGGATTGGGATGGTAATAAAATAAGTAAAAGCGTCCCAAACAGGATGTTCATGGATAAATCTCTCAAATACCCCTTGACATTATCAAAATTGAGAATATAATAAAAAGTGAAATCGGAAGGAGGCAGAAACCGTAATGAATATGGCAGAAGTTATCATGAACCCTGTGCGGCAGAGGATCATCCAGTTTTTGATGGTACACGATAAGGGAACTGTAAAAGAAATCAAAAGCAAGCTCAGCGATGTTCCCACACCAAGCCTGTACCGCCATGTAAAAGTCCTGGCTGAAAACTCTGTGATTGTCGTTGCGGAAGAAAACAGAATCAGAGGAACCGTCGAGAGCGTTTATCAGCTCAATCCAAGTGCCTTGGTTGTTGAAGACGAGGATGGAATGTCTGTTCAGGTATCGCTGATGAGTATCTGTACGGCATTTGCAAAATATTTTGCCAGCGGTTACGCAGACCCGAGAAAGGATATGTTTATGTTGACCAGCTGCACTCTGATGCTGACGGATAATGAGTTTGAGAATTTCCTTAAGGAGATCAATGAGCTTGCAATGAAATATATTTCCAAAGAGCCGACGGAAGGAGGTTCTCCGAGGCAGGTTACTTTGATTTCATCGCCGGTCAATTAATGAATGCAAAGGAGCTGTGGTGTGAATGGACAAACATGGAAAATGGTTGCTATGCCCCGTTTGTCATAGCAAAACCCGTGTATGGATACGGGAAGATACAATACTTCAAAACTTCCTGCTCTTCTGTCCGAAGTGCAAACAGGAACGATTGATCAACCTGAAACAATTTCATATGACGCTTTTACCAGAGCCGGACGCGAAGACGCAGAGCCAGTAATCCAGAAATATGGATGTATGGTTCTGCGTTTTGTTTTGCGTAAAAGCACAGATGCAGGTTAATTAAAAGAGCGCTTTTGATGGAATTGCCGATAACACAATTAAATAATTAGGAGGGACTAATAATGGATCGCAAAAAACACGATAATACAGGCTATATCTCTCTTATTTGGGTCATATCTATTCTCGTTTCAGTCGGCGTTGGCACATTTATATTGACTGTGTTGGAAACGACAATGCTGAATGTTTGGATTTCAAGAATCGTTGGGTGCACTATTACCGTAATAGCTGAGCTATTATTCTATTATTTGTGGATTAGAAAAATTGAAAAGTAACCATATAAATGAACGACAAGAGATATAGTTGGAAATTATTATGACTACGGTTTAACCCATAAGTACAGACCAGACAAGAAGGCCAGAGCCTAAATTTATTATAAGGAGGAACCATTATGGTTGAGTCGAGATGCGGGATATTGTGCAGCGAGTGCGAATATCGCGAACAGATGAACTGCAAAGGGTGTGTATCCATACAGAAGCCCTTTTGGGGCGAGGCTTGCCCCTTAAAGTCATGCTGCGAAGCAAAAGGACGCGAACATTGCGGACAATGCGGGGACTTCCCCTGCGATATGTTAACGCAATTTTCCTACGACAAAGAGCAGGGCGATAACGGTAAACGAATCGAGCAATGCAGAAAATGGAAACCAAAGGCATGAAAGGATGAGTGAGGATAAAACATGAATTGGACAATTTACACACTGGAATGCCTTGAGGCTATTATCCTGTTCACCTGCGCGATCATGATTCCATTGTGCCGGAATCCTGTCTGGTGGATTCACGATTATCCGAAAGACATTCAGGAGAAATACTTTGAAACTCATGAGAGAATCCCAACACAGGCGTTCAGTGCGACCGTACTGATGAAAAAGTGCGCCGCCCTGCTTCTGGCGCTGGCGGTATTTGTGGGACTGGTTTTGCTGGCCGGAGCGGACAGCTTCAAAACCGCATTCTTTGCCAGCTATGGGATCTGGCTGCTGGTAGACTGGTACGACTGCTTTTTCCTGGACTGGGTGTTATTCGCCAACGTGAAACGCATCCGTCTGCCGGGAACGGAGCATATGGACAAGGCATATCATCAGAAGAAATACCATGTTGTGCGGTCGGTTATCGGAATGGCGCTGGGGCTTATCCCCTGCCTGTTGTGCGGACTGATCGTGCTGTTGATCGGATAAATGTACGATTGAAATAGCACTAATAATGAGAAGAAATACTGTGATTAAGATTGAATTGCTGTCAAAGAATAACTTTACAGAATCCTCATTGGATTCATATGTGAGAAAGCAAGATGTAAAGAGGGTTTATCGAAAAGAAGAAGGGAAAAATATTCTTGTAGACATGCCTTATGTTGAAGATTGGACGCTTGAACGAAAACGCCAAGTGGCCAAAAGTCTTAGTAGTGATGAGTGTATTTCGTATATTGTACGGAATGAAGATTGCGTTGTCGGTTTTGTGGGGCTTATAAAGCAACTCGCTAATGATTATATGATATTGGATATGATGCATGTATCTGCGGAGTACCGAGGAAAGGGGCTTGGAAGAAAACTGTTTGAATTAGGTAAAAAGGAAGCAGAAAAAGCAGGTGCAAAAGCATTGTACATATCGGCTTGCTCTTCAGAGGAAACAATTGCATTTTACAAGGCTATGGGTGCAGTTGTCACGAAGAATACTATTAAGCAGTTGGAAGAGGCTGAACCATATGATTTGCAGATGATATGCAAAGTCGGTGGATAGGAAAATCAAAAATAGATCGTGAAAGAGCCAGACGCTTAGACGCAGAGCCAGTTATCCAGAAATTTGGATGTATGGCTCTGCGTCTTGGTCTATATGGTTGGCATCGGGATACTGCTGTCGGCTGCGTCGATTGTCCTGCTGAGATGGCTGTTGAATAAAGGAGCAGGGATATTTGAAATCTTATAAGGAGGCAAGCATGAAAAATCCGAAAAGAACCATTGCATTTTTATCCGTAATAATGGTGGTCTTGTTCATGACAGTGTTATTTTTGATTCTGTCTCCAATGCTCTCTGAAAAAGAATCTCAGTTCTCAAAAAGAGTAGATGACAATCGCTTTTCGATAGGGTTCTATCCACTGAACAGTTCGGAATCAGAAGCATTTGAATTACAGAAGGATGATGTGATCGACGTATCTTTGGTGGTTATGAAAGGCAGCCTTGATATTGCCATCGGGCAAGAGGGAAAGAAACCGATTTATGAGGGCAAGGATGTGCAGCTTAATTCCTTTCAGGTAACGGTGCCTGAGAATGGAATCTATACCATCACCGTGTTCGGAAATAACGCGGAAGGCAGCATATCGTTTCAAATTACAACCCGGCACCTGACCCGTGCTTTTACGGCTGGGATGAACGATGTAGAAGAAAACCAGATACATACAATCCATGTGATCGATCAGCATATCGAATTCTGCACCGGCTGCTTTGCGTGCAAGAAAAACGGCGGCACCTGTATCCATGACGATGATATGCGGGATATCTTGGAGGAAATCCTGGATTCGGATTTGCTGATTCTCAGCTTCGGGCTGTACGGATACGGAATGCCGGGACACCTGAAAACGCTGATTGACCGCACCATGCCGGTATCCTCCATGGCAATGGAAAAGGTGGGCGACCGCTACCATCATACAGCTCAAAGAGATTTCTCGAAGCTGCGATATTTGATGATCTGCGGATGTGGCTTCCCCAACAGTAAAAACAATTTTGAGCCTATGGTTATGCAGTTTGGGCTGCTGTTCCAGAACCATTCCACGATCCTCACGGTGCCGGAGTCGCCCATGTTTAATGCGCCGGAGGCTGTGAGTGTGACAAAGCCGTTCCTTGAAGTTGTGCGGCAGGCCGGACGGGAATACGCTGAGAACGGAGAGATTTCCGCTGCAACCAGGGCAAAGCTGCCCGTAAGATAAAATTCTGCGAACAGCGAGAGGCGGAAAAAGAACAGCAGTTTGCTCTGCGTCAGAAAAAGCGCAAGGAGAAGCACAGAGGGCATTAACAAAAAAGGAGAATTAGCCTATGAGTAACATGATTGAAATCAGTCATCTAAGTAAACGTTTCGGTGACGTCAAAGCGGTACAGGATTTAA
This sequence comes from Eubacteriales bacterium, assembly GCA_030539395.1. Lineage (GTDB taxonomy): Bacteria > Bacillota > Clostridia > Lachnospirales > Lachnospiraceae > Marvinbryantia. The sequence continues at coordinate 7,307 of JAUNSC010000048.1, forward strand.
GCTTTCGCGTGAGAGAGGGAGAATTGTTTGCGTTCCTCGGAATCAACGGCGCGGGCAAATCCACGACCATTAATATCATATGCGGCCAGCTGGTAAAGGACGCCGGGACAGTGCAGATTGGTGGCATGGAGCTGGAGCAAAATCTGGATCAGATCAAGAAAAGTCTGGGTGTAGTATTCCAGAATTCCGTGCTGGATAAGGACCTTTCTGTTCAGGATAACCTATGCAGCCGTGCAGCGTTGTACGGAATTACAGGAGAGGCGTTTCAGAAGCGGCTATCAGAGCTTGCCAGACTGTTGGAATTTGAAGATCTGCTCAAGCGCACCATTGGAAAGCTCTCCGGCGGCCAGCGCCGCAGGATAGATATCGCACGGGCATTACTGAACCGTCCGAAGCTCCTGATTCTGGATGAGCCCACCACCGGGCTTGATCCGCAGACAAGAAGTACCTTGTGGAGGGTCATCGGTGATTTAAGAAAAAGGGAAAATATGACGGTGTTCCTCACCACCCATTACATGGAGGAGACGGCGGACGCCGACTATGTAGTGATTTTAGACAGCGGCAGGATTGCCGCAGAGGGAACGCCGCTGGAACTAAAAAATACATATACGGGTGATTTCATCACGATCTACGGCATAGAGGAAGCGGATGTGAGACGCTTTGGCGCAGAGTATGAGCCGATTCGGGATGCTTTTCGGATATCGGTTCCCAATACTGCAGCAGCAACGGAGTTGATTCTGCAATACCCTGAGATATTCCGGGACTATGAGATTACCAAGGGCAAGATGGACGATGTGTTCCTTACGGTAACAGGCAAAAAGCTGACTGGAGGTGTGGAAAAATGAACGGACTTACCGCGCTGATTCGGCGCAACATAAAGCTGTTTTTTAAAGATAAGGGGATGTTCTTTTCTTCCCTGATTACGCCGCTGATTCTGCTGGTACTGTACGGCACCTTTTTGAGCAATGTCTATGAGGAAACCTTCCGCAATTCACTGGAGGCGGCGGGAACAACGGTGCCGGACAAGCTCATCGGAGGCTGTGTTAGCGGCGAGTTGTCCTCTTCCCTGCTGGCGGTCTGCTGTGTTACCGTGGCTTTTCTTTCTAATATGCTTATGGTACAGGATAAAGTCACGGGTGCAAGACGGGATCTGACCATTACCCCGGTGAAAGGTTATACGCTGGCACTGAGTTATTATCTGGCGACACTGTTTTCCACTCTGCTTGTCTGCCTGGTCGCGGCCGTCGTATGCTTTCTGTATATTGGAAATGCGGGCTGGTATTTAATTACCGCCGACGTTCTGTATCTTCTGCTGGATGTGGTTTTGCTGGTTTTGTTTGGTACGGCACTGTCCAGCATCGTCAACTGCTGTCTGTCCAGTCAAGGACAGATCTCGGCGGTGAGCGCCATCATAAGTGCAGGCTACGGATTTATCTGCGGAGCATACATGCCAATTTCCCAGTTTTCCGACGGATTGCAGAAGGTAATATCTTTCCTGCCGGATACTTACGGCACCTCGCTGTTACGCAATCATATGCTCCGAGGTGTGTTTGAGGAAATGGGAAATCAGGGTTTTCCTAACGAGATTGTGGAAGCCATCAAGGATTCTGTGGACTGCAACCTGTATTTCTTTGGGGAGAAGGTTGCGTTGAGCAATATGTATTTCATTCTCGTTGTCTCGGTAATGGCTGCGGTTGCCATCTATGTGGTGATAAATGTATTGTTTGGCAAAAAGAAAAGTAAAAGGAGCATAAGAACATGAAAAGTTTGACTTCAATACAAAAAACCTTCAAGGTATTCAAAACCCTGTCCATGCTTGCCATGATCGTATCTTTTATTGCGGCGGGCACCGCTCTTTTGGGCCTGCTGTGCGTGATGGAGTGGCAGACAGAGGGGATGCTTGGCCTCGGTAGGAGCGTGATGGAGTTCACAGGAACAACCAGCCTGAAACCGGCGATCTGTGTCCTGCTCTCTGACGCTGTATTAGCTCTGACGGACGGAATTCTATTCCTGTTTGCTTATCTGTATTTCAAAGCAGAGCAGGCAGACGGCACGCCCTTCACCTACAGCGGCGCGGATCAAATCAAGAGTCTGGGTATCAAAACCATCGTTATGCCTCTGATTGCGGTCATCATTTCTGCCGTAATCTACAGCTGCTTTGGCATGACGGATGCTCCCGATTGGAGCAACGCCGTTTCTGTGGTGTTGGGTATCGTGTTGATTTTGGCATCTCTGATGTTCCACTACGGTGCGGAGTTGGAAATGAGGGCAAAGGAGGCTTCCAGATGAAGGAATTTATATTTGCTGCCCTGCCCTTGGTGTTAATAGGGCTTGCACTGGCCGTATTGGCAGTAAACCATATGACGGAGAAACAGAAGGATGAGAAATGGGACACGCGCATCGCCTTTGGAGCGGGATTTGGTTTGCTGATGGGTGTGACGTTGAATAGCTGCGGATTATGGGAAAACCATTTGCTTGGGCTTGCACTCGGGCCACTGTGGGGAATGGCTATCGCGTCCCTGATTTCGAGGAAGGATTAAGAGAAATGAAGAAAACATTGATTAACTATATAGGACTTTTAGGTATCGTCAGCCTGTCGTCTTTTGCGGCAATGGTAATATTTGCGCCTCGCGCTTATCCCGGTTATGATTGGGTGGCCCAGGCGGTCAGCGATTTGAGTGCGGAAAGCTCTCCTGCCAGAACACTGTCGAATCAGATCGCCGCACTCTATGCGCCCTGTGGCATCGTCTGCTGTACAGTGAGTTGTATTGCGATACAAGGATGCTGCAACAGAATGCTTCGGGCAGGCGTTTATTTGTTTGCCGTAATGAATTGGGTCACGGCGGTGGGGTACAGTATGTTCCCCCTGACCGATGCTGGAAATCCAAACGGCTTTCAAAACATGATGCATCTTGTGGTGACCGTGGCCGTGGTGGTTTTATCTATCGTGTCTTTGGTGATGATTTTTTATGGCGGCTGGCATAAAAGAGTGTGCCGTTCTCTGGGCTTGTATGCGGCTGTCGCTCTGCTGCTGATGCTTGTGGGAGGAATCGGGGTGAACGTAGCTCCGAAAGAATATTTGGGCCTTCTGGAGCGCTTCAGTTTGTTCGCTGTCACAGGTTTTAATGCGGTGCTGGGAATCTATTTATTCAAGGGGTGGGAAAAACAATGAGCAAATATGATCCCCTTTGGGAATACATACAAGAGCAAAGCGGTCAAATGCTGCTGCTGAATTTTGCTGAGATTGAAACCATCTGCGACTTGCCTCCTAAAGTCATGCTGTGAGGCAAAGGGATATGAACATTGCGGACAATGCGGGGACTTCCCCTGCGATATGTTAATGCAATTTTCCTATGACAAGGAGCAAGGCGATAACGGCAAGCGGATCAAGCAGTGCAAACATTGGAGTGAGCTTTCTGTTTATCGGAAAGAAAACAAAGATATAGATACAAAAAAGAAAGTGGGGGACAAACACATGAAGCAGGAAAAATTATTTGAAACTACACAGAATGCCGCTGAGAAATCTTTGGAGTTTACTCATTCGGTGATTGAGAAGTCGAAGAAATACCGCACTCCATCACCTAAAGCAAATCGGATTGGCACAGCGATTGGGAGTTGTATCGGCGGCGGATTGCTGGTTACCGGGGGAGCTTTTCTGGTTGCAGGTAAGAGCCTGCTGGCGATTGGGCCGCTGGTGGCTGGTACGTCCACAATTGTGTCTAATATCATTACCCATCGGAGGTCGAAGAAGTAACGCATGAACGGGACAATTTATGAATTAGAATTTATTTTAGTAGGGAGGTGGCAAAGACAATGAGCAAATATGATCCCCTTTGGGTGTATATAAAAGGGCAAGGCAGTCAGACACTGCTGCTGAGTTTTGCAGAGATTGAAACCATCTGCGGCCTGCCCATTGACCATTCTTTCCTGCAATATAAAAAGGAGTTATTAAGCTATGGGTGGCAGGTAGAAAAGATCTCGATGAAACAGCAGACTGTTTGCTTCCGGAAATAAACTATCGCTGTGCCTTTGGAGAATATATGATTTATTACCGTGGAAAGGTGGAGGCATATCTGTGTGATAATCGGCTGTTTGTAAAATCTGTACCGAGCGCAGTCCGTATAATGCCGGAGGCCCGCTATGAGCCTCCCTATGAGGGGGCAAAGGATATGCTGTTAGACGATAGTGAATTTCTTGCGGCGCTGTTTACGGCAATGTATCCGGAGTTGCCAGAGCCTAAGCAAAAGAAAATACAGAGATCCAAATAAATCAGAATTTATTCAGATTTGCGGAGGTGTTTTATGAAACGGGAATTAGGAATTGCAAGATGTGGACTTGCTTGCTGTTTGTGTTCTGAAAGCACAACCTGTCACGGATGTAATTCGGGAGAATGTTCCGACAAAGACTGGTGTGAAAACAGGAAATGCTCAATAGCAAAACGTTACGACTATTGTTACAGTTGCATGGAAGATTGCAGAAAAGGTTTGCTGTCCAAAATAAAACCATATGGCTTTACTTTATTTGTTAAAAGATATGGGGAGCAAATGCTGTTAGATCGCTTAGAGCGTAACGAGAAAAATGGTATTATATATCATCGTGAAGGTATCGTTGGCGATTATGATAAATTTGATGATGTAGAAAAACTGATCATGTTCATTAAAGAGGGTAAACGATAACTTCCAGTTTAGAGAGGGAAAATTGATGAAATCAATCAGTATGATAAAAGCGCTTCAGTTATGTGGTGCATATCAAAAAATGGCGCTTTTGGAACGTAAGACATTGCAGGAACAACGGCTTTGTGAACTGGTGAGATACGCCAAAGCACATAGCCCGTACTTTGCAGAGCTGTATGCAGAGCTACCAGAGCATTTTACGCTATCTGATTTGCCCATCACTAATAAACGGGATTTGATGGAATGTTGGAATGACTGGATAACTGATCGGTCTGTAACATTGGAAAATATAGAAGCATTTTTGCGAGACAAGGACAATATTGGGCGCAAGTGGAAGAAAAAATACATGGTAGTGACTACATCAGGTTCTACTGGAAATCCATTGGTTATGCTTTGTGATTCTACCGTTAACAATGTGCTTGCAGCAGTCAGTGCAAAACGTGCCTATGCCCGGAAAGAGGATATGAAGGCTTTTATCCGGCAGGGAGGAAAGTCTATAGGTGTTTATGCAGACAGCGGCTTTTACCTTGGAAACAGTACCATCCGAGCCAAGCAACTGATGATGCCGTGGAAGAAACGACAGATTGGATTATCCAGCGCCCTGTATGCCACAGAGAAAATCGTGGAGCAGCTAAATCGTTTTCAGCCTGCCATGTTGGGTGGTTATCCGTCCAATCTGGAACTGTTGATTGAGGAGCAGGAAAGCGGTCGGCTGAACATCTCTCCGGTAATCATCATGACCGGCGGCGAATATTTGTCTGATTCACTGCGAAAGCGGCTGGCGGAGACATTTCACTGCTATGTACAGACTTCCTATGCCTGTACCGAGGGTGGAACCATAGCATGTGAGTGCCGGAAAAAGCATTTACATATCAACGATGACTGGCTTATCGTAGAGCCGATAGACCGGGATGGGAATCCGGTGCCAGATGGTCAGCGAGCAGACAAGCTATTGCTCACTAATCTATACAATTACACGCAGCCTATTATCCGCTATGAGGTGGCAGATCGGATTATTTTGCATCAGGAACCATGTCCCTGCGGGAATCCGTCCCCCTGGCTGCAAATTGAAGGGAGAAACGATGATGTACTGACCTTTGAGATGGATGGTAAAAGGGTTCATATTCCACCATTGGCAATCTATGCAGAACTGAAAGAAGTGCATGAATTGAGGCGCTTTCAGCTCTTGAAGTATCACGGAAATAAGGTAGAACTACGGATTGAACCAATGGCGGATACAAACAGAATTAAGGCATTTGAAGTAGCTTGTGGAGTGCTGAAAAAACGGTTTAGCATGTATGGAGTGGAAGATGTAACGGTTACATTATCGGAGGAGATACCCAGACAGCATCCCATCAGCGGGAAATTCAAACATATTATCAACATAGAAAGTTCGTTATGAAAAATTTAGAGTGCATAGAGAGAATATTAAAAAAATAAGCAAGATGCTGAAAGCGCTGAAGATCAACAGCGTATCAGCAAGACGGGTAAGCATGGCGACAAGTAAGGACTATCTGCATTTTATATTAGATCAGCTTTCGGGCTTAACGGAAATAAGCTATCGCTGTGCCTTTGGCGAATATATGATCTATCACTGAGGAAAGGTGGCTGCCTATCTGTGTGATAATCGGCTGCTGGTAAAGCCGGTGCCCAGCGCAATCCGTATGATGCCGGAGGCCCGCCATGAGCCGCCTTATGAGGGTGCTGTTGGTGGAAAACGTGGATGACCGGGAGTTCCTGGCGACGTTGTTTACGGCAATGCTTTCGGATCTGCCGGAGCCAAAAGAAAAGAGAAAGAAAAATCGGAATTAGAAATGCAATGAAAAAGGAGCAAAATTATGTTTAAAATTTATGTTTATGTGCTTGACACCTTAGCTGACTGGGAACTTGGATATGTGATCGCGGAATTGAATTCCGGGCGTTTTTTCAAAAAAGACGCGCCTTGTGTATCGGTTAAGACGGTCAGCTTTTCAAAAGAGCCGATCAAAACAATGGGCGGACTGACAATAGTTCCCGATTGTTTAATTGATGATATTGCCGTGAGTGAAACAAGCGTGCTACTGTTACCGGGCGCAAATACATGGAATGACCCGAAACATGGTGCAATCATCGAAAAAGCAGGGGAGCTTCTTTCCGTGGGAGCCACGGTATGCGCTATCTGCGGGGCTACTGTTGCACTTGCTAATTTTGGATTGTTGGATAATCGGCGACATACCAGTAATGGACAGGGATTTCTTGAAATGTTTTCTCCCCGTTATAAAGGGCAAAGTTTCTATGTTGACAAGCCCTCCTTTGCGGACAACAACCTGATTACCGCAGGTCCCACCGGAGCTTTGCTGTGGGCGAGACAGATTATTGAGCATTTGGGCGTTTTCCAATCCAACACACTGGAATCCTGGTATGAGTATTTTCGCACTGGTGAGAGTCAACATTTCTTTGCCCTCATGCAAACTTTGCCGTCCGGCGATGAGGCCTGAGATTGCAGATCTTTGATGGTCATTATCAGCGTCGGAATTCGCAAAAAGACCTGTCCTTCTCTGGCCATGTGGGCGGGATTTCAGACCGTCTTGGGTATTTACCTGTTTTGTGGTAAAATGAAATCGGCAGTTCAAACCAATTAAGAAAGGAATTTTTGCTTTTTGAAGAACAATTATTTATCACTGGAGATTGCGCGCTGACCGGGAGGTCTGCGGGAATCAAATCTCCATTCCTCCCGAAAGGATAATTACAATCTTTAGGAGGAAAAACAAATGAACCGTGAAAACAAACGGAAGCAATATGAAAAAGGATACTATAAAACCCATGCCTGCAGCAACAGCTTTACCTGTAAAGTCTGCGGCAGGCCGGTTGTTCCTGCCGGTGCGGGAAGCAATCACAGAAATCATTGTCCCAACTGTCTTTCCAGTCTGCATGTGGATATTGAACCGGGAGACCGGGCTGCGGACTGCGGCGGAATCATGGAGCCGATAGCGGTTTGGGTGCGAAAAAACGGCGAATGGGCAATTATCCATCGCTGCCGCCGTTGCGGCGCATTGTCATCCAACCGTGTGGCTGCAGACGATAACCCCATGAAGCTTATGAGCATCGCTGTGAAGCCTCTGTGCTGTCCTCCATTCCCTTTAGAGCGCATTGAGGAAATGACCGCACTGATGGGCGGCGACGGACAGGTGAATTTGTTATGATGATCATCAATCTTGTGGAGGATACAAAGGGCAGTAATTGTTTGAATGAACATGGGCTGAGTTTTTACATTGAGACAGAGAAACATAAGCTGCTGGTGGACAGTGGTGCCACGGATATGTTTATACATAATGCCGATGTACTGGGTGTGGATTTGACACAGGCAGATAATTTTATTTTAAGTCATGGGCACTATGATCATGCCGGCGGCTTGTCTGCATTTGCGGAAATAAACCCAAAGGCTAAAATTTATCTGAAAGATACTGTCAACGGTGACTACTACCATATATCATCACAGAGCAGGAAATATATCGGAATAGATAAGAATATTATGCAATTACCTCAGGTTATCAGGGTGCAGGGAAATCTGGAAATAGATGATGAACTGCTTTTATTTACTGATTTTAACGAAAAGCGGTATCCTGCGTGGAGTAATCGGGAACTAAAAGAAAAAGTCGGTAACACTTATATACAAGACGCCTTCTCACATGAGCAGTGTCTTGTAATCAAGCAGGAAGAGCATCAAACATTGTTATCAGGATGTGCACATAATGGTATTTTGAGTATTCTCGACCGCTATTATCAACTGTTCGGTTCATATCCGCAAACAGTTATCAGCGGCTTTCATATGATGAAAAACAGTGACTATACACAAGAAGAAGCTGCTTATATCAGGCAGACTGCTTACGAATTGTCAGAAACAAAGGCATTGTTTTACACAGGACATTGCACCGGACAGAAAGCCTTTGATATTATGAAAGAAATCATGGGCGACCAACTGCAGACTTTTCACAGTGGTTCGTATCTTGAAATTTGATTTGGGGCAGATACAGGAGAAAATTCGCAGCTTGCAAATAAGGAGGTCAGAGTATGTGCAGTGAATTTATCAATATAACATCGGAGAATCTTGCAAAAGAGCATCTATGCTGTATCATCCGCAGCAGGAAGCCTCATCCGGGTGTGGAGGCGAAGCGGGAATGGCTTGCCAAGCGGCTGAAAGAGGGCCATGTGTTCCGGAAACTGAATGTGAAGGGCTGTGTTTTCATCGAGTATGCCCCTCTGGAAACGGCATGGGTTCCCATCACCGGCGATAACTTCTACTATATCTATTGTCTGTGGGTTTCCGGCGGCCCGAAGGGACACGGGTACGGAAAGGCGCTGATGGAGTATTGCCTGGCAGACGCCAAAGCCAGAGGGAAATCCGGTGTCTGTATGCTGGGCGCTGCCAAACAGAAAGCATGGCTGTCTGACCAGTCCTTTGCAAAAAAGTTTGGGTTTGAGGTTGTGGATACAACGGAAAATGGGTATGAGCTGCTTGCCCTCTCCTTTGACGGGACGACGCCAAGATTTGCCGAAAATGCAAAGAAAATGGAGATTGAGAGCAAGGATCTGACGATTTATTACGATATGCAGTGCCCGTATGTACTGCAGCAGATTGAGATGATACGGCAGTACTGCGAGGAGAAGCAGATTTCGGCATCATTCATCGAGGTGGATACACTGCAAAAGGCAAAGGAGCTGCCCTGTATATTTAATAATTGGGCGCTCTTTTATAAGGGAAAATTTGAGACGGTGAATCTGTCGGATATCAGTTTTATAGAGAGAATCCTGAAAAAATGAGTGTGAAAAAGCAAAGTGTTATACGAAAAATTATCAGTGGGCTGACTGGGGAAGTGCAGTTTCAAAAAGCAGACCGGATATTGAGAGAGATGTTTCTGGAATGTGAAGAGGCAGAATATCGTGAGAAGATTAACTATGTGAGAAAAATCATCCGGCAGTATCGGAAAAAGCAAAAGAAAAAGATTGTCATTTCCGGGAGTCTATTATGTATGGTGTTTATAATTTCCCTGATATGGTCAGGAGTACATTTGGCAGGAGACCATATCAAAGATGCCCAGACTGGTGTGTCGACAGAGAAGCCGCAATCAGTTGTGGAGTATGATACGGAGAAAATTACAGAGAAAACCACAGAACTAATAGAGCCGACGGAACTTTTGCTTACGTTTACCGGAGACTGCATTTTGGGCACCGATGAATTTTTTGCGTGGGATACCGGCTTTAATGCTTATTATGAAATGTATGGGCCGGAATACTTTCTGGACAATGTCCGGGATATTTTCAGGAAAGATGATCTGACTATCATTAATATGGAAGGTACACTGACAGAAGAGACAACAAGATTAGATAAGCAATTCGCTTTTAAAGGCGATCCGGAGTTTGTGGATATACTGGCATCTTCCTCGATAGAGGCGGCGAATGTAGCGAATAATCACAGCCATGATTACGGGGAGCAGAGTTTTTTGGATACGGTAGATTTATTGGAGAAGAATGATATAAAGACTTTTGGCTATGATGATACAACAGTCATTACCGTAAAAAACGTAAAGGTAGGTTTCTTTGGTATTTACGAGCTGGATGATCATCTGGCAAGAATACCACAGGTGAAGTCAAACATCGCAAGGCTGGAAGAAGATGGCGCGGACATTATTGTAGCGGTTTTTCACTGGAGCAACGAGCTGGTGACTGTTCCGGATGAGAATCAGGTCACTTTGGCCCATTTAGCGATTGATGAAGGCGCGGACGTAGTGGTAGGGCATCATCCGCATGTGGTGCAGGGGATTGATACATATAAAGGTAAGACGATTGCATATAGTCTTGGAAATTTCTGCTTTGGCGGGAACACTCATCCGACAGAGATGGATACCATGATATTTCAACAAAAATTTATGGTGGATGCGCATAAAGAGATTATTGACAGCGAGATTAATGTCATTCCCTGTTCTGTATCATCGGAGATTTCCTTTAACAATTACCAGCCGACAGTTCTGACCGGGACGGAGGCACAGAGAGTGTTGGATGTGATAGAGCAAAGAAGCGAGGCGATTTGATGCTATCATAATGCTGGCTTCTGATGAGGCCGCTGTCCATTACCTGTCCATGTAAAAGGAAAAAGATGTAATAGATTTATTGGAACAAATGACCGTTATGCGTATAATGGCTACTGGACGATAGAAGAAAACTGACAAATTCCAGATTACAGGGAAAAACCATATGGAGGAAATAGCGAACATGGAGATCAAAATCAGAAAATGGCGGCTGTCTGATGCAAAGGATTTAGCTGCCGCCTTATCCAACAAAAATATCCTGAACAACCTGCGGGACGGCCTGCCCTACCCCTACACGGAAAACGATGCGGCGGATTACATTCATGCCATGTTGTCTGCTGATGAAAACGACACCTTTGCGTTTGCCATCACGATGGGCGACAAAGCCATCGGCAGTATCGGCGCGTTTCGTCAGGGCAATATCCACCGCCAAACGGCGGAGCTTGGATATTATCTGGCAGAAAATCATTGGGGACAAGGTATCATGACCGAAGCCATCCGTCAGGCTTGCCGTGAGATTTTTGAAAACACAGATATCCTGCGGATATACGCCGAGCCTTTCTCCTATAATGCCGGTTCCCGACGTGCACTGGAGAAAGCGGGCTTCCAATATGAGGGACTGATGCGCCGTAATGCGGTGAAAAACGGCAAGGTGGTGGATATGACCCTGTACAGCCTGACCCGCAGTCTGGAGCCGTACTCTGTCCGCAGACTCAGCCCGGAGGAGATATCGGCAGCTCTGAAGCTATGCTGGCAGGTGTTTCTGGAATTTGAAGCGCCGGAATATTCTCAGGAGGGCATAGCCACCTTCCGGGCCAGTCTGGATGACCGGGAGCGCACCCGCAAGCTGAAATTCTATGGGGCTTTTGACGGGGACAAGCTGGTTGGAACCCTCTGCATGAGAGCGCCTCAGCATATTGGCGGTTTTTTTGTCGACGCCGAGTATCACCGCCGCGGGATTGGCAGACAGCTGTTTGAGGCTATGCGGCTGGATTACGATGAGCAGACCTTTACCGTAAATTCCTCGCCTTATGCTGTGGAAGTTTATCGGCGGCTTGGATTTGTCCCGACAGACACGGAGCAGATCGAAGACGGCATCCGTTATACGCCGATGCGGTTTGAAGGATACGAGAGAGAAAACCTATGAATCTATTGATTGTAAACACATTACCCAAAGAGGATCCTGCGGCACAGGCAGCGATCCAAGATCTGTAGAAAAGAGCCGGACGCTAAGACGCAGAGCCAGTAATCCCACGCGGAACATTGGCTCTGCATTTTTCGTCATAGCGTACAGAAAAGCTGCCGGTGGCAGGTTTTCTCGTAATAAGAGAGGAAAATATGATGGATAACGGTAATTCGGATTTTGTACTTGTTACAATAAGCAGCGCCCTCATGGAAAGACAAGCTGCGGATAAAATACTTGCCTGTAATGAGAATACCCAAAAATACGGTTTAATCCTAAATGAACAGCAGGCATTGGCATTAGCCCAAACCCGCACCAACGCATTGAAAGAAAACAAGCGTATTGAGTTTAACAGCGGGATTGTTGATAAGCTGA
>JAUNSC010000015.1 GCA_030539395.1 Eubacteriales bacterium
AATCGGAGCCATGACTGTTTCCTGTGCAATTTCAATGTCTGATTTGAATCCCATAGTTTTTGTTCCTCCTTAAGAATTTTAAAACCCCATTTGTCCCTACGCTAACTTTTTAAATGTATTAATGCTGATATCTCCGACAACAGCCATGTCATACGGCTCAAAGGCCAATACAAAATTATCGGAGAATAAAATCTGTGCAGAAGGCGGAAATTCATCGTCACCCGCCCATAAAATGAACTGCACAAAATAATTATTGATAAATTCCAGTTCGTAAGACACGTCCCCAAATGTCAGCTTTTTTGCTTTCATTTTTTCACAAACTGCTGACAACTTGTCCAGTTTAAAGCCAAAACCAAACGCAAGGCGTTTCAGACAGCGGCCATTAAAGGGCTGAAAATAAAGTTCACCATTTGGAACTTCCCTGAATGTAAGGAATTTTCCCTGACTTTTAGACTCTATCCCGTGAAGAAGAAAACGAATCACAAAAATCCTGGCATCCGTTTCATCCCGCACCGCTGAAAAACTTTCTGTATCTTCAGATACCACTTCAACATTAAATTCCGGCCAGGAAACACGATACTCCTTTTGGAGCATTCTGACAGTAAATTCCTGACTGACGCTATCATATGGAATACCCGTGCGCTTAGATGCCTCTAACGGATCCATTGCACGATATTCTTCCATGTATTGCGCAAAGGGTACTTCCTCAATATTGTTTTTTCCGTAATTCAGTTCCATATCTTACTCCAGATTTTTTTATTCCTGCCCAATATTCGGGAATAATGCTGCATCTGTGTGCGGCAGGAAACATGCCCCCACAAATTCATCCATATAGGATGGGATTGCACTCAGCTCAATATACGTCATGTTCTGGGCAATCTCATATACTTTCTGTTCTGACTGTCTGGAATACAGCATTGCATATGCACCAACAAGAGAAGAATTTCCGATATATTCATACAATTCCAGCGGAACGTCCGGGAACATACCAATGCGGATAGCATTCTTCATATTGATGCCGCTGCCGATACCGCCAGCTACATATACATGTTCAATCATGGAAATGTCAAAATCACAATATGACAGCATCGTGCGAATAGCTGAGAATATAGCGCCTTTTGCACGGATGAAATTGTCAATATCTACTTCATTGATCTCAACATCTTTCACAGAGCCTGCATCTTCCTCAAAGGCAATGATATAGGAACCCATTCCGTCTTTATCGTGACGAACTCTTTTTCCTTCCCGAATAAACTTGCCCTTCGGACTGATGATGCCGCAGCGGAACAACTCCGCAATCACATCAATAATACCCGATCCACACAATCCCACCGGTTTTGTTCCCGGATCACCTACGACTGTGTATGTCGGCTCCATCGTTTCTTCATCAATAGTACATGCTTCAATAGCCCCATCTGTGGCACGCATACCACAGCTTATGTCACCGCCCTCAAAAGCAGGACCTGCCGAGCATGCACAACTAAACATAAAATCTGAATTTCCAAAAACAATCTCACCGTTTGTTCCAAGGTCGATGAACAGAGAAAACTCCGGCTTATTCCATACCATGCTTACAAATGCACCGGCCGTAATGTCACCGCCCACATAGCTTCCAATATTTGGAGCTACAATTATATGTGCGCATGGATTCACCTTAATCCCCAAGTCACCTGCAAAAACAGAATTTGTTTTAAAAAAAGTAGGAATATACGGTTCCATACGAACCGGATCAGCATATACACCCATCAGCAAATGGTTCATGGTAGTATTAGCTGCCACACTCATACGGTAAATCTGTTCACTGCGCAATTTTGCCTGTTTGCACATAGTATCAATCAACGGGTTGATTGTCTCTTCTACAATAGCATTTTGCAGTTTTTCACTGCCGCCCTGCTTCAGCGATTCGATAATACGGTTGATGACATCCGCACCATATCGGATCTGACCGTTTCCTGCAGAGCCTTTTGCCAGAATTTCTCCTGACAGCATATCAATGATAATTGCAGATACAGTCGTTGTTCCAATATCGATAGCCAGACCGCTCACTACTGCTTTCTCATCCTGTTTCAACACATCATAAACAAACACGTCCCTGTCATTCCTGCGCATCACCGCCTGAACCTTAAATCCGCTCTGGCGAAGCACATAAGACAGCTTCTTCAATACACAAAACGGTATACGCACTTTTTCCATACCCGTCTGTGCCTGAAGAACCCGGGTGAACCGTTCGTTATCCGGCATCGTATCATCCAGAGAAGGGATATCCATCTCAACAGATACTACTTCCATATCATTTTTTAATTCAATTCCTGCTTCCAGGACCTGCTCTTTTAAGTCGTCAAAAATTTTGATTTCACCCGGGGAACTCAAGTCGGCTACTTTCATACGGCTTCTGTAGGCTGAAGCAATATCTGGAACAAGCACTTCCACATCATCGCAGACAGTGCTCACACATGCCAGTCTCCAGCCGGCTGCATATTCCTCATCAGAGATATGCAATGTCTTTTTCGACTCGAGATTACCTCCGACAAGTTTTACTCTACATTTTCCGCATGCCGCATTACCAGAACACGGCGCATCGATAGCTACGTTTGTTTTTCTCGCTACCTCAAGAAGGTTTTCACCGAAAGCAGCGAAGACGTTGACATCTTCGCTGTTTTCAAACTTAAAAGTGACCTTATGCATATTTAAATCTCCAGGTAGGAGTCTGCATACAGAGTGTTGCCTTTGAATACATCACAGGATTTGATTGTCTCCATCAGGCGCAGGTCGTTCGGGTTAACAATTGCAGAAGTAAGACCCTGCATCATTGCCATAGCTACCAGTGCAGAATCCATGATCGGACGGATGTGTTTCGGCATACCGTTACTGTTGTTGGACAGACCACCTGTAGAATTCAGTCCCATATCAGAGAACATTTTAATACATTCCAGAATATCCATCTGTTTGTCCTGCATTCCCTTTACAACCAGGAACAGCGGATCGAACCAGATATCTTCTGCTTCCATGCCATGCTCCAGACCTCTTTCCAGAAGTGTCTGGCAATATCCCATACGTTCATCATTATCTTTTGCAATACCCTCTGCATTACAAAGTGCAATACAGATAGCATCATTTGCAGCTGCCAGATCAAGATACTCGATACGGCTTCCTGCATCAGCAGAGTTAACAATCGGTTTACCTTTCGCACGGTTATAAACTGAAATACCAGCTTCAATTGCTGCCATATTTGCAGTATCAAGTGCCAACGGAACATTATCGAATTCACCCTGAAGCAGCTGTACTGCCCATTTCATCAGATCCGGGCCATAACCTTCTGCCGGTCCAATATTAACATCAAGATAAACAGCGCCTGCGTCCAGCTGCTGTTTTGCTCTTTTCAGGATCGGTTCCGGATCTCTCTCCAGGAAAGCCTTGTTTACTGCAGGAGCAGTTGTGGAAAGTCTCTCACCAATTGTTACAAATTTTGCCATGTTTGTATCCTCCTTAAATTATAATATTATGCTTCGCCGTTTGCCTGCATATCCTTTAAGAATTTTACAAGCTGTACTGCTTCTTTCGGAGCAATGATAACTTCCCAACCCGGAAGTTTTGCTTCGATTTCACCCTTAAGAACAGCTACCTTACCAGGAATAATCAGCTTACGGTTTTTCACTTTACCTTCGATATCCTGTTCTTTCCAGAATTTCTCGATAGATGAAGAAGAAAGTTTTCCTGCAGCCCATGCTGTCAGTACGGAAAGTCCGCCAGCATCACTGATGATCAGGTTAACCGGCACGCCAGAGCGTTCAAGTTCTCCGGATACCAGGAAGTATGTAAGTGCAAAGTCTACTGTTGTAAGACAGATAGAATTTTCATCAGCACCATTTAACGGATAGATGCCCGGTTCTACACGCATCGGCTTCTGCGGGTCTGTAAAGATGTTCTGACGCAGTCCGTACAGCGGAAGTGCTTCTGCATAAGTCATTTCCTGCATAACAACGATAGAGCCGTATTTGATTGTCAGAACAGCTGCCAGAGCAGCCTGAAGATGCATATCATCTTTTGCAACTTTTACAAGGTTCACGATGGACGGATAACCACAGGATCTGTCATTATCTTTGATAGCAGCTTTACGAAGCTGAACCGTATTTGCAAATGTTTCTTTCACAGTTGCACCTGTTGTATCTACTACCAAGTTCTTGTTTCCAAGGCCTTCCAGTGCTTTTACTGTATCGTAGATTTCATTCATATCAGCACCGCTTACGCCAAGAACAACGCCCGCTTCAGTTGCAACCGCATTCATATCAGCATAGTTTGCTGCTGTAGCACCATTAAGAACCGGCTTACAGTCTTTGCACACTGCCAGAGCTGCTTTTGCAACGGATGCGTCAGTACATCCAAGAATAAGAACACGGTTTAAAGCTGCTGCTTTTTTAACCAGCTCCACATAATCAGACTGACCGTCTGCTGCATAATTTACATAAATTGCTTCTACAAACATTCTTTCACCGATACGTTCGTAGTCAACCTTTGGAATCTCAGCAATCTTTGCGTCGATTGTTGCATCATCCATACAATTGCAAAGTGCAACGGCATATCTTGTCTTGCTGACATATGTTTTTTCGTGACGATCCATAACAGTCTCACCGCCAAGTGTCAGCTCAGCATCTCCCGCTCCAACTTTAACAGTCTTCATTGGCGGTGCAGTAGCCTCAGAAAGCTGAGCTTTTGCATCTTCCGAGAAGTACGGGCATGCGCTGATATCAACCGCACCCTGAGCAACTTTCATACAGAAAGCCATACATGTCGGGCTGCCGCACTCTTTACAGTTTTTCTTCGGTGATAATTTAAATATATCCAAACCTTTCAGTGCCATAATCTTTTATCCTCCTTAAACAGCAATTATACTAATTCTTTAATCAGTTTTGAAATAGTTGCGACTGATACAGGATGTTTTAAGATAACGGCATTAGATCCGCAAGCCAGGTCTGCAGCTGCAGTCTCAACTTCCATATCAATACCACGTTTTTCCTGATCGCCCCATTCCGGTGTGTCTGCTTCTGCCTGTGTAGCTTCTTTTGTTCCCCATACTTCAGAAGCTACCGGTGTGATGATCGGCATCTGAAGCTGAGCATCGTTCTGAGAAAGAGCTGCGGCTTTGATACGCTGCATAGTAGATGCAACATATTCATAACCATAACCTGCAGCTGCCGTACCTACGTTCATAACAACAGAACCCGCATTAACACCAAGCTGAGTCATTAATACATTCAACTGTTTTGCAAGGTTGATATCAACAGAAGATTCTGCTCCAACGACCTGATTATAAGCCAGACCTGCAGCAGCGCCTACTGCTTTATAGTTTTCTTCTTTTGCAGCAAGAATAAGCGCATTTTTGCCCTGAACTGCCTCTGCTGCTTTTACAAGAAGTTCTGAATCTTTTTCAACATTTTTGGAACCGCATACAACCAACGGAAGATCTGTAGCTTCTGCAACTTCCTTTAACATTGCTACCAGCTCTTCTGTGGATTTATTGGCACCGTTCGGATCGCCGCCTTCCATACGGAAGCTAATGAAATCAACACCTTCAAATGTAGCTGCTTTTTTAACCATATCTGCTACTGTAGTGCATCCTTCATAGTATTTCTTTACACACTCCGGCTCATTTTCCATACCAAAGTCTGTAATCTCAATACCAACCTTCGGTGCATTTTCAATTGCTGCATCAAAGGAATATAACGGCAGTACGTTTTCACCGCCGATTTTGATTGCCTTATCACCTGTACCAACTGTTACAGTATTGATGCTGGCATTAAATTTTCCTGATTTTGCTGTAAACGGCATTTCGTTTATCCTCCTTCGATTGATGTTTCTTAAATATCCTTCACCACCCGGCCGGGTGAAACCAGGTGGTGGGGATCATTTTTTATTATATTTCACTTTAGACTCAGAAAAACGCTATGCATTTTTCTTCGTTAAAGAATCGCGCTGTGCTTCGCGCATCGCACGGCTGCTCACTTTCTCACAGCCACTCCGGAATCCAAACGCATATTTATGCGTTTGCGCTGCTTCACAGCTACTGATTCCGTCGTTATTCACTCGGGTGAAAACAAATGCCGGCTGCGCCGTCGCTTGTTTTCCTTCCTCGCTTTACATCATTGGTTCCATGGAAAGTGCCGGATGGCCTTTTTCTTCCAGGAATGCCAGCAATGTTTCCGGATCTTCTGCTACTGTCTCGTCACCGATCATATCGCAGAAATTATCAATTCCGTAAAGTTCTTTTGCTGTTGCGTTCAGTCTGTCTCTTACCTGATCTTTCAGATCCTTCGGCATCCATACGATACGTTCAATACCGCCTTCTGCCTTCATAAACTTCTTGGAAGCGATGAAATGTTTACCATGTCCCATGAAACCTGGTGTCTGAACACCGCCGCCTGTCATAGATGCAAGTTCCGGGAATGTCATACCGATCGGAGTCATTCCTGCGTACTCACGGTTTGCAATACATACACCGTTGGAAAGCGGCTCAATACCACAGATACACTCGAAACATCCACAGGATGTCATCGGTTTTTCAATGATAGAGTACAGGGATACATCTTCCAGTGCACCCTGGGAGAATTTACGAACTGCTTCGTTAACGTCTTCGTACTCACCGATTCTCTCATCGATTACTCTTTCTTTTGTGATGATCTGGCACGGTCCCTGCGGATCCAGCTCATTAGTTGCTTTTGCATCCAGCCATGAAACAGCACCGCAAAGTCCAAGTCTCTCCGGTGTTACCACGCATACGTGGCTCGGGGAGAATGCCTGACACATGATACAACTGTAGTATACGTCTACACCTTCATCTGTCAGAGTTGTAAGACGCTCGTCACGCTTGTCATATGCCGGAATTGCCAGCTCATGACGAAGTTTTGTACACTCTGCAGCATCTGTATAGATCTTAACCTGGCATTTGTCAACAACAGCAGCAAATTCACTCTTAACTTTTGCGTAAAGAACTTCACCGATATGTTTTACTCTAAAGCCTGCATTGAATGTATCTTTGCTTACACGGATACGGATCATATCACGCTGCCCTGTATGCATCATGCCTTCCACACAGTTCAGATAGGAGTGGAATTTACGTTCAAATACTGATTCAAAATCGGACTGCATGCTCTTGCCTGCAACTTCAACAACATAAGCAATACTCTGCTTGCTGCCTTCCGGCATCTCATCAATATCCGGTCCGATCACCTCAATCTTGTGGTCCTCGATTTCTGCTGCTTCTTTTGTCTGTACAAGCTCGAAACAGTCTACACGTGAGCCATCAAACTCTACCTGCATATCACCGCGGCGGATAATTTCTCCTTCGAATGCGGATGCAAATGCAACCGGGATATCGATATGAGTAATCTTAATCTTGATATCTCTTGCTTCCAGAGATGTCGGATTGAATTTGCTTACATCCGGCTGTACGATCAGACTCTTCGGTACTTTGAAAGTATCTTCGTTTGTGATTACCGGGAAGCCAAGTGCAATTGCACCTGCACCGCAGGCAACGATTACTTCATTCAGAGGAGCAAATGCATTTACAAATGCCGGTACACGTTCCATTGTATACTTCATCAGACCTGCAGCATCGCCCGGCTGAATATTACCAAAGATCAGAGCAGCACGTACCGCTACAGATACAACATGGATTACGCTTGTCACATCTTTGCCCAGCGGAATGACACGAACATTTGCACCTGTCTTATATCCCAGTTCTTCACACTGATCAATGATTCCGCCAACCAGTGTTACCAGAATACCCTGTGCCTGATAAGATTTTACCAGATCTACGCCTTCCTGTGCAGTCGGCGCGGAGCCAAGGATAACTGCTACACCCGGAATATCGCCTGTTACAAGAGGTACGCCAAGTTCACGAATGATTGCATCTCCCAGATGTCCGTAACACGGAGCTTCATAAGGTGCCGCACCATCCATATATTTCAGAACTTCAATGAACTCTGCACAAAGAGCCGTTGCAACACCGCTCATGAATGCATCGTTCAGCTTCTGTTCTCTTGTCATAAGACTCTTTACAACGCCCAGAGCTGTTTTAAGATCTCCAAGATTCGCAATTTTTGTTCCGGTTACTGCATAATAGCACGGAAGGCTATAAGCGGTGTCCGGAAAAGCGATTGCCTTGTCTGCGCCATTTGCTGCAATAGCATCATCAATAGCTTTCTCTGTCAGGCCATAGACAGCATCATTTCCACTAAATACAACATCAAATAATGTCACTTTTTTTTCCTCCTAATTTCTTTTTAAAATGGATTACTCCATTTTATTCTTAATTGCTTTGATTTCCTCCACTGCTTCAGGGCTGAAATCATATGGGGAGCATCCCCTGCGGTCAGCATCTATTACCTCTTTGTTATAGTGAACAAACCCAAGCAGATCTTCCTGCGGTATCTCGCTTCTAATGAAGGCTTCATCTTCCTCGTCTCTGACCTTATTTGCCACCACACGCACCTGCTTTACGCCCAGACCTTCTGCCAGACGTTTTACATTACGGTAGGTCTGGATGCTTCTTGCCCCCGGTTCGATTACAACAACAAACTGATCCATTCCTTCTGTGGTTCCGCGTCCCAAATGTTCCAATCCCGCTTCCATGTCAAGAATCACCACATCATTGCTGCGAAGCACAAGATGATTGATAATACGCTTTAATATAACATGTTCCGGGCACACACAGCCGCTGTTTGCAGTGTCCACAGTCCCAAGTGTTAACAGTTTTACACCATTTTTCACTTTTGAATAGGTATCCGGTATATCATCTACCTTGGGATTCAGTTTATAAAATTTATTGTCATCGCTGGCACCGGTACGCTCCTGCACCAGTTTACGCATTTTGGTAATGGGTACGATTTCATCAAGTTCTTCCTGCGAAAACCCCAGGGCAAGTCCAAGATTTGCATCCGGATCCACATCGGCTGCAAGAACCGTCTTTCCTTCCTCTGCATAAAGTCTTGCCAGGGTAGCGGCAAATGTTGTTTTCCCCACTCCGCCTTTTCCAGTTACTGCTATTTTCATACGTTCCATTCACCTCAAATTATAATAGATTCATAATACCATACAGCCTGCGCGGCAATTTTAATCATTTTCTGCCGCCCAGGCATAAAATATGTATTAGATACCGATTGCTTTACGTTTCTCTTCGATTCTTTCAATCATAAGATCAACCAGTTTCTCGATATCTGTTTCTACTGTATAAGCTGCTTCTACCCAGTCTCTGATACCGTCTGTCAACAGAGCTGCCACCTGATCAGAACCAGATACGTACGGATCTACGCCAAGGAATGTATCCAGACCTGTTGCAACTACGTAATTTCCAATAGAAACTGCCTTTTCAGACATCCATTCAGGAGCACATCCTACAACCGGGAGCTGTGAAATGTTCAAACCGGAATCTTTAGCCAATTCTGCTACCAGAACCATCATACGGCTGATGTCTACACATGAACCCATGTGAAGTACCGGCGGGATATCTGCCAGTTCACATACTCTCTTAAGACCAGCGCCGCAGAGATCTTTTGCTGCCTTGTCCATCAAACCGGCTTTTGCAGCAGCCTGAGCAGAACATCCTGATGCAACAACAATAATATCATTTGCAATCAGTTTCTTCATAAGCTCAATATGTGCATAGTCCGGACGGATCTTCGGATTGTTACATCCTACCATAGCAACCGCCCCGCGCAGAACACCTGATGTGATACACTCGATAAGCGGTTTTGTAGTTCCCATTTCATCTACGTAAGAGTTTGCAACACCATCAAGTGTTTTAACAATTGCTTCAACAGAATAACCAACAGTAGCTTTCTGTTTCATATCCGGAATATATACAAGATCCGGCTTTCTGTTTTCAAAGTTATCAATTGCAGTTTTTACGATTTCTTTTGCTTTTTCTGCTGCTGTTCCAACATCAAAACGGATATAGTCAGAATCCGGCATCTGTGCGATCGGTGATGTTGTGATGAATTTTGTATGGAAGCATTTGCTAAGCGGACCAAGTGCCGGGAAAATACACTGAACGTCAACTACGATCGCTTCGCATGCGCCTGTCAATACCACATTTTCCTGCTGAAGGAAGTTACCTGCCATCGGAATACCACGGCGCATTGCAACTTCGTTAGATGTACAGCAGACACCTGATACAGTAATGCCCTTCGCACCTTTAGATTTAGCATATGCGATCATTTCCGGATCATCTGCATATTCACAGATCATCTCGGAAAGGCTCGGGTCATGTCCATGAACAACGATATTGACATTTTCCGCAACCATAACACCAAGGTTTGCCTCTGTATCAACAGGCTTTGGTGTTCCAAACAATACATCAGAAAATTCTGTACCTGCCATAGAACCGCCCCATCCATCAGAAAGGCCAGAACGAAGAGACTGTCTGATCAGCGCTTCCGGTTTAGAAGAACATCCCATATGGGTCATATGTAATGAACATGAAACTTCACGGTCAATTGCGCGCGGTGCAATTTCTTCTCTCTCCCAGATATCCTGTGTATGCTGCGGTGCTCTCTTTAAGAAGTTCTGATGTCCAAATACTTTTCCATATTCACCAAGAGCAAGGACTGCCATCTCATGAGCCAGATCATAAATATCTTTTCCTTCTGTCTCAACGCCCCATTCTTTTGCAATACGGATCAATTTCTCCGGATCTTTTACCTTGTAAGCTCCGTCCGGTGCTGTATGATACAAAGTCTTACAGATTTCACGGCCATGATCTGAATGTGTTGCAGAACCGCCTGCAGTAAATTTCAGATAATTACGTGCTACGATACCATGTGCGTCACATCCGCAGATTCCTCTCGGAGCCTTCGGTGTAATACGGCAGGGACCCATTGAACAAATTCTGCAACAGATACCTGTCTCTCCAAATTTACAGTGCGGAGTCTGGTTTTTCACTCTGTACTGCCAGCCATCAGCGCCAACTTTTTTTCCTGTCTCCAGAAGCCGCGCGGTAGCCGCTTCCATTTCTTCGATTGGTGTTAACTTAAAGTCTCCCATGTTATCCTCCTTCATTGGGTAAGCTTTATTTTATATTTCCAGTTTATCTATGATACTGTGAAGAGCCTGTTTAACCGGTGAACTTTCAGGGAGTTTCACCGTAGGCTTTCCGTCACAGTCATATTCAAATACCTCTGCATCATGCGGAACAACGCCAAGAAGAGTCAGTCCCTGTTTTTCAATTTCTTCTTTTGTTCCGTCATTCAGCTTTCCGTCCGGAGCGCGATTTACAATCAGCCCCATTGTCTTCGGATTTAAGCCGCATTCTTTCACAAGCTCTGCGATCCTCCCAACCGCCTGTACTCCACGTCTGGAGCAGTCGCTTACCAGCAGAACCATATCAACCTTAGGTAATATGCCACGGCTGATATGCTCCATACCGGCCTCGTTATCTACAACCACATATGGATAATTCGGAGTCAGTTTCGCAAGCTGTGTCTGAAGCAGACCATTTACATAGCAGTAACATCCTTTTCCCTGAGTCCTTCCCATAACCAGCATATCAAAATCGTTGTCTTCCACAAGGCATCTGTTAAACATGATTTCCATGTAATCTGCTTTCGACATACTGGCAGGTATGGGATTTTCCTTGCTGTTTTCTGCTTTTGCAACCTCCTCGCGAATCTCTCCAAGCGTCATATCAACTTCCACGCCAAGGACCTCATTCAGATTAGAGTTTGCATCTGCGTCCACAGCAAGAACAGGGCGCTTCCCCTGTTCACAAAGATACTGGATCAGCAATCCGCATAATGTTGTTTTTCCTACGCCGCCTTTGCCGGCAACCGCTATCGTAAATGACATATGCCCATCTCCTTATTACATAACTTTCAATTTGTTTCCTACAGCACACTTCTTCGCTGCTGCCTAGCAGTTGATTTCAACTCTTCCCCCCGTAAGGTCCGCCATGGCTATGGTTCCCTCTATGGTTCTTTGTTCACCCATCACATCAGTAAGGGTGATCCGCTTACCATTCACTTCTATTTTGCTGACATACTCTAAAATAATACTGTCAGGCTGATTTACATTTACAACAGTTGCCAGACACATTTAAACCGCCTCCTGCAATTTTAATTATTCTTCCAACAGTGATAATGCAAGACCCAGATACAAATTCCCTTTCTGGAATTCATCAACAGCTTTGCGAATCTGCTGCGCTGCTTTTTCCTGTCCATCAGATATAAGCTTTTCCGCCATCTGATCCAGCTCCGCTGCATGATGAGTATTATGATCCAACATATACTTCAGAAGTGCTGCATTTTTGTTTCCCGGAGCCGTCTGCTCTTCGTGATTATGGCAATGTCCGCCAGCACAATGGGAATGCTCCCCGTGGTTATGACAATGCCCGTCACCTTCATGGCTATGACAGCAATCTCCGGATTCTTCATGGCTGTGATCATGAACATCTTCATGTCCATGTTCATGGCTGTGTGCATGGCTGTGCTCATACGTATGGGTATGAGTATGTTCATGCTCATGTGCATGGCTAAAAACATTGCCATTTTCATCCTTAATGATATGCAATAGGCCGACCTCCTTTCGGAAAGATATTGTTAATTTTTTGACAGATACGTATACGTATCCCCACTATAGGGATATTATAGCACAAGCAATTTCAAACCACAACAAAGAAATTGTACTTTCGGAAATACAAAAAAAGGCAAAACTGTCTTACAACAATTCTGCCTTTTTATCTGGTACTAAATGCTCAGCCAAAACATGTACCTGCTTTTTAAAAATATAATCATGCTCATGCCAACATCATTCTGTCATTCGCAAACTCGCCTCCGCTGGCCTGCTCAAATTTTGCGAGCAAATCAGACACCTTAAGGTTTTTCTTTTCCTCTCCCGCAACATCATATATAATCCTGCCCTCATGCATCATGATCAGGCGATTTCCATGTGCAATGGCATCCTTCATGTTATGAGTGATCATAATCGCCGTCAGATTATCCCTCGCAATGATCTTATCCGTTGCTTCCAGAACCTTCGCTGCAGTTTTGGGATCCAGTGCAGCTGTATGCTCATCCAGAAGAAGAAGTTTCGGTTTTTTCAGCGTTGCCATCAAAAGCGTTAACGCCTGACGCTGCCCGCCGGAAAGAAGCCCCACTTTTGCTGTCAGCCGGTCCTCAAGACCCAGATCAAGAATCTTTAATTTTTCTTTATAGCGTTCACGTTCTGCCGAATTTATACCGCTTTTGAGTGTACGATGAAGTCCGCGTCTTGATGCTAAAGCCAGATTTTCTTCAATCTGCATACTTGCCGCTGTTCCTGTCATCGGATCCTGAAATACACGTCCAAGATATTTTGCACGTTTATACTCCGGTAAACGTGTAACATTAACTCCATCAATGATAATTTCTCCTTCATCAATAGGCCATACACCGGCAATCGCATTTAGAGTTGTTGATTTTCCAGCACCATTTCCGCCGATAACCGTTACAAAATCACCCTCATTTAATGACAGATCCACACCGTCCAATGCTTTTTTCTCATTAACTGTACCCGGATTAAATGTCTTTTTGATTCCAATCAGTTTAAGCACGTCCGGCACCTCCTTTTTTTGAAACCTTCGTAAAATATTTTCCCTTAAGATAAGGCACTGCCAGGAATACTGCCACCACAAGTGCCGACAGCAATTTTAAGTCGTTGGAATTTAATCCAAGCCAGAGCACAAACTGTAATACCAGATAATAAATGATGGCACCTAATGCAACCGCCAAAAGCTTTCCTGCAAAGTTACGTGTAAACTTGCCGAACAAAACCTGACCGATAATGACCGCAGCAAGTCCGATAACAATAGCTCCGCGTCCCATATTTACATCCGCAAATCCCTGATACTGTGCATAAAGTCCGCTTGCCAGTGCAACAATACCATTAGAGAGCATCAAACCTATTATTTTTCCCGTATTTGTGTTGATTCCCTGGGCTCTCGACATATTCGGATTAGATCCTGTCGCACGGATCGCACAGCCCAGCTCTGTCCCAAAAAACCAGTACAGGGCCAAAACAATGACCAAAATAAAAATCGCAACCACAAAAATCGTATTTTTATAAACAGGCACTCCTTTAATATTACGCAGCGATACAATCAACGGATACTTATCCACACTGATTGCCTGATTTGCCTTGCCGCCCATAATACGGAGATTCACCGAATAGAGGCCAAGCTGTGTCAGGATTCCTGACAAAATTGCGGGGATCCCCATGGCAGTATGAAAAATACCGGTGACCAGTCCCGCCAGCATTCCAACTGCAAACGCGCAAAGCAGAGAAACCGGTGCAGAAAAGCCATTCAGCATCATAATAACGCAGACCGCTCCCCCTGTACACATCGTCCCATCTACCGTTAAATCCGCTAAATCCAGAATTTTGTAGGTAATATACACTCCGATTGCCATAATACCCCATATAAGTCCCTGAGCACAAGCGCCCGGAAGTGCATTAAAAAGTGTTCCTATATTCACAGCTCTTTCCTCCTGAAAAACGGGTAATTACCCAAGTAAATAAACAAAGGGCTGCCACAAGCCCACCAAAACAGTTTTACTGTTTTTGCACTTGTGGCAGTCCACATCAATATTTCTTTTCTTACGCTTCTGTCTCAGCTTCTGCTTCCTCTGCTGTTTCAGATTCTGCTGCTTCTGCTTCTTCTTCCTCAGCACCAATTGCTTCATATTCTTCCGGAATTGTTACACCAAGCGCTTCTGCTCTTTCCGGAACATATTTTTTAACAAACTGCGGAGCAAACTCAACCGGCATTGTAGTAATATCAGCACCGTTTACAAGAATTTCGTAAGCCATTTCACCGGTCTTGTAACCGATATCATAGTAGCTGATGGAAAGTGTTGCAATACCACATCCTTCACAGATACCTTCTTCACCTGCAATGATCGGAATACCTGCCGGTTCACAGATATTGTTGATAATTTCTGTATTAGATGCCGCCGTATTGTCGGTCGGAACATAGATTGCATCACATTCACCCGCTGCTGTTGTTGTAATAGATGCAAGATCATTGGAATCTGCAAATGTATATACGTTGCATGTAACACCTGCTTCTTCAAGAGCGGCCTTTACTGTATCTGCCTGATATACAGAGTTTGGTTCTGCTGAACAGTACAGAAGACCTACCGTTTTTGCATCCGGAAGAAGTTCCGCAAACATTGCGGCCTGCTGATCAAGGGGAGCAAGGTCGGATGTACCGGAAATATTCTTTCCTGTAGTGCCTGTCCACTCTTCATCCGGAATATCAAGTGCAACATTATATACAGAAATAGATGTACCCAGAATAGGAATATCTGCTGTAGCTGCTGCTGCAGCCTGCAGAGAAGCCGTTGCATTTGCCATGATCAGATCAACTTCATTAGAAACGAACTGATTTACGATCGTTGCACATGTTGCGGAATCGCCTGAAGCATTCTGTTCATCAATAACAACTTTGTCACCAAGCTTTTCTGTCAATGCATCTTTAAATCCCTGTGTTGCAGCGTCAAGCGCCGGATGCTGTACCAGCTGGCAGATGCCTACATTATAGGTTTCTTCTTCTGCGTTTGCAGCAAAACCAAATGAAGCAACCATAGAAAGTGTCATTCCTGCTGCAAGTACTTTTGAAAATACTTTTTTCATTACTAATCTCCTCTTTTCTTATAAAATGTTTTTCTGCTTTAACGTTTTAAAGCACGTTAGTAAAAATATACACCAACTCACACAAATCGTCAAGATAAATGTTCATTTTACCGAAAATAACTGCATCCTACCACTGGTAATCTTCACTTTCGTCTTTTCTGTCGCGAAGCATCAATTCTTTCACCGCTTCATCCGCTTTCTTGCCCTGGAACAGAATTTCATTTACCTGCTCCACAATAGGCATCTCCACATGAAATTTACGCGATAATCCAAGTGCCGCCTTTGCAGAATAAACTCCCTCCACAATCATTTTGACTTCAGCCATAGCCTGTTCCATTGTATAGCCTTTTCCAATAAGATATCCGGCTTTGCGGTTACGGCTGTGTACACTGGCACAGGTAACGATCAGGTCACCAATTCCTGTAAGACCGTAAAAAGTCTCCTGTCGGCCGCCCATCGCTGTTCCAAGTCTTGCAATCTCGGTAATTCCTCTCGTAATCAGTGCAGCTTTCGTATTATCCCCATAGCCAAGTCCGTCTGCCATGCCGGCTGCAAGAGCAATTACATTTTTCAAAGCGCCCCCCAGCTCAATTCCAAGCATATCCGAACTTGTGTATACACGGAAAACCGGACTGGTAAATATATTCTGAAGATAATCTGCCGTCGCCTTATCTTTTGCTCCTGCAACACACGTTGTCGGCAGTCCGCGCCCGACTTCCTCCGCATGGCTGGGGCCGGACAAAACTGCTGCATTTGCCTGCGGGATTTCTTCCTGCACAATATCTGTCAGTGTATCAAATGTATTGTCTTCCACACCCTTTGCCACATTTACGATCAGCTGTCCTTCTTTAACATATGGTTTCAGCATCCTGCAGGTACTTCTTGTATAGGGAGACGGTACTGCAAGTATCATGACATCTTTATCCTGCGCGATCTCCTCTATACTGTCTGTAAAAGTCATATCCTCCGGCAGTTTAACCCCAGGCAGTTTCGATTCATGTTCCCGTTTTTCTCTCAGCATTTCCACTTCTTCTTTGATAATGGACCAGACAGCCACCTCATGATCATTGTTATGAAGAAGTACGGAAAGAGCGATTCCCCAGCTGCCGGCACCAACAATACCAATCTTTGCCACAATAATTACCTCCTGACTATTTTTTGTTTTTCTTTAGTAAATAGGTTTTTCTTTCTGTCCCAGAAAGCAGTCGTTTTATATTTTCCCGATGTTTCCAAAATGCCATAAGCGCCAGAAACAACGCCACGACATACATTTCAGTCAAATGCCCCTGTTCCATATGGAAATATCCCATCTGTCCTAAAATCGGCAGTTCTATCAAGATTCCCACATACACAAGCAGGGAACCCAGTGATACGTAATGCGTAGTCAAAAATATGGAGAAAAATATGATGATTCCGCAAATTGCCATAATCGGGTTAAAAGAAAGCACAAGCCCTGCCGTTGCGGCAATTCCTTTTCCGCCCCGGAAACCCAGATAAAACGGAAAATTGTGGCCAAGAATTACACCTGCCGCACCATATAATGACAAGAGCGGCAGAATATCTTCATGGCTTTTTGCAAACACAACACGCACAATCGCAACTGCAAGAACACATTTCAGGCAGTCTCCCGCAAATGTCATCAGCCCCGCCTTTGTTCCCATAGTCCGCAGCATATTTGTCGTGCCTGCATTTCCGCTTCCGTAATCCCGAATATCAATTCCATGCATTCTTCCGATAATGTAGCTTGTCTGGAACAGTCCCAGAATATAACCAATTAAAATACATATAAGGCGAACTGTCATTTTATTGCTCCTTTTCTTTTCGTTCACGGATAATAAATTTCAGAGAAGTGCCCCTGAATCCGAAAGTATCACGAATTTTATTTTCCAGATATCGCGTATATGAAAAATGCATCAGTTCCTTGTCATTGACAAAAATAACGAATGTAGGCGGTTTTACTGAAACCTGAGTAATATAATACAGTTTCAGACGGCGGCCTTTATCAGACGGCGGCTGCTGAAGCGCTACTGCCTCTGACATGATCTCATTCAATACACCTGTCGAAATTCGCATAGATTGATTTTCAATCACCATATCTATCATCTCAAAAAGCTTTGGCAGACGTTGCCCCGTCTCTGCTGAGACAAACATAATCTCTGCATACGGCATAAAAGACAGTGTCTCCCTGATTTTACTCGTGTATTTGTATATTGTCTTATCATCCTTTTCCACGGCATCCCACTTATTTACAGCAATAAGGATTCCTTTTCCTCTGTCATGGGCAATACCTGCAATTTTAGCATCCTGCTCCGTAACGCCCTCCGTTGCATCAATTACAACCACAACAACATCTGCTCTGTCTACCGCTGTCACAGTACGTATAATGCTGTAACGCTCCAGTTCTTCTTTAATCTTGCTCTTTCTGCGAAGTCCGGCCGTATCAATAAAAACATACTCTCTGCCATTCCAGTTTATGGCTGTGTCAATGGCATCTCTCGTTGTACCGGCGATATCAGACACAATCACACGGTTCTCACCCAGGAGTTTATTGATAATGGAAGATTTTCCTACATTTGGCTTACCTACAACCGCAATGCGGGGCCGTTCATCTTCTTCCGCATTTGTGCTTTCTTCCGGAAAATAACTTACCACAACATCAAGCATGTCCCCAATCCCCTGCTTTGATGCAGCAGAGATCGGCACCGGATCCCCAATACCCAGATTATAAAATTCATATACATCCGCAATCGATTTTTCGTAATGATCCGCTTTATTTACAGTAAGAACCACCGGTTTATGTGATCTTCTGAGCATGTCCGCTACCTTTGAATCAGAATCCACAAGCCCCTGTTTTACATCTACTATAAATATGATCACATCTGCCGTGTCAATGGCAATCTGTGCCTGTTCTCTCATCTGTGAGAGAATGATATCACTGGAATCCGGCTCTATTCCGCCGGTATCAATAAGCGTGAAATTGTAATTCAGCCACTCAACATCCGCATATATACGGTCTCTGGTCACCCCCGGAGTATCTTTAACGATTGATATATTCTCACCGGCCAGTGCATTAAACAACGTTGATTTTCCCACATTCGGCCTTCCTACAATCGCTACTATCGGTTTACTCAATTTTATCACCTCTTTTTTTATAAAACACAACTAATCCTAAAAATAATACCATATCAGCCGCCATCTCACAACAAATTTTTATTTTTTAAGAGGAAATATTGCGACAAATTTCTTGACTCAGAAAGTCCGAACCACTATACTGTTACATGTAAATGTTTGTAAAATATATTTTAAATTCGAAATCTTTCGGAGGTTCTTATGGCAAATAATCTTGATCCGCTTCGTCATTCTATTCCTATTGCACCGCTTAAGATTGCTGCACTGGAAGGCTGCCGTGATTTTGCTGCAAAAGTAGACGGACATCTTGTCGAATACAGACATAACAGTCCGACTATGTCACCGGATAATATCGCTTATTCCGAATATGCGGCAGACTCCTATCTTGTGGACTGTGCCTGCCCCAGATTTGGTACGGGCGAAGGAAAAGGTATCATAAATTCTTCCGTACGCGGAAGTGATTTATTTATTCTTGCAGATATCACAAATTACAGTCTGACCTATTCTGTATGCGGCTATACAAATCATATGTCACCGGATAATCATTATCAGGACATTAAACGCATTATTTCTGCAAGTGACGGCAAGGCAAAGCGTATCAACGTTGTAATGCCGTTCCTTTATGAAGGAAGACAGCACAAACGTTCCGGACGTGAATCCCTCGACTGCGCTCTTGCTCTTCAGGAGCTTGCGGACATGGGCGTAAGTAATATTCTCACTTTCGATGCACATGATCCACGTGTTCAGAACGCAGTTCCCCTGATCGGTTTTGACACTTTTATGCCGACATACCAGTTTTTGAAAGCAATCCTTTTATCTACGCCCGATTTTAAAATTGACAGCAACCATTTAATGATCATCAGCCCGGATGAAGGGGCCATGAGCCGTGCAGTTTATTTTTCAACAATCCTCGGTGTAGACATGGGGATGTTCTATAAGCGCCGCGACTATTCCACCATAATAAACGGAAAAAATCCCATTGTGGCCCATGAATTTCTCGGTGACTCTGTTGCCGGAAAAGATGTCGTGATCGTAGACGACATGATTTCTTCCGGTGAAAGTATGCTGGACGTTGCAAAACAATTGAAAGACCGGAATGCCAAACGGGTTTTTGTCTGCACAACTTTTGGTTTGTTCACAGACGGATTCGACAAATTCGATGAATTTTATGAAAAAGAATATATACATAAAATTATCACTACAAACCTGAATTACCGCAATCCGGAACTTTTCACCAAACCATATTATCAGGAAGCTGATATGACAGGATTTCTCGCAAGCATCATTGATTCTCTGAATCACGATGTATCTATTGAGCATGTCATCTCTCCCACTGATAAAATCAACAAACTGCTTTCTTCCATCAACGGATAGAGAGAAATGCCGCAAGGTTTCCGCGCATACCTTTTGATGCACGGTGCGAATATAAAATTTCAGGATTACAGCAGGTACAGATGTCGGTTACAGAAATGTTTTCCGGCAGAATACCTGCTTCTTTCATGATAATTTCATTTGCTTTCCACAGATTTAACTGATATTTTCCATTTTCTTTCCTGTAAAAAAGCATCTCATACTCTTCCTGATGAAAGCTTTGACGAAACTCATCTATTACGTCTTCACTCACTTCATAACAGTCCATACAGATTGATGGACCAATTGCAGCAACAATATCTTCCGGACAGCTTCCAAATTCCTGTTCCATAGCCCTTACAGTTTCCCTGCCGATCTTCCCCACTGTCCCTCGCCATCCTGAATGAGACAGACCGATTACTTTATGTACAGGGTCAACAAAGTACAGCGGAACACAGTCTGCATAAAATGTAGCCAGCACAAGCCCTGGAACATCCGTGATCAACCCATCCACATCTGTATAATCCCGCGGAAACAGAATTCCTTTTCCCCGGTCTTTTTCTGTTATTCTTCTTATATTTGTAGTATGAGTCTGATCCGAAAAGACCAGATTTTCCTGTGAAAAACCGATGGCATTCCCAATCCTTCTAAAGTTCTCCATCACATTTTCCCTGTCATCTCCTCTGGAAAAACTAAGATTCATGCTCCAGAGATGGTCCCGGCTCACGCCTCCAAGGCGCGTAGAAAACCCATGAAGAATTCCTTTGCATTCATCCAGCTTTGGAAAAGAGAGCCACATGACCGCACCATCATTATGGACAGTCAAAACCGGCCCATCTGCTCTTTCTTTTCTGAAAATATCCATCTTTTTTCCTCCGTTCATTTCTTTGCACTAACACCAGAACGCGTTTTTTATGTATTGAATCTGATCCCCCAAAATGCCAATCACATCAAACCTGCAGGGTGTGTCTGTATGATATCCATACTTCATCATAAAATGCCGCGCAGTTCTGACGATCACTTTTTGCTTGCTTACATTTACAGCCTCAAGCGGTGTTCCCCTGCGTTCACTGGCACGATACTTTACTTCTATAAAAACAAGGTATGCCCCATCTTTCGCAATCAAATCTATCTCTCCGGAACGGATCCGGTAATTGCGAGCGATAATCTGCATACCCTGCTTTTCAAGAAATTCTGCTGCTTTTTGCTCATTTGTACTACCGATTGTACGTCTATTCAAGAAATTCTCCTTATACAAAATTCTTAATAAATGTTTTTCTGTGAATCGGAGAGGCACCATATTTCTTTATAGCTTCAATATGTGCTGACGATCCATAACCTTTATGCCCTGCAAATCCATATTCCGGCATAATTTTATCATATTCCGCCATCAGCCGGTCTCTGGTCACTTTTGCGACCACACTGGCGGCTGCAATAGACAGACTTTTTGCATCACCTTTAATAATAGGCACCTGTCTGATTTCTATTCCCGGAATCGTAACGGCATCATTTAACAAAATATCCGGTTTTACTCCAAGTTTATCAATCGCCTGACGCATTGCTTCATATGTAGCCTGAAGGATATTGATCTCATCAATCCTGGCCGGCGAAGCCATACCAATACCTGCCGCCACAGCTTTTTCCATAATTTCATCAAAGAGCTCTTCTCTTTTCTTTTCAGATAACTGTTTTGAATCGTTCAGATAACGAATCGTACATCCTTTCGGCAAAACTACAGCACCTGCCACCACCGGACCTGCAAGAGGCCCTCTGCCCGCTTCATCAATACCGCAGATATATGAATATTCCGCATATGCTCTCTCATAGCTCAGCATATGGTGCAATCGTTCATCTTCCAGCTTTTCTTTCTTCACCTTTTTACGAAATCTCTCTGTCAGACTTCGCACACCGGCACGTTCATCATCTTCATAATAGCAGAGCAGTTTCTCAATCTCCTCCCTGGAAGCTGTCTCAAATTCTGATTTTATCTGTGAAATACTTTTTGATGTCATTGAAATGTACCCCATCTCTCAAACGGCCAGATACAGGCCCACGCTTTTCCAACAATATCGCCTTCTTTTATATTTGCGACCTCCGGATCCCGGCTGTCCGTGCTGTCATTACGATTATCCCCCAGCACAAAATATTCATCTTCGGCCAAAATGATCTCCTTCGACGCAAGTCCACCGTCCATAATAGCCGCATTTCCGTAATGCTCGATCAATATATTTCCATTTACATAAATAATACCGTCTTCATTAATCCTGATCCGCTCCCCCGGCAGACCAATCACACGCTTAATATAATATGTGTCAGATTTGTACTGATATGGAAATATTACGATATCAAATCTTTCCGGCTTTCCATTCAGATAACTTAATCTATTAATTATCAGGTGATCTCCATCTTCCATAGTCGGCTGCATCGAATTTCCATATACCGTAGTATGGGTAATAACCAGCGATGTCCTCGCCAATATTGCCAGCGCAATAACTAAGGCAAATATACCACCTGGAATCCGTTTCCGTCTTTTCATTTTTGTCTCCAGTTTTTTCTCCCTGATAAGCCCCTTTTATTCCGGAAATTCTAATGTCAGTCTTCCCAGTTTTCCGCTTCTGAAATCATCAAGCAAAATTGAAGCAGCTTTTCCATAATCGAGTTCTTCTCCTTTTAAAAGACACCCTCTGTTTCTGGCGATCTGCTCCAGTATTTCTACCGCTTTTTGTTCTTCCTGGCACCGGTATCGTTCCGTCAAAGTCCCCGGATAGTTCTGCTGCAAAAATGAGATCAACTCAAGCGACAATTCCTCCGTATTCAGAATTTCATCCTTGATGGAACCGATCATCGCAAGTCTGGTACCTGCCGTCTGATCCTCAAATTTAGGCCACAGGATCCCCGGCGTATCAAGTAATTCCACATTTCTATTTAAACGGATCCATTGTTTTCCTTTTGTCACTCCCGGCTTATTTCCGGTTTTTGCACAGGCCTTCCCTGCATAAGAATTAATAAAAGTAGACTTTCCCACATTAGGGATTCCTGCAACCATGGCCCGCACCGGTCTGTTTTTAATTCCCCGCCTGCGGTCTCTTTCAATCTTTTCCCTGCACACTTCCTGGATTACTTTATTAAGTCCCGAAAACCCGGAACTGTTTTTGGAATTCATGGTTACGACAGCCATTCCTTTTTCTGTAAAATACTTTGCCCATCTGTCATTCATCTTATCTTCTGCCAGATCAGCTTTATTTAATATGATTATTCGTAATTTATTTTTTCCAAGCTCATCAATATCCGGATTTCTGCTGGATTTAGGAACTCTCGCATCTACCAGTTCAATAATCACATCTATCAACTTTATATCTTCCTGCATCATACGGCGAGCCTTCGTCATATGACCAGGATACCATTGAACATTCATTTTTTGCCCCTTTAATTAACAAATCCGACCGTTTTGGACGGAGAAATTCTATAATAAACTTTTCCTTCAATATAATCGGAATTAACCAGTCCAATGTCGGCATACCGGCTGTCTTCACTGTCGTTACGGTTATCTCCCAGCACAAAATATTCTTTTACTCCCAGCGTAATTGGTTCACTGGCAATACCTGCATTATTCATTGCCGGATAATCTGTTTTTTCCAGAAAAATCTTGTCATTAATATAGATCATCCCGTCTTTTATCTGCACTGTTTCTCCCGGCAGTCCGATCACACGCTTAATATGTGTATAGCTGGCCTCACTTCCATTTGGTTTAAAAGCAATAATATCCCCTCTTTTAGGGCTTCCCACACGATAGTTAAATGTGTTGAGCAAAACCCGGTCTCCATCCGCCAGCGTCAATTCCATGGACTGACCAATGTTGGAACGGGTCTGTCCAAAGAAAAAGACAAGCACAAAAGCGAATAGAACAACAACTATAATTTCAAATATCCATAATAATAAAGCACTCAGCTTCTGCCTTATTGTCAATTTTTCTTTCTGACGCCTTCTGACCCCTCGTCTGCTTTTTCTCATGGTGTCCTCCCATTCGTATCCCCTGCTTCAAATAGGAAAAAAGGCTGTCATATGACAGCCCTTCTCATTGATTATTTTACTAATTCTTTTACCTTTGCGCTCTTTCCGGAACGTTCTCTTAAGTAATTCAGTTTTGCACGTCTTACTTTACCATGTCTGATTACTTCAACCTTTTCAACGTTCGGGGAATGTAACGGCCATGTCTTCTCAACACCGATTCCGTTTGAGCTCTTTCTTACTGTAAAAGTTTCACGGCTGCTTCCACCCTGTTTCTTAAGAACAGTTCCTTCAAACACCTGAATACGTTCACGGTTACCCTCTTTAATCTTACCGTATACTCTTACGGTATCTCCCACATTAAACTGCGGAACTTCAGTTTTCAGCTGAGCTGATTCAATGTTTTTAATAATCTCCTGCATTGTGTGCCTCCTTATTCTTTTGGATGTTCTTAATACGATCTGTAACAGAGGACCATCTCATTTTCTCACAACGTAGATAATTCTACCATGCTGTACCTGAAAATGCAAGCAGAAAATTTAAGCCGACACAAATTTTATCTATTGCTCTTCCTGAACCTTTTCTTCTGCATTTTCAACAGCTTCTGCTGCAGGCTCCTGCGCTTCCTCTTCAGTTTCAACCGCATCAGCAACAGCCTCTGCCGTATCTTCAACAGCTTCAGCCACTTCTTCTGCCGCATCAGCAACAGCTTCAGCCACTTCTTCTGCTTCCTCAGCCATATCAGCAGCATCATTTTCCATAGCGTCTACTGTTTTCTTATCTTCTTCGGACATTTTTTCTTTAAGAGCTTTTATTTCTTCTTCCAATGCCGCAATCTCACTATAGATTCCACTAATAGCTGATATCTTCTCCGCAAAATCTGCCGGATCATCCTTATGTGCTTCATAATAAGCTTTTCCAAGTGCAAGCAGCTCATCTTCCGCTTTTTTCTTTTTTGCCAGCACTTTTGTATGCAGGCTTGCCACCTCAGCTACTTCACCAGTCTTTTTTACCATGCTCTGAGCAAAATCCCCAAGTTTTTTACCCCAATCTTCAAACATTTTTGTCTTCTCCTTTCAGCATCTCTTTTTCTTTTTTTGTCAAATCAGCTTTCTCCAGCAAATCAGGCCGCCACCGTGCTGTGCGAAGCACCGATTGCTCTCTTCTCCACTTCTCCACATTTGCATGATGTCCCGACAATAATACAGGCGGCACGGCCTTTTCACGCCAGATTTCCGGTCTGCTGTATTGTGGATATTCCAGGAGAGAATCATGAAATGATTCAAATTCAGCCGAATTTTCATTATTTAATACCCCTTCCACCAATCTGGAAATGGTATCAATCATAACCATAGCAGGCAATTCTCCTCCGGTAAGTACGTAATCACCGATAGATACATGATCTGTAACGATTTCCTCCAGAACACGCTCATCAACCCCTTCATAATGTCCGCAAAGAAAAACCAGTTCTTCTTCTTTTGCCAGTTCTTTCGCCATATCCTGATTAAAAGTTTTTCCCTGTGGTGTCAGATAAACAGTCCTCAGGGGATGGCCCGCCTGGTTTTCCAGCATTTTATGCGCCTGATATATCGGTTCCGCCTGCATTACCATTCCGGCTCCTCCCCCATAAGGGTAATCATCTACTTTTCCGTGTTTATTTCCTGCAAAATCTCTGATATTTACCGTATTCAAAGAAATAAGTTCTTTTTCCATAGCCCGTCCCGTAATACTGGTATGGAGTCCATTATTCACCATCTCCGGGAAAAGTGTCAGCACATGAAATTTCACAGCAGCCCCTCCAACAAATGAACCGTCATGGTATTCTTTTCTAAATTCACTTCTATAATACAATCTTTTATGTTCGGTATCAAGACCTCTTTTTCATTTTTTGCCCGAATAACATATACATCATTCGCCCCCGTTCTGATTACTTCTGTCAATGTCCCCAAATATTCGCCCTCATCTGTAGACACTTCCAGGCCAATCAGATCACAAAGAAAATACTCTCCGGGTTCAAGTTTTACCGCTTTATCCCTGGGTACAAGAAGCGGAATATTCCTGTATTTCCCGGCCTCATCTATGGAATTAATTTCCTTAAATTTTAAAATCACCATATTTTTAAAGAACTTTACCTGTTCAATATTCAGCGTTTCGTTCTGTCTCTTTCCTTCTGCGATCACCTGTTTCAGTTTTTTGAAGCGACCCATATCATCTGTTGTGGGATAAACCTTTACTTCACCCCTCACTCCATGTGTAGATGAGATGATTCCCACCTGCAAAAAGTCTTCCATATGATCCTCCTTTTGTAAAACAAAATTTCCGGTCTATTTTGAAAAAAAGCCGTTCCGCCTGTACGGAACAGCTTTCTCTGGCATATATTATCGAATTTAAACGATATCCACAATCACTTTTTTATCACTCTTGGATGCCGCCGCTTTCACAACGGACCGGATGGCCTTCGCAATCCTCCCCTGTTTGCCGATAACTTTTCCCATGTCCGACTGAGCTACTTTCAACTCAATCACCGTAGCCTTGCCGGTCTCTTTTTCCGATACAACAACTTCTTCCGGATGTTCTACAAGAGATTTGGCAATTACCTCTACCAGTTCTTTCATTACCGTCACCTCAATTCTACTTCTCGATGCCAGCCATCTTAAAGATCTTACCTACGACCTCAGTCGGCTGAGCGCCGTTAGCCAGCCATTTCTTAGCCAGTTCTTCGTCAACCTTGAATTCACTCGGGTCAGTGTTCGGATTGTAAGTACCAATCTCCTCGATACATCTTCCATCTCTCGGAGATCTGGAATCTGCAACTACAATTCTATAAAAAGGAGCTTTTTTCTGTCCCATTCTTCTTAATCTGATTTTTACTGCCATTTCATTTCACCTCCTTAAAATTCTTCTGTTTTTATTTAAAAGGGAAATTTGAATTTTCCTCTTTTACCACCTCTGCCTCCCATCATGCCCGGGAGCTGTTTCATCATTTTTCTTGTCTGCTCAAACTGTTTTACCAGTTTATTCACTTCAGAAATATCCACACCGCAGCCTTTTGCAATACGGTTCTTCCTGGAAGGGTTCAAAATATCCGGATTTGCCCGTTCCGCCGGTGTCATGGAGAGGATCATTGCCTCATTTCTGGCAAGAGCTTTCTCATCAATCATCCCTTCAATATCTTTCATTTTGCTGCCGCCAAATCCCGGCATCATCGAAAGTACACTGGACAGTCCACCCATGTTGCGCATCTGATTCATGCTCTCCAGATAATCATCAAAACCAAACTGGGCTTTTTTGAATTTCTGCTCCATCTCCCTGGCTTTTGTCTCATCCAGATTCGCCTGAGCCTTTTCAATCAGGCTCATAACATCCCCCATTCCCAGAATACGGGAAGCCATACGGTCCGGATAAAACTGCTCCAGATCAGAAAGTTTTTCACCCATACCCACATAAAGAATCGGTTTTCCACAGGTTGCCCGGATAGATAAAGCTGCGCCGCCTCTGGAATCGCCGTCAAGTTTTGTCAGGATAACACCGTCAATACCGATCTTATTATTAAACATCTCTGCAACATTTACTGCGTCCTGACCCGTCATGGCATCCACTACAAGAATTGTCTGATCTACCTGAACAGCTTCTTTTATTTCAACCAGCTCGTTCATCATGTCTTCATCAATATGAAGTCGTCCGGCCGTATCCAGGATTACCACGTTCATATTACGGCTTCTGGCATATTCAACTGCCGCTTTTGCTATATTGACAGGCTTTTGTTTATCACCCATGGAAAATACTTCCACACCCTGTTTATCACCGTTAATCTGCAGCTGCGAAATAGCCGCAGGCCGGTAAATATCACACGCCACAAGAAGAGGTACACGGCCCTTTGATTTCAGCTTTCC
Organism: Eubacteriales bacterium; assembly: GCA_030539395.1. Taxonomy (GTDB): domain Bacteria; phylum Bacillota; class Clostridia; order Lachnospirales; family Lachnospiraceae; genus Marvinbryantia. Next base: position 28,041 of record JAUNSC010000015.1, read on the forward strand.
TGCAATCTTAGCTGTTGTTGTGGTCTTACCTGCGCCCTGCAGTCCTGCCATCATGATAACTGTAATATCACTCCCGGGTTTTAAGGCAATCTCTGTTGTCTCTGATCCCATAAGAGAAACAAGTTCTTCATTAACGATCTTGATAACCATCTGTCCCGGATTAAGACCTGTCATTACATCTGCGCCTACAGCTCTCTCCTGAACAGCTTTCATAAACTGCTTGACAACTTTAAAGCTGACATCCGCCTCCAGCAAAGCCATCTTAACTTCCTTCAACGCCGTTTTTACATCAGCCTCTGTCAGACGTCCCTTGCTTCTCAGGTTCTTAAATACATTCTGAAGTTTTTCGGAAAGGCTTTCAAATGCCATACTTATAATTCCTCCAAAATTTCATTGGAAATTTTCTGAATTTCCGGTTTACCCTCAGCCAGAATATGAATTCTTTCAATCTTCTCACGAATGGATAAAAATTTTTCAACAAGATGAAGTTTTGCTTCATACTCTTCAAGAGCACGGTTGCATCTTTTCACAAGATCATGCACTCCCTGCCGGCTTATTTGATATTCCTCCGCCGCTTCGGAGTAAGAACAATCATTCAATACCACATCTTCATATACTCTCTGCTGATGCTGCGTAAGCAGTTCACCATAAAAATCAAATAAAAGCGTCTGCTTCACAATTTGTTCCATTTCCAATCACCTTGCCTATCATAATACAAAAAAAGAAGAGTGTCAAGCTTTTTTTCTTGACACTCTTTTTTTTGACAAAGAAGACAATCGCCGTATGATCCTACAGACTGGTACGGATAACCCTGGGCTTCAATCCGTTTTCTTCCAGGGCCTTTACAATCTGATTTTTATGCTCTGTACCAAATGCTTCCATCGTAATCTTCAGCTCTACTGCTTTGTTTCGGTTGGTGCTCACAAACTGATTATGATCCAGTTTAATAACATTTCCCTGCATTTCGGCAACAATTGATGCCACACGTACCAATTCACCCGGTGTATCCGGCAAAAGAACCGATACGGTAAAAATACGGTCTCTCTGAATCAATCCGAACTGCACTACAGAGGACATCGTGATCACATCCATATTTCCGCCGCTTAAAATTGTAACAATTTTCTTATTTTTTACATTCATATGTTTCAGCGCTGCAATTGTAAGAAGTCCCGAATTTTCAACAATCATCTTATGATTTTCAACCATATCCAGAAATGCCACGATCAGTTCATCATCCTGGATAGTAATAATATCATCCAGATTTTTCTGGAGATACGGGAAAATTTTTTCTCCGGGGCGCTTTACTGCCGTACCATCCGCGATCGTATTAACTCCCGGAAGTGTGACCACTTCCCCCGCTTCCAGCGATGCCTGAAGACAATTTGCACCTGCCGGCTCTACTCCGATCACTTTTATATTCGGATTTAACATTTTTGCCAATGTGGAAACTCCCGTTGCAAGGCCGCCTCCGCCTACCGGCACGAGAATATAATCGACAAGGGGCAGTTCTTTGACAATTTCCATCGCAATCGTTCCCTGTCCGGTAGCAACTCCCAGATCATCAAAAGGATGGATAAACGTATATCCGTTTTCTTCGGCAAGTTTAAGCGCATATTCACATGCTTCATCATATACTTCTCCGTAGAGAACCACTTCCGCGCCATAACCTTTAGTCCGGTTCACCTTCATAAGCGGTGTCGTCACCGGCATCACAACCACTGCCCTGACTCCCAGTTCTTTTGCTGCATAGGCAACACCCTGAGCATGATTTCCCGCAGATGCCGTGATCAGCCCCTTCTCCTGTTCTTCTTTGGAAAGAGTCGAGATACGGTAATACGCCCCTCTTATTTTGTATGCCCCCGTGATCTGCATATTCTCCGGTTTCAGATATACACGGTTGCCTGTCTGGTCACTGAAATATTTACTGTATACCAGCTTCGTCTCAAGTGTAACTTTTTTTACCAGCTCTGATGCTTCTTCAAATTTTTCTAATGTCAGCATTTTCCTGTCCCCTATTCATTTTCACCTGCTAAAAACAGTGCATTTACAAATTGCTCTGCGTCAAACTTCTGCAGATCGTCAATTCTCTCACCGACTCCGATATATTTAACCGGGATACCAAGTTCAGAATGGATTGCTACAGCAATTCCTCCTTTCGCTGTCCCGTCCAGTTTTGTCAGAATAATTCCGGTAATATCGGCTACTTCCGAAAATTCTCTTGCCTGTACAAGCGCATTTTGTCCCGTAGTTCCATCGAGCACTACCAGTGTTTCACGGTATGCTTCCGGATATTCTTTCTCAAGAATACGGTTTATTTTGCCAAGTTCATTCATAAGATTCTTCTTATTATGAAGTCTTCCCGCGGTATCACACAGGAGAACATCAGCGTGCCTTGCCTTTGCGGCAGCCACAGCATCATAAACAACCGATGCCGGATCGCTGCCTTCCTGACCGGAAATAATATCTACGCCGGCTCTGTTGGCCCACTCTGTAAGCTGTTCACCCGCAGCCGCGCGGAAAGTATCTGCAGCCGCAAGCACCACTTTCTTCCCCTGATCTTTCAGTTTTCCGGCGAGTTTACCCACACTGGTAGTCTTTCCTACACCATTCACACCGATCACAAGCACAACAGATGTGCGATTTTCAAATTCATATGCCGTTTCTCCCACATCCATCTGCTGGCGAATGCTGTCTATAAGATATTTCTTACACTCAGCAGGTTCCTTTATGTGATTTTCTTTTACTTTTTCTTTTAAATCTTCAATGATAGATGTAGTTGCATTAATGCCCAGATCCCCCATAATCAGAGTTTCTTCTATCTCTTCATAGAAATCATCATCAATGCTGGAAAATCCGCCAAATATACTGTCTATACCAGATACGATATTTGCTCTTGTTTTAGAAAGTCCTTCCGCAAGTCGTTTAAAAAAGCCCTTTTTTTCTTCCATAAAACCCTCCTATTGATCCAATTCCTCTTCTACCATATTTACAGAAACCTGCGTGGAAACACCTTTCTCCTGCATGGTAATACCATAAAGCCTGTCTGCCGCAGCCATCGTTCCACGTCTATGTGTAATAATAATAAACTGCGTATTTTTTGTCAACTTTTTCAGATAGCCGGCATATCTGACAACATTGTTTTCATCAAGTGCCGCTTCAATCTCGTCCAGAAGACAAAACGGTGACGGTTTCATGTTCTGAATGGCAAATAAAAGTGCTATTGCAGTCAAAGCCTTTTCTCCGCCGGACATCTGCATCATATTTTGCAGCTTCTTTCCGGGCGGCTGTGCAATAATGCGTATTCCCGCTTCCAGAATGTCTTCATCCTCAACCAGTTCCAGTGTTCCGCGTCCGCCTCCGAACAATTCCTTAAACGCTTTAGAAAATTCTTTCTGCATTATGGCAAACTGCTGAGAAAACTGTTTTCGCATTCCGCTGTCAAGTTCTGAAATAATGCCTTTAAGCGCCTCTCCTGCCTTTACCAGATCAGCATGCTGGGCAGAAAGGAATTCATAGCGCTGCGAAACTTCCCTGTATTCTTCAATCGCATTTACATTTACAGAACCCAATCCCTTTATTTCTGATTTCAGCTCACTGATCTTCTTTTTCAGGCTCTCCCCGCTTACGTGCTCCTCATTTTTGTAAGCAGACGCCTCGCTCGGCGTAAGGCCATATTCCTCCCACATATAATTTATCTGACGCTCCTGAAAATCCTGAAGGCGTTCCTTCTTATTATCCAGTCTGAACCGTTCTTTATCCAAAGCGCTCATCTGCTGTACCATTTCTTCACGCTTTCGGAAAAAATCTTTATGCACATCAGAAACCTGCTGTTTGCACAACTGAAGCTCATTTACAGCATCCTCCATCTCCTTCGCATCTGTCTGTGCCTGAAGAATACTGCTTCTGATCTGTTCAATCCGCTCTTCCTTTTCTGCCACTTCACCAACGGACTCATGACGGCTGTCTTCTGTTTCCTTCCGCTGTACAAGAAGCTGCTCTATTTCTATTTCTATTCGTTTTAAATTGTCACCGGAAAACTCTGTTCTCTGACGGATACCTGCCGTCCTGGTTCTGCAAAGCGCCAGTTCCTCCTGGTAAGTTTCAAGAAGAACCTTCTTTTCTTCCAAAATTTTTTGATTCCGTACAATCCGCTCTTCCAGCTCTTTCCCGTGATTTCCTGACTCCTCCAGTTCCTGCCGGATTTCAGTCTGTGCCTGTCCGATTTCACTGAGCTGCGCCTCCATTTCCTGCGCTTCCTGTTGTAACTGGCCGTGGCCCGATGCAGTTTTACCTTTCTGCTGTTCTATTTCATCCAGCTTCAATTTCGCTGTATTCTGCCGCAAATATTCATTTTGGAGCACCTGAGTCTGATTTTCCAGATCGCCCCTGTATTTTCCCCGCGTCTGGCGCAGTTCATCTATCTGTCGCCTGATTTCCTCTACACGCTCTCTTTGCTTTTGAACGTTCTTCTCCAAATCATCCGCTTCTCTGCGCCGCCCCAGAAGATTACTTGAATTTTTAAATGCACCGCCGGACATAGATCCGCCCGGGCTCAAAAGTTCTCCGTCAAGTGTTACAATTCTGATAGAATGCTTATATTTCCTGGCAATAGCAATAGCATGGTCGATATTATCCGTTACAAGTGTCTGTCCAAGCAGATACTCAACAAGCTGATCATATATATCATCCGCCTCTACAAGTGTGCTTGCCACCCCAAGAGCTCCCGGCTCATACAGCGCCTGTTCTCTTGCTAGTCCCTGCCGTCTTCTTATTGCTGTAAGAGGAAGAAAGGTAGCGCGGCCATAACGGTTTTTCTTCAGAAAATCAATCATATTCTTTGCTGTGTTCTCATTATCCGTAACGATATTCTGGATACTTCCGCCAAGAGCCGTCTCAATAGCCGTCTCATATTTTTTCTCTGTCTTTATCAGATCCGCTACAACACCATGCAATCCAGGCTGAAGATTTTTCTGTTCCATCACCTTGCGGATACTGATGCCATATCCGTCATATCTCTCCGTCATATTCCGCAGAGATTCCAGTCTGAACATTTCACGATGATATTCTGCCTGCGCCTCTTCCAGCTGACGGCTCTTTAAAGCCAGTTCTTTTTGAACATCCTGAATCTTCTCCTCTATAGACGCATTATCTTTAATAATACTTTCAATACCCGCTACAATATCAGCATATTCTTCCCGCAGAACGCTTTCCGTCTGAGCCAGCTCACTTTCCTCGCTTTTCGCCATCAGGAGTCTTTTGGTAAGCTCTGCATTACGAATCTGGATCTGCTCCTTCATCGTATCATAGCGTTGAAGTTTCGTCTTTGTATTGGCACGCTCATTCAGCAATTCAATAAGCTCCGCCTGCCCGCGGGATATTTCCTGCTCAAGCTCTGACACGACTGCCGTCATTTCTTCCACAAGACGTAATGCTTCCGATTCCCCTTCATCTGCGCTTTTCAATTCCGCATCCAGCTGTGCTTTTTGTTTCTCTTCACCCTCTATCTGCTCTTTTTTAACAGCAATTTCATGGTTGATTGTCTCCAAACGGCTGATATAAAGATTGTCGTTTTGCTTTGCTGAACGAATCTGCTCCTGCAAAAGTTCTATCTGACTCTCCAGCTGTTGTTTTATAATAAGTCCCTGATTCAGCTGATTTTTCTTTTCATCAATCTGCTGATTCAGCTCCTCCAAATGTTTTTCACTTGTCTCATATTCTGCTTTCGCATTTTCAAGTTGTTCTTTCGCCTGTGAAATATCGTTATCTGAAATGGAAATGTCTTTTTCCACTTCTTTTAACTGTCCTGTAATCCGCGTCATTTCAAGAAGAAACATATTTATGTCATAATTTTTTAACTCTTCTTTTTTTTGAAGATAAATCTTCGCTTTTTCAGACTGCCGTTCCAAAGGTCCTATCTGCCTGGTAAGTTCAGACAAAATATCATTCACTCGCGTCAGATTATTATTTTCACTCTCCAGCTTTTTCTGAGCCGTCAGCTTTCTTCTTTTAAATTTAACGATACCGGCAGCCTCATCAAAAAGTTCCCTTCGTTCTTCCGGCTTACCGCTTAAAATTTTGTCAATCTGCCCCTGCCCGATAATGGAATACCCTTCCTTACCAATACCGGTATCATAAAACATTTCATTGATATCTTTCAAACGACAGGCTGTACCGTTGATCAGATACTCGCTCTCTCCCGAACGGTATAAGCGCCTCGTCACCGTCACTTCTTCATAATCCGTGGGAAGCTTGTGATCGCTGTTATCCAGGGTAATCGCAACTGACGCAAATCCAAGTGGTTTTCTGCTTTCCGTTCCGGAAAAAATAACATCCTGCATATTAGATCCCCGAAGCTGCCTGGCGCTCTGCTCACCAAGTACCCAGCGAACTGCATCACCAACATTACTCTTGCCGCTCCCATTTGGTCCTACAATACCGGTTATACCATTATGAAATTGAAACTTCATCTTATTAGCGAAGGATTTAAAACCCTGCACCTCGATGCTCTTTAAATACATATTATTCAGGTTGTCCTTTCAAAGTCATGATCGTTTTGTATGCAGCTTCCTGTTCGGCAGCTTTTTTTGTTCTGCCCCATCCGTCTTCAAAACCTTTTTCGCCGATAAAAAGCTTCATAACAAACTTTTTATCATGGTCAGGTCCCTCTTCCCTTATCAATTTGTATGATATCTGCTCTCCCTTAAAAGAACTCTGTACGATTTCCTGCAAGATAGTCTTGCTATCATAAAAGAGTTTCTTTTTTTCAACATCGTTCAAAATAAAACGTTCAACAAACTCTTTTGCACTAGTAAAACCACCGTCCAGATAAACAGCCCCTATCAGTGCTTCCATTGCATCCGAAACTACTGAGTCGCGATTTCTTCCGCCGGTCTGCTCTTCTCCCTTACCAAGCCTGAGAAAACTTCCCAATTCTATCACCGAAGCACACTGAGCAAGCGTGGGTTCACATACAATGCTGGCACGGAGTTTTGTCATATCGCCCTCACGCATATTCGGATAATGCCGGTAAAGATAATCACTGCTTGACAGTTCCAAAACTGCATCCCCAAGGAATTCAAGCCTTTCATTGTCTTTCATTCCTTTCTGCTTATGTTCATTTGCATAAGAACTATGTCTCATGGCATTTTCCAGAAGTTTTTTATTCCGAAAAACGTAGCCTATTTTTTCTTCCAATTCAATCAAATCTCTAATCATAACCACATCCCTTATGGAAAGAAAAGGGGTGCATCCTACGGCACCCCTTTCCGTAACACATTTTTAATTAATTTTGTTCTTTATTGCTTCCACTGCATCTCCAACAGAAACAATGTTCTCTGCTTCATTTAAAATCTCAATATCAAATTCCTGTTCGATTCCCATGATAATCTGAGCAACATCCAGTGAATCTGTTCCAAGATCATCTGCAAATGTGGTGTCCATTGTAATCTCGTCCTCATCGACATTCATTACATCCACAATAATTTTTTTTAATTTTTCCAATTCCATGAAAATCTCCTCCTACTTCTCCGGGCTCACGTTAAAAATACTGCCCATGATTTCATTAATGTGCTGTTGTTTGTATTCCACACACTGAATGACTGCATTCTGTATCTCCGTACTTTTTGCACTTCCATGTGCCTTAACAACAAGTCCTTTCAACCCAAGCATTGGTGCCCCGCCATATTGTGTTGCATCAAATGTCTTCACTGTCTCTTTCAGTGCCGGTTTGATCAATAACGCTCCTATCCTGGAACGGAGGCTTGACATAAGTCCTGCTTTAATTTTTTTGATCATTGTTGCCCCTACACCTTCATAGAGTTTCAGTATAACATTTCCCACAAACGCCTCACAGACAACGACATCACACACGCCGGCAGGTATATCTCTGGCTTCTACATTTCCAATGAAATTGATATTTTTACATTCCTTCAATAAAGGATATGTCTCTTTAACAAGGACATTTCCCTTTTCCTCCTCCGCACCGATATTTACAATACCGACACGCGGATTCTTTATTCCCACCACACGTTCCATATACACAGAACCCATCTGTGCAAACTGAACCAGGTGAGAAGGCCTTGCATCCACATTCGCGCCGCAGTCAATCAGCAGCGCCACTCCATTCTCCGTAGGAATCAGCGGTGCCAGAGGGGGTCTCTGCACACCTTTCATTCTGCCGACCAGCAATTGTCCTCCTGCCAGAACTGCACCTGTGCTGCCCGATGAGACAAAAGCATCTGCCTCTCCGTTTTTCACAAGCATCTCACCTGTCACGATGGAAGAGTTCTTTTTCTTTCGAATTGCTTCGACCGGTGATTCTCCCGTTTCGATCACTTCATCTGCATGGATAATCTTCACACGTTCCTGGGGGTAAGTATATTTCTCTAATTGAGAAGTAATTACCTCCTGACGGCCTGTAAAAATTATTTCAATATCATCTCTGGAATTAACAGCCTGAATTGCACCTTTTATCTGTTCATCCGGCGCATTGTCGCCACCCATGGCATCGACAACAACCCGTACGATTTCCTGCATTTTCGTACCTCCTTGGTTTCTAACCATTATCATACAAGACATCAATATAAAAATCAATATTTAAATGTTTTTATATAACAGGAAATCCAATGGACTCTCCTGCGAAATAAAAAACAAGGCCACTGCGTTTTCTGCAGAGACCCTGTTTTCCAACGTTTCTCACTAATCCTGAGCAACAATCTCTTTTTTATTGTAAGTACCACAATTCTTGCAGACTCTGTGAGACATCATCAGTTCTCCGCATTTGCTGCACTTAACCAAGTTCGGAGCAGTCATTTTCCAGTTTGCTCTTCTCTTGTCTCTTCTTCCTTTGGAAGATTTATTCTTCGGGCAGATTGACATGGTTTACACCTCCTTAAATTTGGTAAAGATTTCCTGGATTTTTGCCATCCTGGGATCCAAATCTGTTGGCTCGCAGTCACAAGTCCCCAGATTCAAATTGGTCCCGCAGGTCGGACAGATCCCTTTGCAGTCTTCTGCACACAAAACCTTCGACGGCCAACTCACCAGTATCTCTGAACAGACAAGCTTATCCACATCCAGATTGTATCCATCAATATAATACTGTTCTTCCGATTCCTGCTTCTGCACTCCTTCACTCTGTTTAAGATCTGCTTCTCTTTCAAACTGCAGTTTCAGAGGAACTTCCACATCTTCAAGACATCGGTCACAGGGAACCAGAAAAACAAGCTCCGTCATCCCTGTAATAAAGAGCTCCCTGTTTCCTTTGTTCTGAATATGTAAGGAAACCGGCTCTTTGCGAATGATAGGGAACTCGCCCTGGACAGACGTATACGATTTCATATCGAGAACCGCATTCATCTGCAATACTTTCCCGTCGTTTTTTAAAACTTCGTTTAAGTCAACAAGCATAATGCCCTCCTATCCATACTTGTTTATTATAACTAGGCGTTTAGCGTTTGTCAACCTGATTTTTTACATTTTCTTTCAATAAACATCAAAGGAAGATATATTTTAGGATAAATAGAATACACAGCACATACATTACCACACTGATCTTCTTTTCTTTCGCTTTTCCGGAAAACAGATTGATCAGTACATATGAAATGACACCCATGGAAATACCTTCCGAAATACTGTAAAACATCGGCATTGCTGCTATGCAGATAAATGCCGGAATTCCTTCACAGGCATCATCAAAACTGATTTCTCCCACACTCCCCATCATGTAAAAACCTACAATAATGAGAGCAGGTGCCGTGGCAAATGACGGTATTGCCAGGAAAATCGGGCTGAGAAGCAGAGAAAGTCCAAAAAGTATAGCCGTAACAACTGCCGTCAGACCTGTTCTTCCCCCTTCTGCCACACCAGAAGCGCTTTCTACAAATGTGGTTACTGTAGAAGTACCAAGAACCGCACCTGCTGTTGTTGCACAGGCGTCCGCCATCAGTGCACCTTTAATATTCGGAAGTTTTCCATCTTTATCTAACATTCCGGCTTTTGTGGAAACACCTATCAGTGTTCCCAGAGTATCAAACAAATCCACAAACAGAAATGCAAATACGATCACTACCATTTGAAGGAACGGAACACCTGTGAAAGACAGCTTGCAGAAAACCGGGGCCAGGGACGGAACAGAAATTCCTGCCGAAAAATCCGGCAGCAGTGAATACATGCCGATTTCAGGATTTGGAACATAAATACCGATCATCTGGCAGACAATACCGAGAACCCATGTAATCAAAATTCCCCATAAAATATTTCCTTTTATTTTTCGGACAACAAGTATTCCCGTCACCAGTACACCAATGATTGCCAAAAGTACCGTTATTCCCACATCATTCATAGATCCGGCACCGTCATTAAGGCCTTTAAAACTCTCTACCGAAAACAATCCAACCAATGTACTGCCATTGCTCAGTACGATCTTAGCATTCTGCAAACCGATAAATGCAATAAAAAGACCAATTCCAACACTGACAGCCTGCTTAAGACTCATGGGAATAGCATTAAAAATCGCCTCACGCACATTACATGCTGATAATAAAATAAAAATAATACCCTCAATAAATACTGCTGCCAAAGCCGCCTGCCAGGTATACCCCATCTGGAGCACAACGGTATAGGCAAGATAAGCATTGAGGCCCATTCCGGGGGCCAGTGCAAAAGGATAATTTGCAAACAGAGCCATCAGAAGTGTTCCCAAGAATGACGATATGGCGGTTGCTGTAAATACTGCTCCTCTGTCCATACCTGCAGCAGACAGAATGTTAGGATTCACTGCCAGAATATATGCCATCGTCATAAAAGTAGTAATACCCGCAATAATCTCCGTCTTTACATTTGTATGATTCTCTTTCAATTTAAAAAATTTCTCAAGCATTTTCTCTCTCCTTAAATTTGTATCTCCGCAAAAGCAAACCGACCCAATGATATTGTCACCATTGAGTCGATTTGATTATCCTGTCTGAATATTAAACAAGTGCTACTGTCTCACGGCAAATAGCCAATTCTTCATTTGTAGGGATAACAGCAACTTTAACTTTGGAATCCGGTGTAGAAATCATCATATCTTCTCCACGGCCCTTATTTGCTTCTTTATCCAGTTCAATTCCAAGGTATCCCAGATATTCCATAACCTTTTCACGTACAATACCTGCATTTTCACCGATACCTGCTGTAAATGCAATAGCATCCACACCATTCATTGCTGCAACATAGGAACCGATATATTTTGCAACACGGTAGCAGAATACTTCCATAGCCGCTGCTGCATATTTATTTCCACTGTTCATGCCCTCTTCCAGATCACGGAAATCACTGGACAGATTCCTGGAAATACCAAACACACCGGATTTCTTATTCAATACATTCATAACACCTGCAATATCCAGGTTTTCTTTCTTTGCGATATATTCCATAATAGCCGGATCCATATCACCTGAACGTGTACCCATCACAAGACCTTCCAACGGAGTAAGACCCATGGAAGTATCTACACATTTTCCGTTCAGGACTGCACTGATGGAAGCACCGTTTCCAAGATGCGCAACAATGATCCTGGAGTTTTCCAAATCAAGTCCCATAAATTCTGCAGCATGTTTAGATACAAAGCTGTGGCTTGTACCATGGAAACCATAGCGTCTTACTGCATATTTTTCATAATATTCATACGGAAGTCCGTACAGATACGCCTTCTCCGGCATTGTCTGATGGAAGGCCGTATCAAATACCGCTACCATCGGCACGCCCGGCATCAGCTCTTTGCAGGCATTGATACCGATCAGGTTTGCCGGATTGTGAAGCGGTGCAAGATCATTACACTCTTCGATGGCCTTCAATACTTCATCATTGATAACAACAGAGCTTGCGAATTTCTCTCCGCCGTGTACGACTCTGTGTCCAACAGCATTTACATCTGCAAGACTTGCAATCGCACCTGTTTTTTCGTTTACCAGTGCATCCAGAACCATCTGAATCGCTTCTTTATGTGTAGGCATCGGCGCATCGGTGATTTCTTTGTCAAGACCGGTTTTCTGATATACCAGTCTTCCATCAATACCGATTCTCTCGCAGAGACCCTTTGCCAGAACTTCTTCTGTATCAGAATTGATCAGCTGATATTTCAGAGAAGAACTTCCGCAGTTAATTACCAATACATTCATCTTTTAATACCTCCAACTATGTAATTCTTATTTATCCTCAGCCTGGCACTGAACAGCAGTGATAGCTACAACACCTACAATATCTTCAGCAGAGCATCCGCGTGACAGGTCATTAACCGGTTTTGCAATACCCTGTGTTACAGGTCCGTAAGCCTCTGCCTTTGCAAGTCTCTGTGTCAGTTTATATCCAATGTTGCCTGCATCCAGGTTCGGGAATACAAGAACATTTGCTTTTCCTGCAACATCGCTGTTCGGAGCTTTAGAAGCGCCTACAGACGGAACGATTGCCGCGTCAAGCTGCAGTTCACCGTCCAGTTTCAGATCCGGATACTGTTCTTTAGCGATTTTTGTAGCTTCTACTACCTTGTCTACCAGAGCATGTTTTGCACTTCCCATTGTGGAATGTGAAAGCATTGCAACTTTTGCTTCTTCTCCAACCAGAAGTTCAAAGGATTCTGCTGAGGAAGCTGCGATAGCTGCCAGTTCTTCCGGATTCGGATCCTGGCAAAGGCCGGAATCAGCAAATACAAATGCTCCGTTTGCACCGTATTCGCAGTTCGGAACTACCATAAGGAAGAATGCGGATACCAGTTTTGTACCCGGCTTTGTCTTAAGTATCTGCAGACACGGTCTGAGTGTATCTGCTGTAGAATGGCATGCACCGGATACCATACCATCTGCATCACCCATTTTTACCATCATTACACCATAATACAGATACTGGTTAAGAAGGATTTCCTTTGCCTGTTCCGGTGTCATTCCTTTTTTACTTCTCAGTTCAACAAGCTTATCGATGTAGCCCTGTGTCTTTTCGGAGGTGGCCGGATCTACAACTACAGCGCCTGTAAGATCAAGACCTTCTCCGCCTTTTTTAACTGCCTCTTCGCTTCCTACCAGAACAATATTTGCAATATCTTCTTTCAGAATCTGAGCAGCAGCTTCATACGTTCTGCGGTCTTCTGTCTCCGGAAGCACGATTGTTTTTTTGTTGTTTCTCGCTCTCTCTTTGATAACGTCAATAAATCCCATGATTCTTTGACTCCTTTCGTGATATATACGCCTTATGCGCCTTATAAAAAATATTATAATATTTTCACTGTCATTTTTCAACACAGAATCTGACCGTAAATGTATTTTTTTCCATTCACAGCCTATTTCTGTATCATTTTCAGAAGTTTTAGAGAAAGTCTGCGATACGGTGCATATCTAAGGGGAATATCCGGCCACAGAGCTTTTTTCATGATGCTCTTTTTATGAGTAAAAGTCTCAAAGCTTTCTTTTCCATGATAACAGCCCATTCCACTGCTTCCCACACCGCCGAAGGGCATATATGGTGTTGCCAGATGTACAACCGTATCATTGATACAGCCGCCGCCATATGAAGTCTGTTCCAGAACAAGCTTTTCACTATAGGCATTTTTTGTAAAAAGATACAGCGCCAGCGGCTTTTCCCGTCTGTTCACAAAAGCAACCGCATCTTCTATTCTGTCAAACATAAGTACAGGTAAAACCGGTCCGAAAATCTCTTCCTGCATCACAGGACTTTCACCGTGAACCCCGGCCAGAATTGTGGGAGCAATTTTCAGGCTCTCTTCAGAACATGTCCCGCCTTCCAGAATATTAGTGTCCTTCATCAGTCCCTGCAGCCGCTCAAAATGTTTCTGATTAATGATCCTTGGATAATCATTATTTTTCAAAGGTTCTTTTCCAAACTGACGTCGAATTTCTTTTTTCATGGCTTTGATCAAATCATCCCTGACGCTGCTCTGCACCAAAACATAATCGGGTGCCACACAGGTCTGTCCTGCATTTAAATATTTGCCCCAGACAAGGCGCCTGGCCGTCATCTTTATATCCGCAGTCTCATCTACGATACATGGACTTTTTCCTCCAAGCTCAAGTGTGACAGGTGTCAGATGTTTCGCGGCAGATTCCATCACCAATTTTCCGACTGTTACACCTCCGGTAAAAAATATATAATCGAATCTCTGTGCCAGCAGCTGCGCATTTTCTTCCCTGCCTCCTTCAATCACTGTGATAAACTGATCCGAAAAATTTTCTCTCAGAATTTTCGAAAGCACGGCTGAGGTATACGGCGCATAAGCGGACGGCTTTAATATCACACAGTTACCCGCCGCCACTGCTCCCACCAGAGGTGCAAGGGAAAGCTGGAAGGGATAATTCCACGGGGCCATAACCAATACCACCCCATACGGTTCGCTGACCCGAAAGCACTTTGACGGGAACTGGGTAACAGGTGTCCTGACCCTCTGCGGTCTGGACCAGCGATCCAGATGTTTCAACATAAAATTAATTTCATCCAGAACGATGCCCATTTCCGTTGCATAACATTCAAAAGGCGCTTTATTTAAATCCCGGTATAATGCATCGTAAATTTCTTTTTCATATTTGTGAATACATTCCTGCAGTTTTTTCAGCTGCTCCTTCCGAAATTCCGTCTTTTTTGTCGCACCGGAAGCAAAAAATGCCCGCTGTCTCTCAATTATTTCTTCAATCCTGCTGCTCATTTTCTTCCTCCATGATCATCTTATATAATGTTCTGAAATCTTTCCGTCCAAAAATAACCGGAACCGGGTAAAGCGGATTTTCCTCCTGAGATGCCCACACAGCAAGGACAGGGATATCTTTTTTCCTGATACCTCTCAGTTTTTCCGGAATATTCATTCTCCTGTTCATGGCGCGGATTTCTTCTATAAACTTTATCTGTCACTACCAGTACACACTGATGTCCTTCATCTTTTAACCTTTGAGCCAGTTGTCCAAGACAGCCCTCCCCTTCCATTCGTACAGGAGTTCTCCAGGGCATCGCATACATCCCATATTTCATACAGACCTGAAACACTCTGCATCCGCCTTTTACCAGGAAATTCATAATTGTTGTCCTCCACTTCAAGTTATCTATCAGAATTCGTTTGAAATATAAATCTTTTTACAGATAATGTCAAATCCTATTTCTCCCTTTACTTGAAAAAAAAAATGAATAATGCTACACTGAGTTCGTTCAAACTGATGCTAAAAAGTAATCACCCGTTACGAAAGGAGTGCCGGTCCATGTCCATCACAGCCATCATTGCAGAATATAATCCATTCCACAACGGTCATCTTTATCAGATTCAGGAAGCCAAAAAGCTTACGGGATGTGATCACATTATCGCTGTGATGAGCGGAAATTTTGTCCAGCGCGGTGAACCTGCTGTTATGGACAAATTCCAGCGCTCTTTCTGCGCTCTTTCTGCCGGTCTTGACGCAGTATTTGAACTCCCCGTCGGTTTTTCAACTGCAAGTGCCGAAGCTTTTGCTGCAGGGGCTATTTCTCTGTTAAACGGTCTGGGATGCGTGGATTTTCTCTGTTTCGGAAGCGAATACGGCAGTCTTGATCTTCTTAAAATGATTGCAGATATTCTTGTTTCTGAACCTGATTCCTATCTGGATGGCCTCAGACAGTCCCTGAAAAATGGCTTATCTTTTCCTGCTTCACGGGAAAATTCTCTTTGGAATTATCTAAAAAATATTTCCGACAGCAATATTTCGTCTTTACCCATTTTATCTGACCGGAATTCTTTTTCCGCATTTCTTTCCATGCCAAATAACATTCTGGGCATAGAATATTTAAAGTCACTTAAAAAAAGCGGCAGTTCCATTACGCCTGTCACCATCCGCAGGAAGGGCAATGATTATCATGATCTTTCCCTTTCCGGACTTTGCTCAGCTTCTGCCATAAGAAATGTTCTGAATACAGAAAACCTTCCGGCTGATATAAAAATTTCAGTCCCGGAAAGTACTGCGTCCGTCATACAGGATCAGTATCATATTTCTCTACCTGTTTATATACAGGATTTTTCAATGATGCTTCGCTACCGGCTGCTTAATCTTACCTGTCCGGAAGAATTGCTCGCTTATGCAGATGTTTCAGAGGATCTTGCGAGAAGGATATTTTCTTTTAAATCTGATTACAGAGACTATTCTTCGTTTATTTCATTAGTAAAAACGAAAAACGTTACCGAAAGCAATGTCCGCCGTGCCCTGATTCATATCCTGCTTGGCATACGTAAGACAGATATGCCGCAAGGCAACGAGCAGGTGTTTTTTGCCCGTCTTCTCGGCATGCGAAAAAACACGAATGTTCTTTCCATAATAAAAAAGAACAGCCGCCTGCCGATTTTAACAAAACCGGCAGATGCCTGTTCTTTCCTCATCAAACATTATTCAGATGATAATTTTTTACTTTCAGAATCACGCAGACAGCTTTCCGACAGCATACGAAGCAGCGAAATCTTCCACGGAGCAATCTGCGAAAAATATCATTCAGATCCATATAATGAATTTCGCCAGAGTCCCGTCATCCTCTAATTTTTAAAACTATGAACAGGTGCCGGGATTCTTCCGCCTCTGTTTACAAAGTCAGCACAGGAATACTGATTGACCGGCATGATCGGAGCATAACCCAGAAGACCACCGAATTCTACAGTCTCTCCTACCGTCTTTCCCCTTACCGGGATCACACGTACTGCAGTTGTTTTCTGGTTTACCATTCCGATTGCCATTTCATCTGCAATAATCCCTGAAATTGTCGTGGCCGGCGTATCTCCCGGTATCGCGATCATATCAAGTCCAACTGAGCAGACACATGTCATGGCTTCCAGTTTTTCCAGAGTCAAAGCTCCTGCTGTGACAGCGTCAATCATTCCCTGATCCTCACTTACCGGAATAAACGCGCCGCTTAAACCACCTACATAAGATGATGCCATCACACCGCCTTTTTTTACCTGATCATTCAAAAGTGCCAGCGCCGCCGTTGTCCCCGGTGCTCCTGCATATTCCAGACCAATTTCGCACAGGATATCGGCCACACTGTCTCCGATAGCCGGTGTAGGTGCAAGAGAAAGGTCAATAATGCCAAAAGGAATATTCAGTCTCCTTGATGCTTCCTGCGCTACCAGCTGGCCCACACGCGTTACTTTAAATGCTGTTTTCTTGATCGTCTCACAAAGTTCTTCAAAATTCCTGCCGCGTACCTTTTCCAGGGCACGTTTAACAACACCCGGACCGCTGACTCCCACATTAATCACAGCATCCCCCTCAGTAACCCCGTGAAAAGCTCCCGCCATAAAGGGATTATCATCCGGCGCATTACAAAATACCACCAGCTTTGCACAGCCTAAAGAGTCACTTTCTTTTGTCTTTTCAGCCGTATCAAGAATCACATCTCCCAAAATCCGTACAGCATCCATATCGATGCCGCATTTTGTGGAGCCCACATTTACAGAGCTGCAGACACGCTCCGTGCATGCCAGCGCTTCCGGAATAGAACGAATGAGCATCTCGTCGCTAACAGTCATCCCTTTGCTCACTAAAGCTGAATAGCCTCCGATAAAGTTCACACCTACAGTATGGGCTGCTCTGTCCAGCGTCCTGGCAATCGTCACATAATCTTCCGGTGTCTTGCATGCCCCTGCTCCCACAAGTGCTATGGGAGTAACCGAAATACGTTTATTCACAATCGGAATACCGTATTCCTGCTCAATTTCTTCACCCGTAGAGACAAGGTTCTCTGCCAGCCTCGTTATCTTATCATATATTTTCTGGTTCAAAACAGCCAGATCTGAATCGACACAATCTAAAAGACTGATTCCCAGTGTAATGGTTCGCACATCCAGATTTTCCTGCTGTATCATTTTATTTGTCTCGTTTACCTCAAAAATGTTGATCATGGTGTTTTCCTTTCTTCAAAATAAAAATTGCCATGCCACCTCGATTCCGCTTCGCTCCTTCTCGGTGCGGCTATTCGCCGTTGCTCTTAGGCTCCGCCATGCCACCTCGATTCCGCTTCGCTCCTTCTCGGTGCGGCTATTCGCCGTCGCTCTTAGGCTCCGCCATGCCACCTCGATTCCGCTTCGCTCCTTCTCGGTGCGGCTATTCGCCGTATACCCGCGTACATCAGCACACCTGCACAAGCAAGCTTGCACGGGCTGCTGATGTACGCGGGTGCATGGCTCAAAAAGGATCAAATTCGATGCATTTTGTTGAAGATGTCTTCGTGCTGGCACATGATCGTTACGCCAATTTCTTCCCCGAGCTGCTTCAGCTGTACAGAAAGTTCACCTATGTTTTTTTCTGTTCCGGATGTATCTGTAACCATCATCATATTAAAAAATCCATCTACGATTGTCTGGGAAATATCCAGAATATTAATATTATTTTCCGCCAGATATGTACAAACTCTTGCGATGATCCCCACGGTATCTTTTCCAACCACTGTTATAATTGTCTTTTTCATAATATTCCTTCCTTTCTCTCCTCCGGCATATATAATATTCTTTATACTACCGCCATCTCTGATGCCTGATTGCGGAGCGCAACCTCTATCTTAAAATCTCCTGCTCTGTATGGATTGTCTCCAAGCGTTACTTCTGTGCAGACAGTCTCATAAGCAAGCGCATCATAATTATTTTCTTTGCTCAAATGCCCCAGAAAAATATTTTTCAAATTGTCATGAAGAATTGAGCACAGAAGCCTTCCTGCATTTTCGTTTGACAAATGTCCCCGTTCTCCAAGAATACGCTGTTTGAGATAATATGGATAAATCCCTGCCTGGAGCATTCTCACATCATGATTTGCTTCCAGCAGGACCGCATCCAACCCCTTAAGATTTGATATCGTATAATCATTATAAACGCCCAGATCCGTTACCACAGCCACCGATTTATCTCCTGAATTTACCCGGTATGCAACCGGCTCTGCGGCATCATGAGATATCCGAAACGGATGAATTTCCATGTCTTTTATTGCAAAAGATTTATCCGCCTGAACAGGCCTGAACAATCCTTCATCTATTTTTCCCAGTGATTTACACTTTTTAACAGCCTCAATTGTTCCGGCTGTTCCATATATGGGAATCCCATATTTTCTCGACATGACGCCTATCCCTGAAATATGATCTGAATGCTCATGCGTAATCAATATTCCATCAATCTCTCTGGGAGAACGGTCTATTGTCTCAAGTCCGATCTGTACCTGTTTTGCACTGATTCCCACATCAATCAGCAGGCTTCCCTCTTCCGTACCTGCATAAATACAATTGCCGCTGCTTCCGCTGGCTATACTACACAAATTCATGCTCTTTCAGTCCTTTGTCAATTTGTCCATAAGTATTTTCTATAATATTGCTGCTATTGTCAACCACAAATTGACAGAATATCCGAAATTCTCTGTCCGATTTCTGATTTTCCAAAATGGAACGGATTTTTTCCTCTGAATAGCCCCGGGATTTTTTCAATCTCTCCCGACGGACATCATTTTCCACATAAATATACCAGATTTCATCACAAATTGCATCATAATGGTCCTCCAGAAGAAGCGCCGCTTCCAAAACCACAAAGGCAGCCGTTCTTTTCTTCCGCTCCTGCTCAATTTTCCTGCAAACCTCTTTTTTTACCAGCGGATGTACAATACTGTTTAACTCTTCCACTCTCTGTCTGTCAGAAAATGCTTTTTGATAGAGCATTCCCCGATCAATACTTCCATCCGGAGCCAGAATATCCTCACCAAATTTTTCTATAATTTTCTGATAACCTTCCTGCCCGGGCTCCATCAGTTCATGTGCCACCTTATCAAGTTCAATCACACGGGCCTGATACACCCGTTCCAGATATGCCAGTACCGTACTCTTTCCTGCACCTACTCCGCCGGTGATTCCAAGAACCTTCATATATATATCACCTGCCCTTAATGTGCTTCGTACCAGTTATTCCCAACATTCATGTCAATTTCCATGCTGACTTTCATTGAAACAGCATTTAACATCTCCTCTTTCAAAACTTCTTTTACCCGCTCAACTTCCCCGCAAAATGTCTCTACCAGGAGTTCATCATGCACCTGCAGAATCAGCCTTGATTTAAATTTCTCTTTCTGCAGTCTCTCGTTGACGCGGATCATTGCTATTTTTATAATATCTGCGGCAGTTCCCTGAATCGGAGAATTCATGGCAACCCGCTCGCCGAAAGATCTCTGCATGAAATTACTGGATTTCAACTCCGGCACCGGTCTTCTTCGCCCAAACAGAGTCGTTACATATCCCTCATCTTTTGCTCCCTGAACTGCTTTATCAAGAAATTCTTTAATACGGGGATATGTTTTAAAGTACCTCTCAATATATTCTCCCGCTTCTTTCACACTGATATGGAGATCTTCGCTCAATCCGAAAGCACTGATTCCATAGACAATCCCAAAATTGACCGCCTTGGCATTCCTTCTTTGAAGAGGAGTCACTTCATCAAAAGGAATATGGAAAACCTGTGACGCTGTAGTTCTGTGAATATCTGCATGCTGGGCAAACGCCTGGATCAATGTCTCATCACCTGACATAGCCGCAAGGACTCTCAGTTCAATCTGAGAATAATCTGCATCAATCAGCACGCAATCCTCCTGTGGAATAAAAACTTTCCTGAGCAGCCGTCCCAATTCCGTTCTGATCGGAATATTCTGAAGGTTCGGATCTGTGCTGCTGATTCTCCCTGTAGCCGTGATCGTCTGGTTAAAGGTTCCATGAATCCGGCCGTCATCCAGAATAAAATTCGCAAGACCGTCCGCATAAGTAGATTTCAGTTTTGCAAGCTGTCGGTATTCCAGAATCTTAGATACAAGCGGGTATTCCGGAGCCAGTTTTTCCAGAACATCTGCGGCTGTAGAAAATCCGCTCTTTGTCTTTTTTGCACCCGGAAGCTGAAGTTTTTCAAACAAAATCACTCCCAGCTGTTTCGGTGAATTAATGTTAAATTCTTCGCCCGCATCCTGATAAATCTCTCTTTCCAGTTCAATAATCCGCACATAAAGTTCTTCTCCATAACTTTTCAGAGACTCTCCATCCACGCGGACTCCGGCCTTTTCCATATCTGACAAAGTATATACCAATGGCATTTCAATCGTTCTGTACAGTTCTGTCATACCGGTTTTTTCCAGGCTCTCCCGGATTGCTTCAAAAGAAGAGAAAGCCGTATATGCCTGATAACATGCATACTCGAGAAACTTCTTCCCATTTGATTCAGATGACTGAATAAGTGTCTGCTTTCCAAAAAGCTCTGACCTTGACGGAATCATTATTTCAGCAAAATCTTTTGCAATATCCTCACCTGGATACTGGCCTTTCAGCGGGTTAAGAAGGTAAGCTCCTATCATCACATCATACAGCCCGTCTCTGATATCAAAAGGCATTTCAAATGCTGCAAGCTGAGTTTTCAAATCTATTGTAACAATCGTCTCAACCTTTTCGCACAATTCCATATATTTCCCGATCAAATACTGCTCTGTCACAAATCCCTGAACCGGAAAATAGAAAATCTCTTCTTTGCTTACTGCCATGCTGAGCCCCAGAACTTGATCTTTTTCTACGATCAATACAAGGCCAACTGTTTTTGCCTGAAACGCTCCGGCAAAAGCTTTTTCTATCTCACCCAGATCAATCATTTCGCGGAAATAACTGCTTACTTCATTTTCCGGGCCATCGCATGAAAAACGTGCAAGAATATTCTTAAACTCCAGTCTCCGACAGATTTCAAAAGCCTCCTGTGTAAATAAATCCCCCATTTTTGCCTGTTCCATGTCAAGTGAAAATGGGCTTTCCGTATTGATAGCCGCCAGCTTTTTGCTGAGCTGTGCAAGATCATAATGCTCCCTGAGAGATTCTTTTGCCTTATTCGGTTTGATATCCTCCACATGGGCATATGCATTTTCAATGGAACCATATGCAGAAATTATTTTTCCCGCTGTCTTCTCACCAACTCCCGGGATTCCGGGAATATTATCTGAAGTATCTCCCATAAGAGCCTTTAAGTCCACGATCTGGGGCGGTGTCACCATATACTTTTCCACTACATCAGCCGTATAATAATTTTCAATCTCTGTACCGCCCTTTTTTGTTTTCGGTATTCTGATCTGTATATTATCAGTCGCCAGCTGGAGCAGGTCACGGTCCCCCGATATAACAGATACCACCAGGCCATCCCTCTCTGCCTTTTTTGCAACGGTTCCCAACAGATCATCTGCCTCATAACCTTCCAGCATCATGAGAGGAACTTTCATAGCAGTCAAAAGTTCTTTTATTACCGGAACCTGCTGCCGAAGTTCTTCCTGCATTGGTTTGCGGGTTCCCTTATATCCTTCATACATCTTATGACGAAAAGTCGGTGCTTTTAAATCAAAGGCCACCGCAAAATAATCCGGTTTTTCCTCATCCAGTATCTTAAACATAATATTCAGGAACCCATAAACAGCATTCGTATGAAGCCCCTCGGAATTTGTCAGATCAGGGACTCCGTAATACGCCCTGTTCAATATACTGTGTCCATCTATCAAAACTAACTTTTCCCGCATAATTCCTCCTGCCATATCACGCTATTCTATCTGTTCAAACTCTCGATTACTCCATATCAAGCGTTTCTCGAATCCATTTCTCCGTCTCAGGCGTCGTAACGATCACCTGATTCTTTCTATTCGTTTCCTGCTGGCGTTTTTCCTCTGTTTCAGATTGTTCTGTCTCTTTTTCAGGTACCGTCAAATACTCTTCCTCACTCTGATTACTGAACAGATTATAGAGCGTTGTATCTTCAAATGATCCCCGCAGAGCTATCTGTATTCCGGTAAAAACAATCACCGACATAAGTATTGCCATGAGAGCAATAAATAATCTTTGATAAAATTTCAAGATATATCTGTTAGAAATTTTATGTTCCGCCCTTTCCAGATCCTTTTCCAGCAATTCCTTCATATCAAAAGAATCCTGCCCTTTATCATCCAATTTTTCAATTGCATAATAGATTGTAAAATAGACTTCCAGTTCCTCACTGCAAGTCTCACATTCTCTGATATGCTCAATAAACGCTTCCATCTCACGGTCATTTAGTTTCCGTTCAATGTACGGCATTATTTTTTGCTGTGCTGTTCTGCAATCCATACCCGTGCCCCCAGTCAAAAAACGCCAGTTCCTTTCGATATAGTGTACCACAAAACTCCGTTTAAAAAAAGAGAAAAAATAAGTCTGGCGGGCACCGAATCCATGACAGGCCAAATCAATATTCATATACCGAGACAAGATAAATACACAAAAACATCCCACAGGAATCCTCGAACAGGCTTATACCTGCTAAATTCCTATTGGGATGCTTTTTAATTTCGAAGTTCTGCCGGAATTGTAATCAATATTTTTGTCCCATGCCCCAAAGCACTTTCAATCGTAACTCCATATTGTTCCCCATAAAATATTTTAATCCTCTGATTTACATTCCATATTCCATAACCACGTATTTCTTTCTCTTCACGGATTTTATCGTTCATTCTTTTGTTTAATTGTTCCAAAGTAACCGCATTCATTCCTTTCCCATTATCTTCCACGATAATTTCCAGATTATCACCCCTCCTGGTACATGTGATTCTTATAAAACCATGTTCATTTTTAGATTTGATTCCATGATATATCGCATTTTCTACAATTGGCTGCATAATAAATTTTATAATCCTGCATTCTAGTATTTCATCAGAAACCTCTACTATCCAATCCAGTTGTTCTTCAAATCGGAATTTCTGTATTTTAAGATAGTATGTAACATGCGCGACCTCTTCTTTTACAGAAATAATGTTCATTCCACGATTTAAACTAAGCCTGAATAGTCTTGACAAATTTGTTACCATTGCTGCAACCTGCAAATCATCATTTTTTCTTGCAAGCATATTAATAGAATCTAATGTATTATACAAAAAATGTGGATTTATTTGATATATCAACGTCTGCAGCTCAAGATATTTACTCTGCCTCTCTTTCTCCGTGACACTTTTAATCAGGCCAGTAATTTGCATTGCCATAACATTCAATACACTCCCAAGCTCTGTGATTTCATCTTTCCCACTCAAATGTATTTTAATATCAAAATTTCCTTTGCTGTACTGCTTTACAACTTCCTCCATCTGCTTAATAGGCTTTGTTATCTGCCGGGAAATTACCGTACTTAAAAAAAAGCACTAAAGAGAATTATGCAGAATACTACTGCCAGCCGGGAAAACAGCTCTGCTGATATACTCGACGCTACCGTATCTTCTGTCCATGTTCTTAAATACCAGTCTCCAATATCAATTTTTGTATGCAACAGATTATCATAATTATCATAATAATTATAAAAAAAACCCTGTTCTGTCACTTCAAAACCATTGGTTATTCCTTTCAACGAAAAGCGCTGATTGTTTTGCAATCTGAAGCGGTTAAAATATGCCTGTATATTTTCATTCTTTACCTGCATAAACAAATATATATTTTTATCGTAACCTTCAACCTTAAAACAGCGGAACAGCATAATACTGTTTGTTGCATAACCGGAGTCCCATACACAGGTATCTCCAAAACGTTCTGCCGTACTTATCCGATCAACCATATATGTTGAAATATCCTGCAATTCTTCTGTACCCACATAATCATAGGACGGTTTTATTACAAACATATTATTAATAAACTCCAGCCTAGCCGCTGTCTCATTCAGATACATCAATAATTTTTGGCTATTTTCTGATAAGACCCAATCTGCGGCTGCAGCATCAAAATTCTCATCATCCTGTATTTCATTAAGTGCATTCTCGCATCTTTCCCTGAAATATTCTATAGATGTGCAAAGGGCTGCGGCCAGCATATCCTGGTTCTTTTGCTGCGTATGAATCATAAAATTAGTCAGAATCCCATATGATAACATACCTGTTGCCAAAGAAAAAAAGATAGCTATTCCACAAAAAGATACTGTAAGTTTCGTTTTAATTGATCTGAACATCGTTACGCTGCCTTTTCCTTCTATAATATCCCGGTGTTTCCCCAGTTATTTTTTTAAACTGCTGATTAAAATAGTAAAC
This sequence comes from Eubacteriales bacterium, assembly GCA_030539395.1. Taxonomy (GTDB): domain Bacteria; phylum Bacillota; class Clostridia; order Lachnospirales; family Lachnospiraceae; genus Marvinbryantia. Next base: position 53,105 of record JAUNSC010000015.1, read on the forward strand.
GCTCGTATATCCTGTCTTCTCCGCAATCTCCTGATTGCTTAAATTTGTAAACTCTAATAACTCTTTTGCCAGATCAACTCTATAATTCTGAATAAATTCTATACACGTGACTCCCATCCTTTTCTTAAATATTCGTGAAAAATATGCCGGTGTTACATGAAGCGAACGTGCAATTGTATTTATATTAAAATCTTTGTGCTGTATTTCTTCCCTAATTATCCTGATCGACTTTAATACAATATGATCCATCTCTTCGCTGATATTTGGACAGCCTTCTCTTATTTTATAACAGGCCGCCTCTATAGAAGATGGCAACTCTAACAGATTTGTCACATAACTGCCTACCGCTACACTGATTATTTCATCTGTAAGTTCACTTACTCTATCCTGAAGAGTAAATAATTCTGCCTGTAACGGTTCATTTTTTAACAGTACCACCATATGCTCATTGATAAGAATTGTATTCAAATAATCTGCGAAACACAATGACGCTATTTCCTCTGCCTTCTCTGATATTCGAAGCAGCCTTGAAAAGTTACCAGCCTCTATAACAACACAGCAGACTCCGGAATTTTTAACAGACAGTCTTAGTTGTCTGCTTCTTGATTCAATATCCGACTCATCTCGTATATTTCCATAAGCAATATCTTTCCACAAATTTTTTTCCATCTGTATTTTGTAAACATTTATTATCTCCTCTGTTTTTAATACTTTATTTTCAAATTCAATATTGCTCTTTACCTGGCTTAGCGCATCTTTCACTGCATCTTCAAGTTCTTCGGGAATTACCGGTTTCAGCAAATATTTGAATACCCCCGCTTCAATTGCCTCTTTTGCATACTCAAAATCCTCATAAGCTGACAAAAGTATTACTTTCGTGGCCGGCCATCTGTCCTTTATTTGTTTTGCCAGTTCTATTCCGTTAATATCCTGCATATAAATATCTGTAATTACAATCTCGTAACGCTCTTGTTCAAGATATTTTAAGGCAACACCTGCATTTTCTGCCAGCTTAAGTTCTTCACCGGACAAATATTTCCAATCAATCAGATCAGCTATTCCCTCCCGAATCAATCGTTCATCATCCACAAATAATATCTTTCCCATATTTCCATCCTTTATAAAACAGAAGCCATTCTTTACCACAACCGGAGCATATCACATTATAACAAATATCACTGCTTATTACATTCTGCACGTTTTTGAAAAAAAATATCAATATATACTGCAAATACCAGAATTGCTCCCTTAATCAGGTATTGATAAAATGAAGGAATATTGATCATGTCCAGTCCGTTATTCATCACAGCCAAAAAGGCTGTTCCAATTAGCGTGCCAACGACACCTCCATTTCCTCCCGACATACTGGTACCTCCCAAAGCTACCGCTGTAATAAAATCCAGTTCATATCCCTGAGCAGCTACCGTGGATGCCGACGAAAGTTTTCCAACCAGGATCAATCCGCTTAATCCGGCTAAAGCGCCACACAATGTGTAGCATAACAGGATAATATTATCAGATTGCATTCCGGCCAGTCTGGCAACCTCCCTGTTTCCACCTACTGTATATACAGCTCTTCCAACCCTGGTATGCTTCAGCATCACATAAAGCAATACAAAAGTAAAAATAAAAATAAGCAGCTGAATGGGTATTTTCCAAACATTTCCCAATCCGATCATATAGTATCCATTATTCATAAAAGTAATCGGCGATCCTGAAACACCACGGACAACAAAATCTGCCACAACATACACAAATCCTCTGGATATTGACATCGTTGCAAGTGTAGATACAAACGGTGCAATATGCAATTTTGCTATGCATAATCCATTGAGGCATCCTATACCTCCACATACCGCCAATGCAATAACAACCGTTAAAATGAACGGAAGTTTTATTGGATTCGCAGCGCCAATAGCATTTCCCAGAAGCCCTGCACCCACAACACCAGCCAACGCCATATTAGATCCTGCCGACAGATCAGTCCCTCCTGTTAAGATTACCAAAGTCATACCCATAGATGCAATACCATACATGGAAAATGTCCGCAAAATATTGTCTACGCTTCTGGCGTTGATAAACTCCGGTTTTATCAAGGTAAAACTCACAATCATTACCAGCATCAAAAACAACACTAATTTCTGCTGATTAAAACTTAATATCTGCCTTCTTTTATACATCTGTGTTACCTCCAGCTTCTCCTGCTTTTTTCTGAGGCAGAATAAAATGACCACCCAGTGCAAGTATAATCACAATTCCCTTTATTAACAGTTTAAAATATGTTGGCATCCCCAAAATATTAAGACCATTTTCGATAATTCCAAATATAAATACACCAATAACAGTTCCGGTAATCGAACCTGCTCCTCCGGATTGAACCGTTCCTCCCAAAACAACACTGGCAATTATATCCATTTCATAAGATTCACCGGCAACCGCCGAAGCAGATGCCACTCTGGATGTCATAATAATACCTGCAATACCTGCAAATACAGCCATGATAATATATGTCAGACATACATTTCTTTCCACTGGAATGCCGGACAGTTCAGCCGCCTCTTTGTTTCCTCCTATCGCAAACAATGATCTGCCGTATTGCGTGTATTTTAGCAGATATCCCCCTAAACAGATCACCAGAATAAATATCAATGCCGGCACAGGTAAAATTCCAAAATATCCTTTTCCAAACCAGGCGAAATCATCTGGAATAGGCTTAAAATTAATTGGATACCCGCCCGTGTATAAGTATGTAATACCCCTGGCAAATGTCATCATTGCCAGAGTTGCAATAAATGGTTCTACCTTCAGTTTTACAATAATCAGTCCGTTTACAAGTCCTATAGCCGCAGCAGCGGCAAGACCGATAAGAATTGCGACAAATGTATTGCATTTAAACAAATTACTCGTAATATAATCACTGTAGCTGCCCGATACAAAGGATGCCGTTACAGCTCCGGCAACAGCAAACGTAGATCCTACCGAAAGATCAATTCCGCCCGTCAGCAAAACACAGGTCATGCCCACCGACATAATTCCCTTAATAGAATTAACCCGAATGATATCAATCATATTTCCCACCGTCATAAAATTAGGTGCTATTATACTCATACCTGTGATAAGAACCAATAGGGTAATCAAGATAACCGCATGTGGTTTTAGCGCTTTTTCCACTCTTAAACTTTTCCGCACAATACATCCCCCTTTTATAAAGTCTGCCCGGTCGCATATGCCATAATCTTCTCCTCAGAAAACTCAGGTCGTTTTAATTCACCGGAAATTTTTCCCTCATGCATTACCAAAATACGGTCGCATACTCCAATCAGTTCCTGCAACTCGGAAGAAATCATCAAAATTCCCATCCCTTTCTCTACCAGTTCATTCATTAATTCATAAATTTCAACCTTTGCCCCTACATCTATTCCCCTTGTCGGTTCATCGATAATCAAAACTCTGCAATCTGCACTGAGCCATTTACTGAGTACCACCTTTTGCTGATTTCCTCCTGAAAGATTATTCACTATTGTCCACACATCAGGAGTTACGATTCTCAGTCTCTCCACATAATTTTCCGTGTCACGTATTTCAGTTCTTAAATTAAGCTTACCTAATTTTGAAAATTTATTTAAGCTTGCCAATGTAGTGTTTTTAATCAAATTCATAATCAAAACCAATCCCTGCCTTTTACGATCCTCTGGAACAAGTCCGATTTTTTTTGAAATAGCATCTCTGGTGTTCTTTATATGTATTTCTTTTCCCTCAATTCTGATTTTTCCCGAATATATAGAATCCGCCCCAAATATGGCTCTTGCCAGTTCGGTCCTTCCTGCTCCGACCAGTCCGGCCAGTCCCAGGATTTCCCCTTTATGAAGTACCAGATTTATATTATCCAACTTGTCGGCCGTACTCAGATTCTTTACTTCAAGCACAGGGGAACCTGTTACTGCACGAGACCGCGGATACATATCAGTAAGTTCTCTTCCAACCATCATCCGAATCATATCACTTATTTCGATATCTTTTACCTGTGCATTCCCAACATAGCATCCGTCCCTTAAAAACGTAATACGGTCACATATTTCTTTGATTTCTATTAATCTGTGTGAAACGTAAATAACAGCTACATTATTTGCTTTTAATTCGCGGACCACCTGAAACAGATTATCAATCTCTATTTGCGTCAGCGGTGCGGTAGGCTCATCCATGACAATAATTTTTGCATTCTGGGACAACGCTTTTGCTATCTCAACCATCTGCTGCTGTGCCACTTTTAGTCCTGAAACAGCTGTTCTCGGATCAATATCAAGTCCTACTTTATTAAGGAGCTTTCTACTGTCCTCATAACATTTTTTCCAATCGATTAATCCATTTTTCTTAACAGGCTGACGCCCAAGAAATATATTCTCTGCAATACTTAAATGAGGCAGATTATTGAATTCCTGATATATAACAGATATTCCCAATTCTTCTGCCAGCTGTGGTGTCATTTGATCTATTTTTTTTCCATTAACAACAATTTCACCTTCATCTTTTGAGTATGCACCGGAAAGTATCTTCAATAATGTTGATTTTCCGGCACCGTTTTCTCCCAAAAGTGCATGGACCTCTCCACATCTTACTTCCAAATTAACTTTTGTAAGAGCTTTTACTCCCGGAAAGGATTTACTAATATTACGCATACATAAATAGCTGCTTTCGCTCATATTTATTCTCCTTGTCCTCAATATCTTGCTATCGTTAACCCGAAATCTTCCGCTCTCTTCTCTAATTGAACCATTAAATCCTTCGCAGGGGATTCCAGATCAGAAAGTTCATACTCTTTCCCTATGTTTCCATATTTTCCTCTGCCAAGCCTGTGATACGCGATTAGCTGATAATAATTAACTCCCGGCAGGTTTTCACGAATCCATTCGGCCATACTTCCAATCGTGTCTATATCATCATTAACTCCCGGTATGACAGGTGTCCTTATAACCGTCTCCAGTTCATGGCTTTTCTTATATTCGGATACTTTTTTCATATTTTCCAGAATAATCCTGTTGCAGACACCAGTATATTTATCATGCTTTGCAGAATCCAATATCTTGAAATCCATGAACAGAAAATCTAAATATGGGAGACACTGTTCCACAATCTCCCAGACGGCAAACAAACTGGTTTCCATAGCTGTGTGAATCCCCTTTTCCTTTGCCGATTTAAGCAGTTCGAGTAAAAAATCCGGCTGTGCCAGAGGTTCACCTCCGGTAACCGTAATTCCTCCCCCACTTTTTGCATATATTTCCTGATCCCTCATGACCTCATCTAAAATTTCTGATACGGTTGTCTCTTTTCCCATAACCTTCAATGCTTCCGAATAGCATTCCCTTGTACATGCAAATCCTTTCTCAGTCCCAGAGTAACATTTATTTCTGCACTTACCATAATCAATCGTTCTGCCGCTTTTATTCTGCCTTATAGCATCATGCGGACAATTTTTGATGCAGCTTAAGCAGCCAATACATTTATCAGCAAAAAATGCCAGTTCACTGCATTTTTCTTGAGATTCCGGGTTACTGCACCATTTACACGAAAGAGGACAGCCTTTAAAAAATACATTCGTTCTTATTCCGGGTCCGTCATGCAGACTCCATCTTTGTATGTCAAAAATTACGCCTTTCAAATCATGCACCTCTCATCTTATTATACAAAAAATACCGGCGCTGCACCTTTCTAGTTTTGAGCAGCACCGGCATTGTAACTCATTCATTAAATTCTTTCTTCAGTTCTTTCGATAATATCCTGCTGCACTTTTTTTTCAAGATTTACAAAATATGCAGAGTATCCAGCCACACGCACAATAAGATTCTGATATTTGGCTGGATCATTTTGAGCTCTCAGCAATGTCTCACGGCTCACGACATTAAACTGCATCTGCATACCGCCTAAAGAAAAATAGTAATCAATCAGATTTATCAGCCGGTTAAGCCCAACGCTTTGGATAGTCTGATCCATAATAATTCCTCCTGTTTTACATAAGTAATTCATCGATTCACATTACCGCTAATCGCGCAAATCCTGAGGCAGCAATTTCATATTATACAATGATCCTTCTGAAAGGATTAAGTTATTGCATCTTGCTACAGATCTCACTGCAGCCGTCGGTCCTTTTCCATCGGTTCCTCTCATAGGAGACTGCCCATCCGATAATGGCATTCCATTTGTTCTTCCGTCAGGAAGTGAACCTGTCAATAAGCCAAATGGCGTATTTGAAGAAACGGTTGTTGTGGACGCCTGAAAGATACCGCCAATAGGCCCTCTTCCATTTCTCGTGTTTTCATACCGGGGTAATTCTTCACATACACTTTCCAGTACTCGACGAACCAACATATCCACTTCCTCAATATCATTTCCATATTTTGGTACATGCAGGCAAATCTGCTGTATCTGCGGTCCGGTAGGAGATGTATTCATATCTTTAAAATCAGTACTCAGTGCATGCATAAGCTGTGCTCCTGTAAGTATCTTATCATCAAAAACCAGTTTCTTCACTGCATAGAGACTATTGCCTGTATTTGCTGTGCCAATCGTTTCGTTACCGGTAAAGTCATATTTTGCTCCGCCTTTGAAGATTGATTTTCCTCTCTCCAGCGTTGTTTGTGTACATCCAAGAACAGAAAACAACGGTTCTTCCATGTATTCTTCCCAAAGATAATCTGTTGTGTTATCCATGATGGCATGAATCTTTGCATAATACTTCATCTGATCAATAAATGCATCCCAAACCTCATCAAAATTTTCAAATGTTGATAAATCTTTATCATTGCAGTTCTTGTGAAGTGTTATACCGCTCCTTGGATCTTTCCCATTGTATAGTGAAACTTCCAGAATTTTTGCCAGACAAAACCACGCTGCACCGGTTCTTCCACCGCGCAGACCGGCAACACCGGGCTCTGCACAGCCAACAATGCAGTAGTCAGAAGCATCTTTCCTGCTATAACCACGATTCATCATTGCCGGAATATACAAATCGTCATTTGCAATTGCCGGGAATCCTGTTCCAAGCCGAATTGTTTCTGCAATTTTCAGTTTAAATGCTTTCGGTGTATTCTTATGCCATCTGACATAATGTGACGGCTGCAGTGTTCGGGCATTTGCAATACAGTCCATTATAATGTAGGACAGCTCATTCGTTGCATCCTCACCAGTCTTAGAATCAATCCCTCCCGTTGTAAGATTCTGGAAAATCGGCTTTCCTCTAAAATATGCCGTATCATCCCATGAACGCATTCTCTCAACAGTGGAAAGCAGAACAAAAAAGTTTTCAATCAGCTCCTCCGCCGATTCATCAGTTAAAATGCCCTCTTCCTTATCTTTACGATAAAACGGAATCATAACCTGATCAAATCTTCCCGGACTAATCCCCTGGCCATTATCCTCAATCTGGAGCCCAAACTGGACAAAAGTCATAAATTGCAAAGCTTCATAGAATGACTCCGCCGGATTCTCCGGCACTTTTCCGCAGACTTGTGCCAATTTTGCGAGTTCTTTTTTTCTATTTAAATCTGTTTCTGTTTCCGCCATGCTTTCTGCAAGTTTCTGATATCTGTGAGCATAATCAATCATTGCCTCACAAACAATTTTTGCAGCCTGATAAAATCGGTTTTTATTAATCCCTTCAACTGTCCACAATTCCAGTTTTGACAACTCCTCATCGCAGATTCTGATGATTTCTTTTAATCCATTTGTAAAAAGCCATGTCCAGGGAGGCGTTAAATGCCCGCTTCCGCCATGCATAAAATTCACTATATTTACCGCTCCGATATCATCCTGAGCCAAAACAGCTTCCTGAGGAAGATTTGCATAAAGCCGGTCTTTATGGGTATTTCCCTTCCAATAATCAATTATCTTTTTTAGCTCAGGCACATCAGCGCGATTATATTCAATCTTATCTGCCGGTCTCTCATCCGGAAAATAGGGTTTTCCGTGAATAAATTCTTCTTCGAGAAAATCAACTGCATATTCAGGAAAAAGTGGAGCATAGTTTGGTTTGCTTGCCTGATTTCCTGCCAGTAAACTTCCTGGCAGGATATAAATTGACATCTTGTTTAAAATATTTTTCAAAGATAATGCACGTAACATTATAGGTGGTATAGACTGATTATTTTGATATACCTCAGTAATAATCCGTCCTCTTTCCATGCACATTCCAACCTTGGAAGCTCCCACATAATCATATAACTTCTCTATTCTCTCTGATCTCTTTGGTGCCTGATGAATCTGAAAATGAAATGGTTCCCGCTCCAATTCCTTTTTTTCATCCCTGTGCATTTCATCCTCCTTACCAGCCCGCATATTCCGGCTCATTGCAATTGGTACTGTCAACTTTATAACATGTAGGGCGGACCCATGTAAAACCATCATCTGTTTCTGTAACTTCAATCGGAGTTCCTTTATACTCAATATTACTGTAATCCACTTCTTCTCCTTTAGCCAGCTTATATGCAATCTCTACGGCAACTGCCTGCTCATCCGGCATGAACATTACTTCATAGTTAATCTTGCCCTCTCTTACAGCATCCAGAGCTTCTTTTTCTCCGTCCACACTGATAACTGTAAATTCACCTAATCGTCCTGCTGCTTCAATTGCCTGAAGTCCTCCAAGAGCCATCTCATCATTCATATAATAAATCACATCGAAGTCGCCTTTGTCAGGATATCTCTGCAAAATTGTTTCAGTAACTTCCATTCCTTTGGTTCTGTCAAAATCGCCGTCCACTTTGTAAATAACCTCTACCCCCGGTTCTTCTTCCAGTTTAGAGTAATATGCACCGCCTCTGTCAATTGTCGAACCTGATCCCGCAGTTCCTTCAACAACAACTACTTTTCCTTCCGCCTTTCCTGCACCACCAAGAGCCTCGATTGTCTGTTCTGCTCCCTGAGCACCTGACAAAACCATATCCCAGGTTACATAGCAGTCCCAGGTTACATCCTGTCCCTGCTTCAAAAGTCTCCTGTCTACTACAATAAACGGAATTCCTGCATCATTTATTTTCTTAACCGACGGAAGCATCGGATCAGAAACCGCGGCAGTCAATATAATCGCGTCCATGTCCTGTGCAATAAAATTATCAATCTGAGATGCCTGTGTAGTGGCGTCATTTTTTCCATCCGCAAAAATCAGTTCACAATTCTCAAGGCCGTCCGCAACTTCTTCGGCGCCCTGCATCAGCAACTGATAAACCGGATGATCAAAATAGGCCATTGCCCATCCGATAGTAACTTTTTCATCAGCACTTTCTGCCATTACTCCAGAGCATCCTGTTCCTAATACCAGTACGCTTGCCACCATGCTAACCATTATTTTTGTTATTCGTCGTTTCATAAAAAACCTCCTTTTTTAGATAATTTACCCCATATTTCATCTAAAGAAATTGTGCACCATCTCTCCAGACGCTTTATTGTTGTAATATAATTTTAGCAAAACCAATTTGTCGCGTAAATTCACTTTTTTGCTTAAAGTTTTATAATAATTTGTCCTCATTAGAACATATAACTATCGACAACCTGCCGGAACGTAACAGAAAAATACACCATAAAGATTTCAACTGCAAAAAAAGCGGTATCATTTGTGATACCGCCGTCTCCGCTCAAAAACTATAAAAATCTGTACTCCAGACTGGAACCAGATTTGGATTTATCATTATCTACTATGCAAAACAGCGCGAAAACAGACACTTATTGTATTCTGCTTCACGCTGTATACTGCCGGCAGTGGGACTTGAACCCACACGTGGTTGCCCACAACAGATTTTGAGTCTGCCTCGTCTGCCATTCCGACATGCCGGCACATTTATTAGAATATTTTCCGATTTACCAACCGGAAAATATTCTAACACATAGTGTTCTGTTTTGCAAGCATTTTTTACTAATATTCGCTGAAAACTATGCCTTATCAAGAGCCTGAGCCAAATCTTCCAGCAAATCTTCTACATTTTCAATTCCCACAGAATAGCGGATCAGTCCTGCCGACACTCCTGCTTCCTTTAACTGCTGGTCATTCATCTGGCGATGAGTATGACTTGCAGGATGGAGCACTCCGGTCCTCGCATCAGCAACATGTGTAACAATTGCAGCCAGCTTAAGACTGTCCATAAAGCGCACAGCCGCCTCTCTTCCGCCTTTTAACTCAAAAGATATTACACCGCAGGTTCTTCCTTCCGTCATATATTTCTGTGCCAGCGGATAGTATTTGTCTGTGGGAAGACCGGCATAATTTACATGACTCACTTTCTCATGCCGGTTAAGATATTCTGCAATCCGTCCCGCATTGTAACAGTGTCGCTCTACTCTAAGTGCCAGTGACTCCAGACCGACATTCAAAAGGAAACAATTCAGAGGTGAGGGAACAGCGCCGAGATCGCGCATCAGTTGAACCGTTGCTTTAGTAATATATGCCTTCTTTCCAAATTTCTTTGTATATATGATCCCATGATAGGATTCATCCGGCTGCGTCAGCCCATGATATTTGTCACCGCACGCCTCCCATTCAAAATTACCGCTGTCGACAATTGCTCCGCCTATCTGCATGGCATGTCCATCCATATATTTCGTAGTAGAATGTACTACAATATCTGCTCCCCACGCAAAAGGACGGCAATTAATCGGAGTTGCAAAGGTGTTGTCCACGATCAGCGGAACCTGATGAGCATGAGCAATCTTTGCAAATTTCTCAATGTCCAGCACTACAAGAGCAGGATTTGCGATTGTCTCTGCAAACATAACCTTAGTGTTAGATTTAAAAGCCGCAGCTATTGTTTCTTCATCCGCATCTGCATCCACAAAAGTACAGTCTATACCAAATTTTTTAAGCGTCACTCCAAAAAGATTATATGTCCCGCCATAAATTGTTGAAGCTGCAACAATATGGTCTCCCGCCTCGCAGATATTTGCGATTGCATAAAAATTAGCTGCCTGTCCGGAAGAAGTAAGTACAGCAGCGACGCCTCCTTCCAGATCTGCAATTTTTGCCGCCACAGCATCACTGGTAGGATTCTGAACTCTGGAATAAAAATATCCGTCTGCTTCCAGATCAAAAAGTTTTCCCATCTCATCTGTTGTATCATATTTAAATGTTGTGCTCTGCACGATCGGTAAAATACGCGGCTCTCCCCGTTTTGGCGTCCAGCCGGACTGAATGCATTTTGTTTCCTGTCTGTATTCCTTTTCCATTTTCAGCTTAACCTCTTTTCTATTACGTATAAAAGGCTCACAAATGTTCCGCCTTTTTTGACAGTATATCATATTTCTTTTGCAATGAAAATAAAAAAGGCATTGCATTTTAATTTGAAACTATTTATACTCATTATGATTTTTTATTTCAATTAAAAAGGAGATTATTGTCATGGATCATGCAACAAAAATTTATCAGGCAAAACGTGTCGGTATGACCGTATTTGGCATCATCGTCTGCGGAATTTGTGTAGGCTTTTTTAAAGCTGCCGCATTTGGGGTAGATCCCTATCAGACCCTTATGAGCGGGCTTGATGCTGTCATCCCCCTTTCATTTGGAACTGTTTACTCACTTGCTACTGCTGCCATGCTTCTGTTTGCTCTTTTTGCAGACCGTCATTATATCGGGCTGGGCACAATCATTAATCTGCTCTTTCTGGGATATATTGCTCAATTTTCACTGGATACACTGCTGAAAATTTTCCCGGATCCGTCTGTTCCCCTCAGAATCCTGTTTCTGATTATCGGAATTGTATTTATGTGCCTTAGTTCCGCTTTCTATTTCACAGCAGACATGGGTGTTTCCACTTACGATGCCGTGGCTCTGATCCTGACAAATAAATGGCACCTGGGAAAATTCAAATTTATCCGAATTATCACTGATCTCGTTTGTGTGGCTCTGGGCTGCTGCTTATACATAATTGCAGGCGGCAAGATCTCCGCACTGCCGGCAATCGCCGGTGCAGGAACAATCATTACCGCCTTCTTTATGGGACCGCTGATTGATTTCTTTAATATCCATATTGCCCGGCCATTCTTAAACGGTAAGGCATCTTAATCAAAAAAATCTGAAATTCTGTTTTTAAAATCAGCAAGATGGTTATAATCCAGGATATGATAATCCGTCATCTCCTGCCGTTCATCCCATCCGCTCTCTTCAAGCCGGTACCTGTTACCGGCTTTATCTATGAGCATATCAGCTGTCACTGCCGGTATTTCCTGTCTCATTCCGGATAAGAAATCCTGATAAGCTGTGGTCGGTATACCGGCCTTTTCCATCAGTAATCCTCCAAGATAATTTACACTGACAGCATCAATTTCCTCTTCTTCAATATCATAATTTGCCCACATAACAAAGGGAACAATATGATTATCAAACTGCACATTATCTGCATCTTCACCGTCTCTGTCACGTCCAACCAGCCTCAATATGGGGTTCGTAATATAATCAGATGGCTGATGATCGCCAAACATCAGTACAATCGTATGCTCCTCCTGTTTCTGCAGATAACTTATCAGCATTTCAAATGCTCTGTCCGTCTCCAGCATAAGTGTCAGATATTTTTCCACCGCCCGCACCTGCGTTGTCTTATTATCCAGCTCCGTAATATGGATCGTCTCCTCAAAGCCCTCCACATCCCTGCTGTATCCGCCATGGTTTTGCATTGTAACTTCAAAAGTAAAGAGCCTTTCGTCCTCTTCTTTCTCTTCGAAAAGTTCTATGATTTTTGAAAACGCTGAATAATCGCTGATATAGTCACGAATCAGCATAGGATTTTCAAAATCAGATTTAAATAGCGTCTCATCAAATCCAAGCCATGGATAAACCTTGTCGCGCGACCATCCTGAGGCATTATAAGGGTGAATCGCTGTTGTATTATATCCAAGTTTGCCCAGATAGCTCGCCAAAGACGGCATATCCGATTTTATATATTGCTGATACGGTATACTTCCTGCCGGCAGAAACGCCATAGAATCCCCCGTCAAAAATTCATATTCACTATTTGCCGTATTGCCGCCTTTTACTGAAACATAGCAATTTCCTTTTACAGTGTTTTCATTCATCCCCCTTATAAACGGCATATAATCACTATCTGTTTCAAATTCTCCCAGGACTGAAAGATCTGAAAATGCCTCGTTCATAATAACGATCACATTTGGAAGTTCCTCTGTATCCGAAGAATCATCTTCTTTTTTATATGCCGCTGCAATTTTTTCTGCGTTTTCAGGGGAATACCCCTGTGGCTCTTCTACATTCATAAACTTGAGGTTGGCAAGAAATCCGGCAGTAAGTCCGTTATTGCGATAGAGAACGTTTGGAGTGAAAAGAGTAGTATCCAGACCAAACATCTCTACTGCCGTATCAGTTCCAATTCCTTTAAGATACCCGGCCATGCAAATAAATGCAACTGCAGCTCCAGCCACTCTTATTTTTTTCTTTTTTATTACAATTCCCGTCCTGCTGCCAGCAAAGGAAATCAGCAAAAAACCTGCTACTGCCAACACAAGTCTCCTGGTAATCACAAATTCGTAATTTCCAGCTACTGATGCTGCTGTCTTTATAGAATACAGATCCCACGGAACAACAGGTGCCGACCGGAAATCCACCACAAAGTAATTTATGAGTCCAAATATCATAGGGAAAATCGGTGCAATGCCATACCCAATTGCAGTACTTCCTGTTAAAAAAACACAAATACCAGACAAAATATAATAAAACGCCAGATTTAAAACAAATATCGGCACAGTCAGATCCCATGGCACATGAGTATAACACTCCAGACACATAAGCGACAGTACCGGAAGTATCAAAAGCAGTATTCCATTTATAAGCTTTCCTTTAAAACGGAATTTCAATATTTTTTTCATCCCTCTACCTTCTCTATTTCTGAGGGCCATGCACATGTTCATGTGTAAACAGATGATCCTGGCAGTATTCATAATTTCCGTCACATTTTGAACAGAACCGGAATTCCAGATTATCCCCATCTAACTCTGTGCGTCCGCATACTGCACATTTGTGCTTTGTAATCTGTCCATTTTGAGAAGTATACTGGTCTGTCCGCATTGCTTTTTTAAATTCTTTCCGTCTGGCCTGCTCTTTGGGCGAATATCTCCTGACATTACGGCTTGACAGGAAAAATACTACAAAGTTGAACAAAGATGCTATCATTACAATTCTGTTTGCCCAGCTGCTCTGTACAAGATCGGCCAGAATAATAATACCATAAAAAATCCCCAGCCACTTTATCTTGATAGGAATAAAGAAATACAACAGTACTTCCGCATTCGGATAGGTAGCTGCAAAAGCCAGCATGATCGAAGTGCAGACATAATAGGTACTGAAAGCATTTCCCATAAGCAGGAAATAAGAGGGACTCGTAACGCGCAGGATCCCGTAAAGAATAAATGCGCCAAGGACTGTAAAGAGCATTCCTGAGAAAATGTACAAATTATAGCGGAAAACACCCCACGTTCTCTCAAGTGTTGTCCCTACTGAATAATAAAAATACAGCATAATAATTGTAAAAATGTCAAAATCTGACGGTGGGATAATAATCCATGTTATAAGGCGCCATATTTGTCCATGAAGAATATAATACGGCTCGAGCGTAAGATAATTCATAATATCCGGCACAAAAAGTTGAAACAGATAACCGGCTACATACAGCGCAATAATGTATGCCGACAGATTGTGTATTGCATATCTTCCACATTTTCTTTCAAATTTATTTAACCATTTCATTCCAACACCAATCCTTATAATATTATTTTGTACAAAAAATTGATTTATTTTCTTAGTATAGAAGTATCATGAAAATTTGTCAATGAAACCAAAAAACTTTACAATCTTTTCACAATTCGCTATACTGTCAGTAACGTTTTTAAGGAGGAAAACTGATATGGCTGGTTCCAGTTACGGAAATTTTTTTCAAATAACTACCTGGGGAGAATCCCACGGTAAAGGACTCGGTGTCGTGGTAGACGGCTGCCCCGCAGGATTATCTCTTTGTGAGGAAGATATACAGAAATTTTTAGATCGGAGAAAACCCGGACAAAACCGTTTTTCAACACCGCGTAAAGAAGATGACACAGTAGAAATCCTGTCCGGCATCTTTGAGGGAAAAACGACGGGTACGCCCATCTCCATGCTGGTATATAACAAAACTCAGCGTTCAGCAGACTACAGTGAAATTGCACAGTACTATCGTCCCGGTCACGCCGACTATACATTTGATATGAAATATGGCTTCCGGGATTACAGAGGCGGCGGCCGTTCTTCCGGCCGTGAAACTATCGGCAGAGTAGCCGCTGGTGCCATTGCCTCTAAAATACTGGACCAGCTGGGTATCCGCCTGACTTCCTATACACGATCTATCGGTCCGGTAGAAATAAGTCCGGAGCATTTTGACATTTCACAGATAAATCAAAACCTGCTGAATATGCCGGATTCACAGGCCGCGCAGAAAGCTTCTGATTATCTCGATGAATGCAGGAAATCCGGTGACTCTTCCGGAGGTGTTGTAGAATGTATCGTAGAGCATATGATTCCCGGTCTGGGCGATCCGGTATTCGAAAAACTAAGTTCCAATCTGGCAAAATCCATGTTTTCAATCGGTGCGGTAAAATCCTTTGAACTGGGCGACGGTCTTGCTGCTTCCAGAGCAAAAGGAAGTGAAAATAATGATACATTTGTACGCACTGCCGACGGCATTCAAAAGTCCACCAATCATTCCGGCGGAACATTGGGCGGTATCAGTGATGGAAGCGACCTGATTTTCCGCGTAGGCATCAAACCGACCCCATCTATCTCTGTTCCGCAGAAAACTGTTACCCGAAGCGGCGAGGAACTGGAAGTTCAGGTCAAAGGCCGGCATGATCCTGTCATTGTCCCCCGTGCTGTTGTGGTGGTAGAATCCATGGCTGCCATCACTCTTGTAAATGCACTGTTCTCAAATATGTATTCCACAATGGATGGTGTTACCCGCTTTTATCGTTAACGTTATTCGTAAATACAAAAATCAGAGCCTCACAGCTCTGATTTTTGTGGAATATAAATTCTTTTTCTATGACTTACTCTTTTCATTTGCTCCCTTTTTGGGTGTAACAATTACAGCTGCTTCTTCTGCTGAAATTTCCTTCACATCACTTTCTTTTTCACCCACTTTGGATATCAAAATGCAATTCGGTGTTTCTATCTTAATGGGTTTTCCCTTCATTACTATCAGACCTCGTTCATAATCAATTGTAAAAAATCTGATTTCATTTGACTCATGATTCAAAGTAACAAGGGTTTTTTCATCAGGAAATACTTCAATATCTTTTGGATATTTTCCGCTGATCGGCAATTTGCAGATCTTTGAAAGCATACCCGTCTCCTGATTGATCTCGTAAATCGCCACACTGTTATCTCCTGCTGTAGAACAATACAGATACTTTCCGCCCGGAGAAATCTTAAGTCCTGAACTTGCGCAGCCAATCTCTTTTTTGTCCATTCTGGAATCCACTTTCTGGATCACTTCAAACTTCGGCACCTTCCCGCTTCCGTCATAGGAATACACAATAATTTCGTTACTCAATTCACAGTTTACATATGCAAATCTTCCATCCCTTCCAAAACGGATGAGCCTCGGCCCTGATTCCAGATCACAGCGGACAATATCAAGAAGAGTAAGCTTTCCGCTGGTCTGATTTACCTTATATATATTAATATGGTCGATACCGCTGTCAACAGCACAAAGGAATTTTCCGTCCGGTGTCATATTCACACAGCTGATGTGGGGACGGAAATTACGTTCCGCCACACTGAAAATACTCTTATGAAAAATGCCGTCCATCACACTGCCGAGTCTTCCATCCCGGTGAGTGTGTACAACCGTCACTTTGCCGTCATGATACCCGGCAACAAATAGAAATTTCCCAAGTGAATCCGTGGACAGAAAACATCCGCGCATTCCGTCTATTCCAACTTTATTGATCGGGGTCAGACCGCCGGTTTCCTGATCGATCTTCAAAACCGCCACTCCTTCATCAGCAATAGAATAGAGATATTTCCCGTTTGTAGATTTTGTTAAATGCGATGCATTATTAACCGGAACAACATCCTTCTCTGTCATATATCCATTTTCCATATCCAAATCATATACATGAACACCTACACTTGTACCATGTGTATAAGTGCCGACATACGCAACATACTTATCTTTTTCCATCGCTTCAGACCGCCCTTTCCTGATGATAAACTTAATATAACACAATTCCATCTGTTTGTTAATAAAAATCTCACAAAAATTGTTTGATTTTACCATCTCAAATGCCGCAGAAACGGCATATATCCAGAAGTCCCCATCCCTGGCGGCTGTGTTCCAGCCCAAGATCTACCGCAGTCTCACGAAGCCGCATTTTTACTTCCACATTTGTAAGCCACGGTTCTTTGGAAAGCAATAATGCAGCGGCACCTGATACCATTGGCGTGGCCATGGAGGTGCCGCTTTTTCTGCAATATCCCCACTTTCCATTTACCAGAATATTGCTGCAGGAAACAATGCCTGCTCCGGGAGCCACAATATCAGGTTTGCATACACAATTTTTTGTTGGTCCCCTCCCCGGTGAAAACGTTCCGAAATCATCCGATGAGCCTACCGTGATCACTTTTCTGCTGTTTCCGGGAGCAGTGATAGACTGAGGCGCCGGTCCCATATTTCCGGCTGCAACTACTACTACAATTCCCGCATCCCATGCCTCTTCCACCGCTTCCACCAGCACCTCATCTCTTATATCCCCTTCTTTTACTGTGCCTACTGAAATGTTAAGTATCCGAATTTCATACTTTGCATAATTCTGTATGATCCAGGAAAGCCCTTTTAATACATCTCTTCTGCTGCCGTTTCCATTCTTATCCAGAACCTTTAAATGAATAATCTCCGCCTGTGGTGCAATTCCCCGATATTGTCCGGACATCTGTCCATTTCCGGCCAAAATCCCTGTAACGTGGGTTCCATGGCCATAATCGTCATATTGAAATCTTCCAGAATTTATAAAATCTCTAAAACATACAACTCTGTCTGCATAATCCGGATGACTGGCAATTCCTGTATCAAGAACAGCGACACGTATTCCTTTTCCCGTAAATCCTCTGTCAATGACCTCCTGTACGCGGAGGATTGTTCTCACTCTGTTCATTATCCCTCCGTTTATTTTAAGTCTGTTGTTCTATAACATACTATATGCCGGGTCAACAGCGAATGATTTACATAAAAAATCAGGCAATTCTTTTTTATAAGAATTGCCTGAGAGCCATTTTCTATTTAACATTTTTCTTTATAGGAATATTCAGAAGAACAATAGCCAGAAAAATGAGTGCGATCCCCAGCATATTTTTCACTTTCAACGCTTCTTTAAAAATTAATATCCCGGCGATTGTTGCAACCATCGGCTCTGCAAATGCAAGTACCGAAGCCTTGCCTGCATCCACATATTTTAATCCTGCGGTATAAAATATATACGGCATAAAAGTGGAAACCAGTCCAAGGCCAAGGCCATTTATCAATGCCGACCTGCTGTGTGACATTGTCTGTGCCATCTCTATGGGAGACACAAATGGAAAAAGTCCGATTACAGCTACTACGAACGTATAAAAAATAATCGTAAATGTTTTATACTTTTTAAGCGCTATTTTTCCAAATATGCTGTAAGCCGCATATCCTGCGCCTGATCCAATCCCTGTCATCAGCGCAAATACTGTAATATCCCCGGCTGTAAAACCACTTACAAGTCCGCAGCCCACAAAAGCAAGCACAAGTGCAGCTATTTTCTGTACAGTAATCCTTTCATGAAAAAATGCTGCCGACATCAAAAGTACAAAACATGGAGCAGTGTACAAAAGCATGGATGCCGCCGCAAGTGTCGCATGCTGAATTGTTGTAAAGTAACAAATATTAAAAAAAACAATGCTGACCAGTCCGTTGCCAAGAAATATCCATAAATCCTTTAGATTGATTTTTAAAAGACTTCTGTCTGTAATAAGTAAAAATAATCCCATTCCAACTACTACAATCAAGCTTCTGATAAAAGTGATCTGAACAGAGCTTAAGCCTGATGCTGCCATAGGACGTGAAAACACCCCGATAATTCCCCACCCGCAGGCAGCAACCAGAATCTGCAATACTGCCAGATGATTTTTACGCTCCATATACGAACTCCTTAATTTCTGCCAATCTGCTTTTTGGCATCGTAATTTTTCTGCATTACCAGATATTTCTTTGCGAATCCAACAGGATTATATGACATTTTTGCATGTCTTAATCCTTCTTCTCCCAGATCATCCTCCCGATTGACCAGTTCAGCCTCCGGAAATTCCCGGATCAGGAACTGCTGATTAATGAACTGATATAATCCGCGGATCTGCGTATTTGCCTTTTCAATATGGATAATTGCCATTTTTTCGAAAGCATTATAACTGCCCATAGTAAATGCCTCCAATTGTCCATCGATAAATACTCCTGCCATTTTTACCGGCACTTCCAGGCAATGTCTCAATATTTCATGGACTCCTCTAATCTCATAATCCAGATGTTTTTCTACATTCTCACCTTTTTTCTCTCTCCATTTTTTCAAAAACTCCCACGTCTCATCCATATCATTTTCTGTGAGAGCGCGATATTCATATCTTCCCTCATATTCCTTTAAAAAACTGTTAAGATGATTTTTTTTCTTATGAAGTTTACGTCCGGATAATGTTTTCAGAGCCTGGGCATCATAGAGATAATCCTTAAGATCTGTCTGTTCTGTTACTTCAAATTCTTCGGACTCTTTTAAGTGCAGGTATTCAACAGCTTCTTCATCTGCCAGATATATTTTAAACGGCATTTTTAATACTTCATTGAAATATTTTACTATTTCTTTAAAATAAAACGGCAGCTTTTCCTGCGGGCACACCGGCATAGCAGAATGATATACGCCATTTTCCTGCATAATCCATTGAATTGCCTCACCGCCACTGACAGCATATCTGACATGATAATATTCTCTCCACAAATAACTGTCAAAGCACATACTGTCACAGGTTTTATTCGACCTTTTTCCGAAATAACCGGATAACATCTTTATGTCCGAAGCCTCAATGGGCTGAAATTTCAAACTCATATCTACCTTTCCTGCATAAAGAATCCCCCAGATTATAATAGATTCAATCACAATCCGGGAGATTTCTGTGGCTTGTCTTTCTACTGTTGTCTGCTTTCTTCGTATTTTGCTCTGACAGCAATTGCCAGCTGATCAGCGCAGGATGTGGGATTTTTGCCACAAGTATTTCCTTTTAAAAGTTCTTCAATCCTGCCAACGGTCATTCCGTCAACCAGTTTGCTGACTGCTTTCAGATTACCGTTGCATCCGCCCTCGTATACCACATTTGTCACAACATCCCCATCAAGATCAAAGGAAAGGCTTGTTGGACAGACCTTTTCTGGTTTTACTGTATATCTCATATGTAATTCCTCCTGTTATATATTGACTATTTCTTTATATCCAGCGTCATATCATTAAATGCATCTTTATTCAGTGTTCCCATCATTTTATCTACCATAAGTGCATTTGTCAAGGATCCTGTAACATTTAACATTGTTCTCGGCATATCAATGATCGGGTCAATGGCCAGAATCGGACTGATCATGCCGAACTGGGAAGCCATACCTACACCTGACAGACCTACAGATGCTGCCATCGTAGCAGTTCCCGGAATACCTGCAATACCAAGAGAACCAATTGTTACAACCACAATTGTCATTACGATCATTGTTACATCGATTGGAGTTCCTGTTATATGACATACATAGACGATCAGCAGCGCCGGGAATACACCTGCACATCCCTGCATACCGGCAGTTGTACCGAATCCTGCCACGAAACTTGCTGTACCCTGTTCAACACCCAGCTTCTTTGTCAGAGTTTCAATTGTCATCGGCAGACATCCCACAGAAGAACGGGATGTAAATGCCATCAGCATCGTTGAAAAAGATTTCTTAAGGTATACAACCGGATTCAGTCCATTGACCGCCAGCAGAACCAGCTGGATACAGAACTGAACAGCTACCGCTACGTACAGCGCAATGATAAATTTACCAACTTCCAGAATAGAAGACAAACCTCTCTGTGCAATTGTGTTTGCCAGAAGTGCCATAACCGCCCAGGGCATATAATCCAAAATCAGAAGAGCCATGTTAATCATTGCTTTGTGTGACAGATTAATCAGATCATAGAGGGGCTTTGCCGCCGCAGAATCTTCGTGATTAATCCACCAGATAGCCAGTCCTAGGAAAGCTGAAAAAATAACCAGGCCAATGATATTGCTGTTAACCATTGCTTCCACAATATTTCCCGGAATAAGGTTTTTCAAGGTAGTTGCCACCGGTGTAATCTCCTTTGCTTCAGCAGTTGCTTCTGTCACAAGAGCCGCGCCTTTACCAACACCAAAGATCAGACCGGTTACCATACCAATTACAGATGAAACCGCAACCATGCCCATGGTTACTGCAATGGTTTTCTTTACAAGCCTGCCCATTGTAGAACCCTGCTGCATGTTGATGATTACCTGCATTATGGAAATCATAACAAGCGGAACTACAATCATTTTTACCAGATTGATAAAACCGTTACCAAACAGTGAAAACCACGTAGTAGTTTCATTTACAAAAGTCACTTCTGTCGGTTTGTCCGGAAATCCCGCAACCAGCTGAATCACCAGGCCGAGCAGTAATCCAAGACCTGTTCCAATCATGACAACCGTCGCAAAACCCATGTGTTTTTTGTGATATAAAATGTGAATCAAGTAAAACAATGCTGCCAATACAATCAGGAAAATCACAGTCCTGATATCACTGATCATTAAGAAACTCTGTAAAAATACGTTTTCCATACCCATGTACTCCTTCTTTTGTCTTATGCCTGATTGATATCAACTCTGTCAATCATAATATTCAGAATCTCTGTGTCTGTAATTTTCATTCCCACACGTCCGATGTAGCCCATACTTCTGATCGTGCTCTCCACATCTCCCTGGACAATTCCTTCTCCCGGCTGGAATGAATGGTGTTTCATTGCCATAGAGTGGGCCAGTATGGCTGCCTCTACTGCGGATGCAATCTTTGCAGCACAGGAAGACTTTGCTCCGTCACATACAATACCACCCACATTACCGATTGTATTGACTATGGTGAGTCCTACCTCTTCTTCTGTTCCACCATGCAGATACGTAATAGCGGCTCCTGCTCCGCAGGCCGCACTGACGGCCCCACAATATGCAGATAAACTTCCGATATACTTTTTCTGATGAATCGCAATCAGATTTCCCACAACCAGTGCCCGGTATAATTTGTCTTCAGAAATGTTCATATCTTTTGCAAATTCAATCACCGGCAAAGATACTGTCATTCCCTGATTTCCGCTTCCTGAATTAATTACAACCGGAAGAGAACAGCCCCCCATTCTTGCATCCGAACCTGCGGCCGCTCGCGCTCTGGCTCTGGCTTTCACATCATCTCCGTACAGCTCAAGGATTGTCCGTCCTACTTCCGCACCATAGGAATTTCGGATTCCCTCATCGGAAATTGCAGAATTCATGGCAATCTGTCTGGCAATCGGCTCTCTGATATCATCAATTTCCACTTCATCTGCAAACGCAAGAATATCTTTTACATTTAACAGTGCCTTATCCACATATTCCGGTGAATCCTCACTTACATGATGCTCAAACAGGATTTCTCCGTCCTTTACGATCTTCGTGATCAATGTATGACGGTTAATAATCGTCACCTCTGCGTAGTGTTCCCCTTTCATAACCTTTGCTACAATGAAGAGATTTTCAACCCCTTCCTGCAGTTTGCACTGGCAAAAACCATTTGCAACCAGTTCCTTCGTTCTCTCAATATCCTCCTGGGTAACCCCTTCCAGAACCTCCAGTTCCCTGTCTGCATCTCCGCCCACAATTCCAAGGGTTGCCGCAATATCAATTCCCCTAAGTCCTCCTGAATTGGGTACAGTAACTCCCTTGACATTCTTGATGATATTTCCGCTGCAGCACATCTCCACACTATCCGGAAAACATCCTAAAGTGGCTCTGGCCTTTGCCGATGCATAGGCGATTGCAATGGGCTCCGTACATCCCAGTGCCGGAATCAGCTCGTTGCGCAAAATTTTTACGTAATTTTGATACAGGTTTTGATCCATATTCTTCCTCCTTTCTCCTTTATTTGAACGTCTGATAATAATATCACTTGTTCTTATTTGTAATAATATCATATAGTAATATTAAAATCAAACTTTATTTCGACATATTTTTCCAAAAAAATATCGTACCTTTTAGGTACGACATCTTCATCAAAATTTCAATCAGAAATTTGTAAAATCTTTTAAATCCAATCTCAGATTTTCCAAAACTCCCTCTATATCCTTCCTCTTTATACACTCTATGATATTATGGTGATATCTCATGTCATCCACCTTTGTCTGTGTATCCCAGCGATCCCAATAATATTGTGCATAAGCCCTCTTAAGAACATCCAGCGTCTTTCGCAGCTGCTGAATAACATAGATATTATTTCCGCACGATACCAGATAAAGATGAAAATTCGTATTATGCTCCCAGTGTACCCAGACATCATTTGTCGTCATATTACACAGATCATCCAGCCTGCTCAGCTCATCTATCTGCTCCGGTGTAAATTTCTCATAATTGTCACGCAGAATTCCGCCTTCCAGAATACATCTATATGACATCATCTCATTCACATCTCTGCTTGTCAGACGCACTACTTCATAACCATATCTGGGAATATTTCGAAGTACGCCCTCATTGCAAAGTGCAATCAATGCCTCCCGGACAGGTGACTTGCTGAAACCGAACTTTTCTACCAGTTCCTGCTCATTTAAAATCTGATTTGCCTTATACTCTCCTTTTATTATTCCGTCCAAAGTTTCATGATAAACAATTGATTTTAAACTTTCCTTTTTCTGCCTCATAATACACTCCATTTTCTACATACATTTATCATAACGAATTAATGCAAAAAAGTAAAGAGCTGTTTTTCATATAGTACACATAATTCTTACAGAAAGAATAATATATGAAATAAAATCAGAAGCGAGTATTATATGAGCGATACAACTCTTCAAGACAAAATTTATTCCAATGATTACTTCGATATCATTCTTCCTCTTGGAAATATCCCTTCAGATTCAACAGAAACTACGGAAGATCCTGGATTCCAGCTTCTCGGAGCTCAGTACAGCGTGATTCATTATCCTCTGGAGGGCAGAACGCTGCCGCCTGACCTGAGATATCCCCAGATTCCTAAACTGTATGCCCTTCTTGATACTACAAGCCTTGAAGTGTCCGGCATTTTGAGAGTACAAAACCAGCCCTATCTTGGCTTCAAAGGAGAAGGTATCGTAATCGGCTTCATTGATACCGGCATTGACTATACACTGGACTGCTTCCGCAATCGGGACGGTTCTACCCGTCTTCTCGGCATCTGGGACCAGACTCAGCCGTCCCAGGAACCTCCATATGATTTTGGATATGGCACCGAATACAGCCGTGAGGACATAAATCGTGCTCTTGACAGCGACAATCCATATGAAATTGTTCCTCATCATGACACAAATGGTCATGGTACCTTTCTTGCCGGTGTTGCCTGCGGAAGTGAAGATACCGCGAATGATTTCATTGGAGCTGCTCCTGAAAGTACCATTGCAGTAGTAAAACTAAAACCCGCAAAGCAAAATCTCCGCGACTATTTTCTGATCCGCAGGGATGCCATAGCCTTTCAGGAAACCGACATTATGCTGGGCATTCGCTATCTCATGCAGCTGGCTCGCTCTGTACAGCAGCCTCTTGTCATTTGTATTTCACTTGGATCTAACCAGGGAGCTCACAGCGGCAGTACACCGCTGGAACGTTATCTGTCTTATGCATCAGATTTAATTGGCTGCTACTGCTGCGTTGCTGCCGGAAATGAAGCAGGACTTTCCCATCACTATCATCAGACATCATCCCAGGCAAATCAAATGACTGCCGCAGAACTTCTTGTAGATGATGATACCCCCGGATTCATGATGGAAATATGGGCCGATTCACCGGATTTATTTGGAGTCTCTGTTACATCTCCCCTTGGCGAAACCATACCGCGAATTCCTCCCCGTATAGGCACAAGCAACACCTTCAGCTTTGTCGCGGAACGTACAATACTAAATGTCACATACGAAATTGCACAGTATGTTTCCGGTTCCCAACTGATTACTCTTCGTTTCGAGAATCCTACTCCCGGTATCTGGAAACTGAATGTGACTCCTTCCGGGAATGCTCTCGGCTCTTTCCATATGTGGCTCCCTGTAGAGGGTTTTATTTCACCCGGAACAGTGTTTTTAAATCCTGATCCTTTTACTACGCTGACCTCCCCCTCCACTTCTGATACAGTCATCACAGTAAGTACTTATGATGCTTATTCCGGTATGCTTTTTCAAAACTCAAGCCGCGGATATACCAGAGTCGGAGCTGTTAAACCAGATCTTGCTGCTCCCGGCGTCAATGTATATGGTCCTGCTATTTCTTCGGGCAATAACCTGCCTCCTTTAAATCCTTATACACGAAAAACCGGTTCTTCAATTGCTGCAGCCATTACCTGCGGCAGCGTTGCCCTTTTACTGAACTGGAACTTTTCTCTTCCCCAGCTTCGTCTGATCAGCACACGTGCGGTTAAGGATTATCTGACCCGCGGAGCCATCCGTCAGGAAAACCTGGTCTACCCAAATCGTGAATGGGGATATGGTGCTTTAAATTTATATCGTGTTTTTGAAACTCTGATGTAACACATCTCCCTCTATCAGCATAATTTGAATTGTAAACTAAATTCCGGGAGGAACTATCATGAGTGATTTAACTGCAACAAACTGCGGATGCGGATGCGAAACAAATTGTGGAAATGGCTGTGGA
>JAUNSC010000016.1 GCA_030539395.1 Eubacteriales bacterium
ACCCGGCATATACTCGAAAATTCTCCAATCGTCAACATATAATAGACCTCCTTCTGGTACCAGTATAAACTTTGCCCCAGGGGAAAAGTCAACGGCACTTTTCATGCTTATTTTCAAGGTAGTAGCATATTAATCGAATATAAAAACAATTGCAAGTTTTATCTGATTTAACAATTTTATAAAGAGTTGTTGAACCATCTGGGAGAAAACTGCATGGGTCGTATCCGGGAATATTATCATTATCCCGCATCCCTGCGAACATTTCCTAGATTCCGCTTACCATCTGCCGGATAGAATCCATGGAAGAAACCTGCATCTGCGCTGTCTCCATTGCTGATACCTTCGGGCTGATGACCATATCCGCAGCCACGCCTTCCACTGCCTGTTTTACCACTCCTTTGCTCTTCTCAATTCCCTGTGCCAGCCCCTTCATAAAGTCCGGCATCCAGCTCTCGTAATCGGTCAGCGGACCTTCATCCGGCACGGAAAAATGCAGGTGGGAACGGATGGCATTTGCCACATCCGACACCGCATTGATCACATTTCCGATACAGCTTCGGATACCGTTCACGATTCCGCCGATCAGGTCAGCTCCCCACCGAAAAGCACTGGAAGCCAGCCCCGTGATAAAGCTGGCCGCCTGATTGAAACCGGACACAATCGTGCTGTAAACATTTCCCATGGCTGTCCGGATACTGGAAACCACGTTGTTAAATACCGTGGAAACCGCTGACTTCACCGCATTCAGTACAGAAGAAGTCACGGATTTTACATTATTCCATACACTGGACACCACCGCTGTCACAACCGCTTTTATCGCATTCCACACTGTAGTAAATACCATCTGGATGGCTGTCAGAATCGTGGTAATGACTGTTTTAATTGCTGTCCATGCCGTAGTCAGGAAGGTCTGGATTGCCGTACCGACAGTCACCACCGTGGTTCGGATTGCATTCCAGATGGTACTGAAAAATGTGGAAATGGCAGTCAGGACTGTGGTAAACATATTTTGTATTCCCTGCCAGCAGGCAGTAAAAAAGGAAGAAAGTCCTTGAAAGACCGTCTTCCCTGTCTCCACAATCCCACTCCACAAATTTGTTAAAAAGGTTCCAATAGCGTTCCAAGCCGCAACCGTGGCTGCCTTGATTGCTTCCCATACCGCAGTGACTGCTTCCCGGAACCACTCACATTTATTCCATAGCAGCACGATAATGGCAATCACCGCTGCAATGGCAATCGGCACCCAGCCGATAGCCGCCACCACTGCCGTGATTGCCGGGATTACCGTACCGGACACAAAACCAACCACGCCGGAAATGGCTCCCGCAACCTGCGGAATCACCGTCATAATGGTTCCAATGGCCCCCACCACTTTGCCGATCACAATCAGCACCGGGGCAATGGCAGCCACTACTAAAGCAATGGTGACAATGATCTTCTTCGTTCCTTCATCCAACCCGTTCAACCAGTCCACCAGCCCCTGAATCCATCCCAAAATCTGCCGGATGGACGGCATCAGAATCTCCCCAATGGAGATAGCAAGCTCTTCCAACTGGCTTTTTAAGATGGTAAGCTGGCCTGCCAGATTGTCCTGCATGGTCTCCGCCATCTTTTCCGCCGTGCCGTCACAGTTCGTAATGGCATTGTTCAGCTTTTCGATATCCGCAGGAGCCGCATTCATCACCGCAAGGAAGCCGCTCATAGCGTTCTTGCCTACCAGCGCCTCCACATTCGCCGCCTGCTCCGACTCGGACATCTGGGAAAAAGCCACCCGGCAGTCCGCCAGGATATCCCCAAGACTCCGCATACTGCCATCTGTATTTGTGGTCTGGATGGTTAACTCCCCAAAAGCATCCCCTACAAAGGTTACTTCCCCGGTCAGACTGATCAGCATGGTACGCATGGCAGTACCGGCCTGAGAAGACTTGATGCCTGCATTCGCCATCAGACCAATCGCTTCGGCAGTATCCTCCGCTGTAAATCCCAACGCTCCGGCTACAGGCGCACAATACTTGAACGTCTCGCCCATCATGGAAACATTCGTATTCGCATTCGAGCTTGCCGCCGCAAGGATATCCGCAAAATGCCCGGAATCCGCTGCCGACAGCCCAAGCGCAGTCAGGGCATCTGTCACAATATCAGAAGTGGTCGCCAGATCCTCACCGGAAGCGGCGGCAAGGTTCATAATGCCCTCGATACCGTCCAGCATATCCCCGGTCTTCCAACCAGCCATTGCCATATAGTTCATGGCTTCCGCCGCTTCGGATGCAGAGAACTTTGTCTTTGCTCCCATCTCACGGGCTTTCTCCCGGAGCGCATCCAAATCCTTTCCGGTTGCCCCGGACACAGCCGCCACCTGGCTCATTCCAGAATCAAAATCCGCAGCCACCTTTACTGCTGCAGCGCCAAGACCTCCACCGCTGCTGTAACAGGCATCAGTTTCTGGCCGACACCTTCAATGGAAGAACCCACACTTTTCAGCTTCTCCCCGGTTGCCCCGATCTTCTGCAGCGCCACCGCAGACTTATCCGCCTGCTTCTCCAGCTCCTCCAGAGCTTTCTCTGTTTCTACAATTTCCCTCTGAAGTGCATCATACTGGCTCTGGCTGATCTCCCCTTTCGCCAGTGCTTCATTGGCCTGCTGGCTCGCCAGCTTCAAAGCATCCAACTTTTCCTTTGTCTCGTTAATGGCCTGTGTCAAAAGTTTCTGTTTCTGCGCCATCAGGTCTGTGTTGCCGGGGTCCAACTTTAAGAGCTTGTTCACATCTTTTAGCTGGCTCTGCGTATCCCGGATTTCCTTATTAACTTTTGAAAGGGCTGTAGAAAGCTTGGTCGTATCCCCACCAATCTCAACTGTAATGCCCTGGATTCTGGATGCCACGCTCCCACCTGCCTCTCTCCCACGAAAAAAGAGCCATCTCTGGCTCCCATACAACATGAAAAAAGCACCTGCCGCTATGACAAGTGCCTATGTAACAGCCCAAAACCGCCAGTATTTTTTTCATCAATTTTTAATAAAATTCCTATTGTACTTTTTCTGGATATTGCATATAATAAAAATACAGAAAATGTTGCCGCTTACTGATGGTGCGGGGTATAAATTATTCAGTGCGTTAAATGTTTTCGCTTACCGATGGTGCGATTATAAATTATTCGGTATGAACATCTTATCCCCACCTTCGTGGTGGGGATTTTTATTAAGGAGATTTATGAAAATACAATCCGGATTTTACTATCACATAAAAGATACCTTTTTTGAAGAAATACAGGACAGCACCTTGATGTCCAATAAAGAAGACGGTAACTATCGTCCCCACTATCTTGCGATACAGGACACACGGCATCCTGAAATTTTCTGGATGGTTCCTGTAAGCTCCAAATATGCCAAATACCAAAAAATCTATAACAGCCAGCTTAAAAAGTACAAAAAATGTACGAAAATTGTTTTAGGGAAATGCGGTGGATGGGATGCTGCTTTCCTAATTCAAAATGCATTCCCCACCACAGCAGATTACTTTGACCATATACATACAAGCAAAGGAATCCCCTTAACACTGCATGGCGGTACTGCAAAATTGATTGCAGATAATCTAAAGAACAACCTGCGCCTGCATAAACGTGGAATTTCTCTTTTTTATGCTGATATTGACCGTATCTATGATATCATGGTCAATAAAATAAATTCCGAAAAGTGATCATACGGGGCAGACCCCTGCCCCGTATCACCGCGTATACCCTCACTCTTCCGTAACCTCCATCCACGCTTCCAGTTCTCCGGACCGGATTCTGATTTTTCGTTTTGCCATACAGCTTTCCTTTCTTTACCTTGCGGTAAAGCCAGAAAAAACTGACAGCCTTCTCCATAAACGCAAAAAAAGACCGCAAAAAGCTAACATTCAACTTTTTACGGTCTCTAAAATAAACCTCTACGCACGGGGCATGTCCCGGCGGACGAAATATCTGGTTTTCACTAATACTACAATATTTTTCATTGGTGTCTGGCATTCCGCTTATCAGGCTTTTCTCAGCCGATAAAAGCGCAGGGTCAGGCATCGTCTCTCTCCTTCCCGGCAGTACCGCACATATTCATGACTTCTCATGTACTAATGCAATCCGCCTTGGGCCTGTCTGTTACGATGCAATCCCACTTTCCATAATCTACCATGTGTCAAGAGTATTGCCGCTAATAGATACTTCCAATCATCTCTCTCATTAAATAAAATTCCTATTTACGCTTCCGTTTTTCTCAATATCCAATAGGCACCATACTGTATCCCATCATGCCCCCTCAATGTCTCCCGCCTTTTCTGAAATCCCAATTCTGTCAATGCCTCCGCGCGTTCCTGCGCTTCTGGCACTGCCTTTGTAGCCAGAATTTCACAGGAAAACATAAGAAAAGCAGGGGAAAGCAGAGGCTTCAGTATTTCTTTGATACACTCCCTCTTTTCATAATCACTGCGCAGATCCAGCCTCAGCAAACCGCATTCTGTAAAATAATCTTCTGCATCCCTGTGAAACAGCTCAATTGTCCCCACTGCTTCTCCAATGGCACGGTCAAAAATACTCCATCTGACAAAACCTTTTCTTTCATATTCCCAAAGCCAGTACCGGATTGCTTCTTCCATACGTTCCAGAGATGTATAGTGGAACGTATCTCCATGGCAATTGTCACTGTTAAACAGCGGTACTGCTTTCTCATCGGAATATACCTTCAGCAGGTCTGATCCATCAGACTCTTCCACCAGACGCAGACGATATCTCCCGGTGTCAAATATCGGGCAATCCTCATACACCTTCCCATAATCAGAGGTTTTTTTACGCACAGCAAACACTTCGCAATTTGTTCTCCAAGAACCGTCTTCCATTACCGTTACGTTTTTCCAGTGAAAGGTATCTCCTGCTATCCTGTCAAATACCCATTTTGCACAGGCATCGCTCAATACCGTGCAGACAATCCCGCCTTCCTCTCTCTGTATCCTCAGCCGGGTCATACTTCCTCTTGTTGTATAAACCATATCGTAGCCCTTCGTTTCCGGCTGAAACATCCGAATGGCTGCTCCATATTCCCCATCCGGCTGCGGATTACTCTCTCTTGTGGCCCTGGATGGGCAGATAAAGAGGTCTTCAATACAGGTTCCGTCCAACGCCCGGCAGAACAGCCATTCCCCCTCCACATGACGTCCCCTCTTTCCATCCATAACATCATAGTAATCAAACTCCCAGTCTCCCAACAAGGATGCAAACCAGTCGTACTGCTCCGGAATTTTAGAAACTTCCCGGCATTCCAATAACGCTTTTACAAATTCACTCATACATTGTATCCTCTCTTTTTTCTTAGCATCTTATCACATGTATGCGACAGCTATATGTCGTAATTAGATAAAAAATTTTGAGCTGTTTCAATCAGCTCATTACGATACATCTCCGGCGAAATCACCGTAACCTGGTTTCCAAGACTAAGTAATAATGCTTTCCATAACCGTTCCCTCGGAGGGACCCGAATCCACGCCCGGGACATTTCTCCGGAAAGCTCTTCCATCTCACTGTCTGGAAAATATTCTTCGATGATGCTATTTATTTTACTGTCAAAATGTACTTCGATTGTGACACAGGTATCCGAATATGCCTCATCCGCCTGTTTTATAAGAAGTCCCACATCCTCATGCTTCTTATCAGAATGTTTGGAAGTTACCCGTAATTCTGAGATTCTTGCTATTTTAAAAGTACGGTATGCTTCCTGCGGCACAGACCAGGCGAACAAATACCACGAATACCATTTATATTGGATTGCCAGCGGCTGAACCAGCCGCCGTGTTTCCTGCCCCTTCGCATCCCTGTACGAAAAGTTTACCAGTTTTTCCTCTGCGATGGCCTTTTCCAAAATCAGATTGTCCCATTGTACCTTTCGGTTTTCCTTCGCGATTCCAAAATCGAAAAAGGTCTTCTGACTTTCTGTATCCTCAGAAACAGCATGATACTTTTCTATCAATCCTGCCAGTGTTTCATTTGCGTAAGAGGTCGCCAGGCTTTCCAGCGCCTGCCGGATCATTTGCTGTTCATCCCTGCGGATATCACAATTTTTCATCTTATAAGACGGAAGGATTGAATAGCCCCCGTTTTTTCCATGGTTTGAATAAACCGGAATGCCCTCTTCTGTTATGCACACCATATCACGCTGAATCGTTCTGACTGTCACATGAAATTTTTCTGCCAAAACACTTGCTGATACGTTTTCATGATTTAAAAGATAGATAATAATCTCCAATAATCTGTCAATTTTCATATTAAAATCATCTCTTCCCTGTTTTCATATCCGGGAAACAAAAAATCCTATCTTCATACTGATTATTTTTTCCCGACAATCAGATCATAGCTTTCTGCAATCATCCTTTTGATTTCCTCATCCGGGACGCTCCCATCCAAAATAATGGAGTTCCAATGTTCCTTATTCTGATGATACCCCGGCAGCACGGACGGATAAGTATTCCTCCAAAGGTCACGCCACTGCGGATCAACCTTTACATTCACCCATATATGACCGTTTCTCTCGTAAGTCCACGCAAATGCCTTTTTGTTCTTCCGGTACCGCAGAAGCACCCAGTTATCATCATGGAAAGGCGCATCCACATATACATCCGGGAAAGTCAGCCCAAAGTCCAGAACTTCCTTCCTCTCTTTCATCACGAACTGCCTCCTGTCAAAATTATTCTATAATCCATATAACTCTCCAATTTATCATTTTATATAGCCATCATACCTTGTCTATACCAGCAGATTCTCATCTCCCCAGGATTTCATATAATCAAGAACGGATAAAAAGCTCTTCCCAAGATCTGTCAACGTATACTCCACCCGTGGAGGAACCTCACAGAAATCATGCCGGATAATGAAGCCATCTGCTTCCAGTTCCCGGAGCTGCTTCGTAAGAGAGCTTTCTGTAATTTCCCCTATCTGGCGGCGAAGCTGTCCGAAACGCCGGATATCACACTTTCCAATATACCAGAGAAGCTCAATCTTATATTTCCCTCCCAGTAATTTCTGCACCATAGAAATCGTCTTACAACGGTTTGCTGCTTCTTCCGATTTTCTCATTTCTCCATCTCCTTCCCTCAACATCATACCCTATTTTGCTCCAAAATAAAAGGTACTTCAAAAAAGTACTGTACTTTTCTTTTTGGTGCGCTTTGCTATAATGATCCTAACGGGACAGCAATGTACAGGTTTGCCTCGTTGCCTGTACATAATCTTAATTTGATTTGAGGTGGTTATCATGCATTACACAGGAACAATCTGGCGTCCGCCCTATGAAGCAGACTCGCTTCTGCTGGAAGTAACAGCGGGCTGTACCCATCATAAGTGCAAGTTCTGTACCCTATACAGTGATCTGCCGTTCAAATTCAGAATGTCACCTATGGAAGATATAGAAGACGATTTACTGGAAGCTCAGGTTCTGCGTACAAATCCCTATTCAAAAATGTTAACCCGCCTGCAGGGAAAAGAAAAACCGGAGCCAATTCATCGTGTTTTCTTAACAGGAGCCAATCCATTTGTCCTGAAAACAGAAAAATTACTTGAAATTGCATCCCTCATTCACAAGTATTTCCCCTCTGCCAGATCCATTGGATGTTTTGCCCGCATTACGGATTCCGTAAATAAGACAGATGATGAGCTGATCCGGCTTCGGCAGGCAGGATACACCGGGCTGACCATCGGCGTTGAAACAGGAGATGATGATGCACTTGCCTTTATGCATAAAGGGTATACTTCCAAGGACATTCTAACCCAATGCAAAAGATTAGAGCAGGCCGGTATCGAATATGGCTTCTTCTATCTGACCAGTATTTCCGGTAAGGGACACGGCGAAACCGGAGCAAAATTATCCGCAGAAATATTCAATCAGCTTCATCCGTTCCTAATTGGTCCGAATATGCTGACAGTTTATCCGGAATCCGATTTATATCAGGAAATCCAAAACGGAAACTGGCAGGAAGAAGGTGAACTGGAAAAATACCGTGAACTCCGTACCCTTGTGGAAAATCTGAATATATCCACCTATTTCGCCGCAATGGGAGCTTCCAATGCTTTCTAGCTCAGGGGACATTTGCCGGAGGATAAACCGAAATTATTGGAAACATTTGATAAAATCATTTCTGAAGTCAGTGAAGAAGATCTGCGAAATTACAGAAAAAATCTCCCGCATCTGTAATTCTGAAATCCGGCAGAGAATACCGTATTCCCTGCCGGAATATTTTGAAAACGATCTATGTGTTCCTGTGTCACAAGTGCAGCGTATTATTGGTCTGCTTATCCCTCGCCTGACCCAAACCCCAAAAACCTGATTCCCATTCATTATCCCCTAAAATTAAACGCAGAAAAGGCACCTGCATTCCTGCAAGTGCCTGTAACTTCTATATTTACTTTTAAAAATCATTCAAACCGCACAGGTGGAATATCAAGAATATTGCAACCGCACAGGTGGAAATTATTTCCAGTGTTTCAATTGTGAAAGATACACATCAAACTGGATGCGCCGATCTTCGTCTTTCAGATTGTCAGGATTCGGCATATGGCTCACAAGATAATCCAACAGCGACTCCTTTGACTGATAGACAAATTTTCCATCCGCATAACACCACTTGCAGTAATCTTCATTATAGCTTCCATCCTTTTCGCGGCTGATCAAACTATCTTCATTCAAGGGCATACCGCAGCATTGGCAAATAAGCTGCCGCGGAGTCCCTAACAGTGTATTAATTGATACATTAAATTCTTTTGACAACAATTTCAATGATTCTGTATCCGGCTGTGTCTCGCCGTTTTCCCAACGGCTGACAGCCTGCCTGCTGATCATCAGGCGCTCCGCCATCTGCTCCTGCGTAAGACCATTCTTTTCACGCAGTTTCTTAATGATATCCCGTGTTTCCATCCCTGCTCATCCTCAACCTTTCTGCTTAATAATGTACTCTCATTATAAATTGATGTTTCACACCTGACAAGCAACCCGCTGTTGCTGTTATTCCCCAAACAGTATAACGCATTTTAGGATAAAAACGTTCAAAAATGGCACTGTATTGGCACCGTAACGGCACTGGAAAATCCTACCACTCAGCGCCAAGATCAGTCTGCTACTCTGTCAGGCAGTCTCTTCTGCATCCGTTTTTCCTCTTTCTCCATTTATAATTCTTTCCGCCGCCTGCTCCGGCGTTATATGGGAAACATCTATTTTTTTCGTATCCAGTTCTTCATATAAACCAATCCTGGCAATGCTTCTCTGAATCACGTCCTCTGACCTGATACCTGCATCTATATCCTTTTGCAGACGTTCCCTTAAAACATCCGCATCACACATCAATGAAATGATATATATCTGACAATCTTCTGTTTCCAGCTTCGCTATAATTTCATCTATAATCCCCTGCTCGTGCATTACCCAACAGAATATGATATTCTCATATGCGCTGCAACGAATAAACTGATTCAGCAGAAAACAGATATTCTCCATTACCATTTTCTTTGTTTCCGGTGTTACCTGAAAGGGATGCATATCCCAACACCAGTCCCCGTCAAGAAAAACACAGTTCGGAAGTTTATTTTTCAAAATCCGGCAGGTGGTAGTTTTTCCAACTCCCATCATTCCGCCTATTAAGTAAATATTTTTCATAGTCTTCTTATTCCTGCAATTCCAATACCATCAGGTAGTCTTCATTCTGCTCCCTTAATACCTGAAATCCCAGTTTCCAATACAGAAAAATTCCTGCACATCTCTTTTTCCATAGTATGATAGCAGAGAAAATCTCCGTTTTCTGTTTCAATTTTTTCATACGAAATAATCTGATACCCCCGTTTCAGATACATACTTTCCGCCAGGAAAGAAGCATCCACATGAACCTTTGGATAATTTCCCAAAATCCTTGTTTCTAGCAAATCCATCAATTTGCTTCCATATCCCTTTCCCTGATATTCAGGCAAAATAAACAATCTGCAAATCTCATTCTTCCGAATACTTCCGGTTCCTATGATGTTTCCCTGTACCATCGCAAAATAGATTTCTTCGGAATACATCACTTCTTCAATCCTTGCTTCACTGTGCAGATCAAGAAAGAACTGCACTGCACCTGACGGATAATAGTGAGGATATACTTTTTGTATCGTTTCCTTTACAATAGCAGCCACCTGTTCCGGACAATCTGCCAATTTTAATTCCATATCAGACTCAAACATTTTTCAATTTTCTCCTAATTTATCCGTACAATCTTCAGGCTTTATAAGCCCTTCCTGAAACAATGTTTCAAATGTATTTACTGTTCCCCCATGCTCCACGATTTTCCCATCAACCACTTTGTCTATATCTACCCCGGTAAAAACCAGCTTTTTATTCGTAGGCTTCATTCCCAACCATTCGCCTTTATGTGTCCCTTCCATGATAAACTCAGAGATAACATAATCACCGTCACAATACTGCCTGATGATCTTCATAGAATAATCGGGATATGTATTCTTTACTGCAATAAGATGGCTTCTCATTCCTTCAATTCCTATTAGAATCAATTCTTCTCCATTTTTATGCACACAGTCCTCAGATATATATTTCCCGACTTCTTCCAGCAGATGATTCGTCACCACAACTTCATAAAAATATTTCACGATTTCTTTTCTATCCATCACGACCTCCCAGACAAAATTACTTTTTCTTTCTCAGTTTTAACACAATACCCTGCTTATCTGCCGCCTTCTGAAACTGCCCTGTCACATAAGCAGCCTTTTCTTTTAATGATAGTTCTCCAAATGTTTCATCTGATTTTATCTGCGCCATCACGTTTCTCACATCTTCGAATTCCAGAAGATTCACGGCCACACAGAAAAATGTCTTTTTCCGCCCGTCATTACAGTTTTGCAGAAGCCACTTCAGAATACGGATTTTCTCTTCCTGCTCTGCCCTGTACGCCTCCACACCGATTTCCTGCTGCTTCTCCAAATCTTTTTTCTGATTCTGATGTGTGACAAACGAATCGAACGCATCAATATACTCATATTTTTTACATGGAAACTCCTGACATTGGCTGCAATATTCCGGCTTCCCATGCTGCAGGCTGCATCTGGCTATTTTGCAGGACTGGTTTCCTTCACCGCCGCATCCGGGGCAATGGCCATCCAGGTGCATAGGACACAGTCCGCAATTTAATCCACACAAAGAAAACAATAAATCTGATCTTGTAAAATCCTTCAAAATGTCCCCTCCTTATGTTCTCAGCTATCACCATACTTACAACCAAACCGCCCAATCTCCATAATCAAAAGTACCGCTGCCATGCTGTAGCTTTCCTTCTTCTTCCAGCCGTCTAAAGGCATTCCTCATTCTGATCAAAATCTCCGGCTGGATATCAAGGGAATGATGTCCCGGAAACACTCTTTCCACGGGAAGCTCAGAAATCTTTTCCAGCGATTTCAGATAGCCTTCCGGATTCGTAGAAGGATAATAAGCAAACAATGTACCTTTATATACTAAATCCCCTGTAAAAAGATATCCCTTTTCTTTCTCCCAAAAACACATATGTCCGGGTGAATGTCCCGGTGTGTGCAACACCTTAATCCTGCGCCCTCCGATATCAATGATATCCCCGTCATTTAAAACCCTTGTCGGCAACCCCTGAAAAACAGTATATGTATCAATATCGTAATTCTCCGGCAGATCACAATGGTCAGCAGCCATCTTTTTAATCATTTCTATTGGCAAAGGGAATTCTCCTGAAAGCCATTTCAATTCTTCCCTGTGCGCATAAAAATCCGGAAAGTATTTGAGTCCTCCAATATGATCCCAATGAATATGCGTAGCAACCGCAGTGACCGGATTGTTCGTCAGCTTCCTTACTTCATCATATATATTGCAGATTCCCAATCCGGTATCAATTAGCAGGCTGTATCTGGAACCATTTAAAAGATAACAATGCGTTTCTTCCGGGTGGCGATATTCACTGATCATCCATGTATCTTTGTCAATTTGCCCAACCGTAAACCAGTTCTCCATCAGTCCTTCTCACTTTCGCTTATCCTATCCTGATATATGCTTATTTTCTCATCCAGGTTCTGCAGGTACTCAGCCCATTTTCTTTGCTCCTCCACTACAGATTTTCTGTGCTGTATCAGCAGATCCATCCGCTCCGTCATCGTGTCGTCTCCCTGATACCGCAGATCAGAATAATGCTTAATATCCCGGAGCAGCATTCCGGTATCTTTCAGACGCCGGATAAATTTTACCCATTCTATGTCGTCCGCACTGTAATCCCGTCTCCCGACACTGTCCCTGCTTACACGAAGCAATCCTTTCTTCTCATAATAGCGCAGTGTATATGCACTGATTCCAGTTATCACGGAAAACTCACCAATGGTCATAACAAACCTCTTTTCAAAAAAGTCTTGACTTAGACTATGGTCTAAGAACTATCCTTTTTGCAGCAGCTATTGATACCTTATCGAACAGTAATTGTTCCATAGGACCATTTTACCAGACAAGGAGAAGAAAAGAAATGGAGAAAACAAGATTTCATACTGGTATGGAAAATTTAAAGAAAATCGATGGGAAAGGCGGTGAAGCAGTCATCCGGTCACTGGGAGCAATCTCCCCTGATCTTGGAAAGTATATTATTGAATTTGCATTCGGGGATATCTATGCGCGGAGCGGCCTGTCCTTACAGGAGCGCGAAATGATCACGTTAGCCAGCCTTCTCACTGCCGGAGGATGTGAACCACAACTGGAAGTCCATATCCATGGAGCTTTAAATGTAGGAATTGCTCCTGAAAAAATCATTGAGATATTCCTGCAGTGCATCCCATATACTGGCTTCCCCAAAGTCCTGAATGCCGTTTCTGTGGCAAAAAAGATATTTGAAAATTAAGGATTTTTTCTGCGTTATAGTATTATATGAAAAGTATATTCCCCTTCAACTTTCGTCCCGTGGTTCTCTCTTTTGCCACGGAGTATAGACTTTTGCCAAAAAGTACAGGGTTTCGTCCTGTGGTATCCATTTACCCAAAT
Organism: Eubacteriales bacterium; assembly: GCA_030539395.1. Taxonomy (GTDB): domain Bacteria; phylum Bacillota; class Clostridia; order Lachnospirales; family Lachnospiraceae; genus Marvinbryantia. Next base: position 13,033 of record JAUNSC010000016.1, read on the forward strand.
ACTACAGAACAAAACCCTGTTTTCTACTTACCCCACCCGGAGTAAAATTTTTAATTCACATCTGACTTCTTCGTAAAAACACAAGTCCATTTTTCCCAAAAGTACCCAAAAAGCCCGGAAAATCAGCGTTTCTTAACGAGAAGAGCCACTGTTTCCACATGCACACTCATCGGGAACTGATCTACGGCCCTGCAGCGTGTCAGTTCGTACCCATTATTGCATAAAATACGCAAATCCCTTGCCAGGGTTGCACTGTCGCAGCTGACATATACCACACGATCCGGTTTCATTTCTATGATAGTGTTTAACAAAACCTCATCGCAGCCCTTTCGGGGCGGATCCACCACTATCACATTGGCACGTATACGATGCTTTTTGTAAACCTCCGGCAGAATTTCTTCCGCCTTGCCCACATAAAACTGCGCATTTCTAATGTCGTTGATCTTTGCATTACGGCAGGCATCATCAATAGCCTGCGGTACAATTTCCACACCATACACTTTCTTTGCCTTTTGCGCCAAAAACAGAGAAATCGTCCCAATACCGCAATACAGATCCCAAACAATCTCATCACCGGTCAGTCCGGCGTATTCCAGAGCAAGTCCATACAGCTTTTCAGTCTGTACGGGATTTACCTGGAAAAAAGACAAAGGGGAAATCTGATATTTTACATTCCCAATATAATCTTCAATGTACGGTTTTCCCCACAAAAGTTTCACTTCTTTTCCAAGAATCACATTTGTACGCTGCCGGTTTATATTCAAAGAAATACTTGTCATCCCCGGAAGTTCCCGCAACCGCTCCGTCAAAATATCTGAAGCCGGGAAGTCATTTCCGTTGATTATCAGGCATACCATAATTTCTTTCGTTCGGAAACCATACCGGATCAGCACATGGCGCACAAGCCCTTTGCCCGTCTCCTCATCATAAGCCGTGATATGATTCTGTTCCATATGGTCAATAATAATATTTAATATCTCCTCATTTACATCTACGCCCAGACAGCATTTCCGATTGCTGATAATAGAGTGAGTCCGTCCTGCATAGAATCCTGCAATAATCTTTCCGTTTTTGTCTGTTCCGATCGGAAACTGTGCCTTATTTCGGTAATAAAAAGGAGTTTCCATTCCAACAATCGGCTCCATGGGAATTTCCGAGGGTGCAAATCCTCCAATCCGCATTAGATTACTGCGCACCTTATTTTCTTTGAAACGCAGCTGCTCTGTATAATCCATCTCCTGGATCTGACAGCCGCCGCACTGCTTTGCCACCGGACACAGAGCTTTCACCCTGTAAGGCGAAGGTTCTAAAATATTCATCAATCGGGCATAGCCATAAGTCTTTTTCATTTTCATGACTTTTGCTTCCACAGTATCCCCGATAATGGTATCTTTCACAAACAGTGTTATGCCGTCTGCACGACCAATCCCTGCGCCGTCTGTCCCGATATCTTCTATTTTTATCTGTACCAGATCATCTTTTTTCATATACTATACACTCAGCTTTCTTTCCATGATCCATCCGGATATCAAGTACAGGATAACCGTGATTATAAAAGATAATGCAATTACCAGGCAGCCCTGCAGTGTCTGATTCTTCATATAAGGAACCAGATCCAGAATCTTCAGCGCGCCAAAATTAATAATAAGATAAAGAACAAAACTTACAAATCCACTGAGTTTTTTTCCTGCCAGAATCGTTGCACTCAGCACGATTGCAAGATACCCGGTGGCAATCATCATCAGCCAGGATACAAGCGTAACAGCAACGGCCATAATTATATTCTGAGGTTCAATATTGATCTGAACACTGATGTTTTTCATCAATTCCTGTACCATATCTATCAATGCCTGCAGTCCGTCCATATATATGGTTGCTGTGACTACGTCAAGAACTGCAATAAGGACAAAGAACGCACCTGCCGCAAAGATTGCAAGAGCATTTTGCAGCACTTTCGCCCCCAGTATGGTGTAACTGGTCTGAGGCGTCATAAAAAGCATGTAGCTTTGTTTTGTATTCAGATCTTTATGGAATGTGAGAAGGCTTTCAATTCCGATATAAAAAATACCGACTACCGCACACATGGAAAGCCCGGTAATGCCCCACATAAGAGCCGTGTTGTTTTTTAAAAATACTCCCGCCAGAAATGCAATTTCCGATACAGCCGTCACCAGAAGGATGACCATTTTAGAAAACATCGATTTACGTAATTCATATTTCATATGCATTAACATGTCATATCACCTCCGTGACCATAAATTTCACGATATAAATCTACAATGGATTTTCCCTGCTGCATACGCAGGTCTTCCACATCCCAGGCGGCTGCCAGATTACCTTCCTTCATAAAGACTGCAGAGTCAACTACTCTTTCAAGTTCATCTACCAGGTGGCTGGAAATCACAAGTGTCACATCATCATCAATCGCTTCCAGAACACTTTTAATAATTTCATCTCTCGCCAAAAGATCTATTCCGTTTAATGGTTCATCCAACAGATAAACCTTCGATTTTCTTGCCATAGTCACAGCAATTTTCAACTTTGCCATCATACCGGAGGACAGGGTTTTCGTTTTCATATCCATCCCCAATTCCATCCTCTGTATCAGATTTTCATATCGCTTTGCAGAATAATCTTCAAAAAAATCCTCATAATATTTTCCCACATCTTTTACTGTCATCCAGTTATAAAAATATGGTTCTGTAGACATATAAGCAATCTCCTTGCGGCTCTTTGTTCCGATGAGCTGATTGTTATAATAAATCTCCCCTTTGTTTGGCTTTACCAGGCCAACAGACATTTTCATCAAAGTCGTCTTCCCGCTGCCGTTAGGTCCAAGCATAGCATATATTTTGCCTGGTTCCAATTTCAGCGACACCTGATTTACCGCTGTTTTAGAGCCATACTGTTTTGTCACTCCCTTAAATTCCAACATCCTCGTTTTCCCCTTTCTTAAGGAACTGCATTGCTTCTTCTTTACTTATTCCCAAACTGCGCATTCCGTCAATAAAGTGCATGACCAATTCCTGTGCCATCTCTTCTCTCATCAGAGATATTTTTTCCGGAACTTCCGTCACAAATGTCCCCATTCCGCGTCTGGTAAAGCATATTCCTTCACTTTCCAGTTCACTGTACACACGGCTTGCAGTATTGGGATTAATGGAGAATTGAAGCGCAAGCTCCCTTACTGACGGCAGTTTATCCCCCAGCTTCAATTTTCCTGTCACAATATCTCTTTTTATCGCCGTAACAACCTGCAAATATATCGGCAATGACGGATTAAATTCCATGTAATAACCTCCTGCTTAATCGGCATCATCAAATGCTGCTGTCTGCAGTGCTTCCTCCGGTACTGTGATTTCCGGCACGCTGTCATAATTAAATTCCAAATCCATCTCACATGATTTCAATTCAACTGTAAATTGCGTCTGACCTGCAGAATTCACACCAGACTCCGCCATTTCCTGTGCAAATAATTCTGATATCATCTCCCCAAAACTGTCCATATCTGAACCATCAAAATCAACATGTGCTTTCAACAGTGCGTGTGTTTCCTTATCAAAAGTACAGTTTATATTCATCTTCAGACAACCCATAATATCCTCTAATATTTCGCGTTCTTCTTCGGTCATGCTATTATCGTCTTCCATTTCTTCAATCATCGGAAGAAGCTCTGCATAGCTAAGCTGTCCTGTCATTTCGCAGGCATCGTTATCTTCTGTAATATCCCAGTCTATTTCAATCTTTGCTTCTTCCAGCAATTCCTTCATCTTCTCTTTGAATTCTTCCGGTCCTGACACGCTCATTTCTTCCCAGATTCCATCAAAATTCTGCCGGTCATGTTCCCACGGTGTCTCCTCTCCGTTAGAACTTCCTTTAAAATAACTGTCTATCATATCTCCGTCCTGGACTACATACATTTCCATATCCATATTAATATTCTGTCCCAGAACTCCTGTCTTAAAATTGCCACTCATCTCCATCTTAAGCGGATCTGCCGCTTTCTTCAAATCAAATGCTCCGCTTACGGACGCTCCAAAAGAAGCCTCCGGTGAGCCTTCGCCTGAAATTTTCAGACTTCCCTCTCCTCCGAACTGAAGGGATCCCGTCATTCCCGGTACTTCTATCGCATAGGCTGCTGCATCTGTAAAAAGCTGCTGTGCTGTCACATCTGCTGTCTCCTCTGCAAAGACTCCTACGGGAACACTTGCCACTACCATTGTCATTGCAATTGCTATCATTTTCTTATTCATACTTCTTCTCCTTCTACTATTAATATATGAATTTATTGTATCTGTGTTCTAGTTAGATAGTACACTAGTAATCTAATTATGTCAATACCTTTTTTAAATTTTTCTTAACCCTGCTCATAGCTGAACAAGTATGAAAAAAAATCTCGCTTTGTGAGCTTCTGCATTTGCGTGTACATCCTTACGGAGCGTTTTTTCTCACAGGAAATCCGGAGGAATTTCCTGTGAGGCAAAAAATGCGGTACCGGTTACCCCGGCCCGCACTTTCATTCTTTTCACTTTATTTTCCTGTTTTTCTTACATTAGATTCAAATATCCGGTTATATCCAAGCCAGCCGTTGTTTTCACCGGCTCCCTTAATGATTTCCCGGAATGATTCCATTTTAGCATCCGTATTATCCGCCATATTGAGGGCTACCGCTTCCATCAGTGCAGGTTTTTTCGGCGAACCGTATTCCAGTTCTCCGTGATGCGCCAAAATGCAATGACAAAGTTCGGCAGAAAGCCGTTTCGGAAAGCCCTGTATCCGGCGGATGCTTGCCCGCACCAGCTCTGTCCCCATATAAATATGGCCCAACAGCTGTCCGTCATCCGTATAATCATTTTCCGGAAACGTGGAAAGTTCTTTCATCTTGCCTACATCATGAAATGCTGCCGCAGTAAGGAGCAGATCACGGTTCAGTTCCGGATATCTTTCTGCATAAAAATCGCAGAGACGTACAACCCCCAGTGTATGCTCCAAAAGGCCTCCCACAAATCCATGATGTACTGCCTTTGCCGCTGAGTGGAATTTAAATGCCTTTGCAAAGGCTTCATTATTTTTAAAATACATTTCCAAAAGCTGTTTCAGATACACATTTTCCACTGTATTTAGAATCTTGAGAAGCTCGTTATACATTTCATCTATATTTTTTTCGCTGACCGGAAGATAATCCTCCGGATTGTACTCTCCCTCGGAAACCCTGCGTACACGCTTGATGGAAAGCTGCAATGCTCCCTGAAAGTTGCTCACATCTCCCACTACATCCACGTAATCCATAGCGTCAAAATCATCTATGCCGTGGGAATTCGGCTCCCATATTTTTGCGTCAATCGTTCCCGTTTTGTCCTGAAGAATCACATTTTCATAAGATTTTCCATTTTTTGTAACCGCAGACTGTCTGTATTTGCACAAATAAATATCGCCAACGCGGTCTCCCTCTTTTAAACTTTCAATATACTTCATTGCGCCTCCTGTTCCGATGCGGCAGTTTCTGATTCATTTTCCTGCGCCGCAGTTTCCACCGGTCCTTCCTCCGGCTGATCAAATCTCGTCAGATTATACTGTTCAATAAGACTGCACAGTTTATCCACATATCTTACATCCGTGGCATACCCGCCCGCTTTTATGATCGTTGCAGCTGTGCGGTAATCTTTACAATACTGAAGGCCGTCATAGCGGTAATGGTCTCCGTTGACAGCCCCAACCAGATAAGAAGAATGATCACCAACAGAATCTACTATATTGCTGTATGCACGAAAATCGTCAATTATGAAATATTCATGACCGGATTTTGTCTGTTCTGCCGTCCGTGCGCGGTAGATACTCTCTCCATCCCATGTACTGTTCTCCCAGTTATTCCCTGATTCCGAAGCTTTGATGCCAAAAAGATTATGTGCTTCCGTGGCAAGACCGGTAGTTCCAAATCCGGATTCCAGAATGGCCTGTGCAGTGGTGACAGATGCCAGAATACCGCTGCATTTCATATCTTCTCTTGCAATAGCACCAATTACTTCTATAAAGCTTTCGTTAGAATCATAATAAGTCTCCCCATGGTACGTTTCTGCATTTATAAATCCGCTGCTGTTATAAAAAAAACTATTCTGTCCGCCGGGAGTAATATTTCCCTCCTCAGCCGATGCATTCACCATCATCAACATGCAAAAAAAGAAACAGGATAAGCCCCATTTTATATCTCTTTTCAATCTATGTATCCCCTTTCATTCGATGCCTACGCACAGTATACTCTTTTCAGCCGGCAATAACAAGTTAAAATTCTGTGTCCTTTTCCGTATTCCAATAATGCTCTATTTATGGTAAGATATACTCGAAATCAAAGAACAGCGCAGTAACTGACATTGCGCAGACATAAATACAGGAGGTTCTCATGAACGCAAAAGTCCTGAAAACATTAGAATATCAAAAAATCATCGACCGGCTTACCGAAATGGCCGGCTCGGTTTTAGGCAAAGAAAAGTGTAAAAATCTTCTTCCTTCTTCTGATCTGGAAGAAATCCGCACAATGCAGGAAGAAACCAGTCTGGCGCTCTCTCTTCTGTATCAAAAGGGAAGTGTCTCCTTTTCCGGAATTTTTGATGTGCGGGGAAGCCTGAAGCGCCTGGAAGTGGGGAGCATTTTAAGCCCCCGGGAACTGCTTCGCATCTGTCGGCTCCTTGAAGTCTGCAATCGTGTAAAAGCATATTCCAGAAAAGAAAATCCGGAGAGTGAGCCTACTGCACTTGATGTAATGTTTAATGCACTCCAGCCTCTCACTCCCCTTGCAAATGAAATCCGGCGCTGTATTCCGTCCGAAGAAGAGATCAGCGATGATGCCAGTCCCGCGTTGAAAAGCATACGGCGCTCCATGAAGCAGATGAATGATAAAGTTCACGCCCAGCTTACTTCCATGGTAAATGGCTCTTCCCGGACTTATCTTCAGGATGCTGTCGTCACCATGCGAAATGGCCGCTACTGTCTCCCGGTAAAAGCAGAATACCGCGGACAGGTTCCCGGTATGATCCATGATCAGTCTTCCACCGGCTCTACTCTTTTTGTGGAACCTATGGCAGTTATTAAACTCAATAATGAACTTCGTGAACTGGAACTAAAAGAAGAAAAAGAAATTGAAGTGATTCTCGCAAATTTGAGCAGTCAGTCCGCTGAATATCTGGATGCCATTGAAAGTGACTTGACGCTCTTGACAAAACTTGATTTCATTTTTGCCCGGGCACAGCTTTCAAAATCATATAACGGGAGTGAACCTGTTTTCAATCAAAACGGTGTGATCAATATCAAAAAAGGTCGTCATCCTCTGCTGGATGCCAGGGCTGTGGTTCCCATCGACATCCGTCTTGGAAAAGATTTTGATCTGCTGATCATCACAGGTCCAAATACCGGAGGAAAAACGGTATCTCTGAAAACAGTGGGTCTGTTCACTTTGATGGGGCAGGCAGGACTTCATATCCCGGCTTTTGACAAATCGGAACTTGCTGTCTTTGAAAATGTCTTTGCGGATATCGGCGATGAACAAAGTATTGAACAAAGTCTCAGTACCTTTTCTGCCCATATGACAAATATTGTATCTATTTTAAAAGAAGCAGATGAGCGCTCACTTGTGCTCTTTGATGAGCTTGGCGCCGGTACAGACCCCACCGAGGGAGCTGCCCTTGCCATTTCCATTCTCTCAAGCCTTCACCACCGGGGCATACGTGCAATGGCGACAACCCATTACAGTGAGCTGAAAGTATACGCTCTTTCTACACCGGGAGTGGAAAACGGATGCTGCGAATTCAATGTGGAAACTCTTCGTCCCACATATCGCCTTCTGATTGGAATTCCGGGCAAAAGCAATGCATTTGCCATTTCATCCAAGCTGGGGCTTTCCGATGATATTATTGAAGAGGCAAAAGCTCAGCTCAGCCAGCAGGATGAAGATTTTGAAACTCTTATCAGTGATCTCGAAACCAGCCGCGTCACTATTGAGCGCGAACAGGAAGAAATCAACCGCTATAAAGAAGAGATCGGGGCTCTCAAAAAGCGGCTGGAGCAGAAGCAGGAAAACCTGAACAACAGCCGGGAAAAAATTTTGCGGGAAGCCAATGAACAGGCTCACGCGATCCTGCGGGAAGCCAAGGAATATGCTGATACTACTATTAAAAATTTCAATAAATTTGGAAAAGAAGGCATTGACTCAAGAGCTATGGAGCAGGAACGTTCAAGGCTTCGTGAAAAAATGAATTCTGTAGAGAAAAACCTTTCCGTTCAAAAAGAGCGTAAGCCTTCAAAAGTACTTCAGCCAAAGGACCTTCATCTTGGTGACAGCGTAAAAGTCCTCAGCATGAACTTAAAAGGCACAGTAAGTTCCCTTCCTAACCAGAAAGGTGATCTGTTTGTGCAGATGGGTATTCTCCGCTCGCAGGTAAACATCAAAGACCTGGAACTGATAGCCGATGTGGAGACTTCATCTCCCGGTCAGCGCCGTACCAATACCAGCAAGATTAAAATGTCCAAATCAGCCTCTGTGGGAATGGAGATCAATCTTCTTGGCAAAACAGTGGATGAAGCCCTTGCTGAACTGGATAAATATCTGGATGATGCTTACCTTTCCCATATGCCCAGTGTACGCGTTGTCCACGGAAAAGGTACCGGTGCCCTGAGAAAAGCTGTACACAATTACCTGCGCCGTCAAAAACATGTAGATTCCTATCGTCTCGGCGAATTCGGAGAGGGTGATGCAGGTGTTACCATTGTCACTTTTAAATAGGTTTATTATAGAAAGAAGAGTCTGTTATGACACAGCCACATAAAATTCTGATTATAGAAAATGAAATATCTGCTGCCCGGATTCTCCGCAATCATCTGTGTATGAATTTTTCATCTGTCAGCGTTGCATTTGACAGTGCTTCCGCCTTAAAGGATCTTTCCTCTCACCAGATTGATTTTGTGATACTGGGAGGCGCTTCTCTGCATGATGTGTCCGGTCTTTCCTTTATCCGTGAAATTCGCAGAACATCTGACGTCCCCATCATATACTATGGGGACAAAGGACATTCTGCTGAAAAAGTGCGTTTGTTGGAAAGCGGAGCTGATGATTATATGTGCAGGCCTTTGGATTTAAAGGAATTGACAGCACGTATTCACGCAATCTGGCGCCGTTATCAGACCATTCCGCCCGGACAGACTTCGAAAGCGTCTGACAAAAGTGTTGCTTACCCGCAGCTCTCCATCAATCTTACCAATTATTCCGTTATATGTGATGATCAATCTGTCGATATGCCGCCAAAAGAATTAGAACTGCTGTATTTTCTTGCCGCCTCCCCAAATCAGGTGTTTACCCGGGAGCAGCTCTTAAATCAAATTTGGGGATATGATTACCTTGGTGATCCCAGAACAGTTGATGTACATATTAAAAGAATCCGTGAAAAAATAAAAGACCATGATGCATGGTCTTTAGATACTGTCTGGGCTGTAGGTTATAAATTCAGTCTTCATTCCAGTTATACTTCGTCAGATGGCCTTTCTGCTCCATCTGTTTAAATCCATTCTGCCTGAGGGCTTCGTAAAGAACAATTGCAACTGAATTGCTCAGATTCAAAGAGCGGGTATTTTCCATCATTGGAATCCGCACTGCCGTTTCTTCATGCTCCAGAAGGATTTCTTCCGGGATTCCGGCACTCTCTTTTCCAAACATGATGTAGCAGTCCTCTTCATAAGACACATCTGTATAACATCTGGGAGCCTTTGTACTTGCCATATAAATTTTTACTCCCGGATTTTTTTCAAGAAAGTCTTCATAATCTATATAGCGAGTCACATCCAGGTGTTCCCAATAATCCATCCCGGCGCGCCTGATCTCTTTTTCATTCAAACGAAATCCCAGCGGTTCAATCAAATGAAGCCTGGTTCCTGTCGCCACACAGGTTCTTCCGATATTCCCTGTATTTGCCGGAATTTCCGGTTCAAAAAGCACAATATTAAGCTTTGCCATTCTTTGCATCCTTCCATCTATAATACTCATCCTGTGCCGGACGGTCCAGATATCTCTTTTCCTCACCGTTCAAAAAAATCCTGTCATTGGAATCAGTCAGCCTTCCGATCACACACGCAGGTATATTTTTCCTTCCAAGTTCCTGTACCAGACCTTCTCCCTGTCTTGTTACGATCAAAAGACTTCCTCCTGATCTAAGGCAATAGGGATTCAGTCCGAAATGCTCACAGATTTCCACTGTCTCCTGCTTTATAGGAATCAGGCGCAGATTCACTTCCATACCGCACTTTGCCTTTTCGCACAATTCCCAAAGTGCCCCGAAAATTCCGCCCTGGGCCACATCGTGAAGCATACCTGCTCCCGACTTCCACGCAATTTCTGCTTCGTGTAAAACAGATATACTTCCTGCATATTTCTTCGTCTGTTCCACAAAATCTATGGGGAACCTGCCGCACAGTTCCTCACTTTTCCTTCTTGCAAGGAGCACGGTTCCTTCCAGACCGGCATAACCGGTCATTACAATTTCTGCATCAGCAAGATTCTTTTTCCCTGTCAGAATCTCCTGTCCTCCGCTTCCGACAGCTGTTACCCCAAGAACAGGACTGATCACTGCATCTGTCACCTGTGTATGTCCGCCTGCAATCTGTACCCCATGTCTTCTGCATACGTTTTCCGCTCCATCCATCATTTCTCTCAGAGTTCCTTCCTGTGCCTGTTCCGGCAAAAGAAGAGTGAGCAGTACCGTCATGGGTACAGAGCCGGAGCATGCCAGATTATTCAAGGCATGCTCCACTGCATAACATATCATTATATTATCTTCCACTATCTCCGGATGAACCGAACAGGAAATCATACTCTTGTTCTGCACATTAACAACAGCACAATCATTGCCGCTTCCTGCTCCCTGCATCACATCCGGATGCTTTGTTCTGCATCTTTTCAATACGGAACGTTTCAAAATACTGTCTGAAATCTTTCCCGTCTTCATTCTTATTTCCTGTTCCTGCATATCTACCACGCAACCGTTCCGTCATTATATACATCGCCTTCGACCGGTTCCGTCATGATTATTACATCACCCGGGTCTGTCACTGCTCCTGCATTTGGATCTGTCACAACCCCGGTATTCGGATCTGTCACCTGACCTGTGTTCGTGTCTGTCACTAATCCTGTATTCGGATCTGTCACAACCCCTGCATTTGGATCTGTCACCGTTCCGGTTGCATCAGTCTGCGCCGTTGTACTTACTCCCAGAATTGCCGCCTGAACCGCCGCCAGATCACCGGAGTAAATCGCATTCAATACGCTGTCGGAGGCACCGGCTGTACCGACTTCATAGCTGGTAGGTGTTGCCTGATAGCTGCTTGTATTTATCTGCTCTACCGACTGCTGTACCCCATCTACATACACATATTTGTACAATGCCGCGGTACTTCCTGCCATGGCCGACTGGACCTGGCTGATATATCCCACCGGCTGATCCGGTGCAGCATAAAGCGTTGTTGTTGCAGGTGCATCAACCGTACTCGTCGTTTCACTGTAATATTCTATCGACCGGTTTGCCGGCCTTGTCTCTTTCCCCCATACAGTAAAACTGAGTTCCCCGCCATATGCATAACCGGATATAAAAATCGGTGTATCCAGATTATTGCGGAACACAAGATCCATGGAACCTTCTGCTATAGCTGCATCCATTGATGTAGGCACATAAGTCACACTCATAGTATGATTATGGCGCTCTACAATTTCTATTTCTGCCAGAAGCAGCGCATTATAAAGCGTAGTGGAAACCTGGCAGATTCCTCCGCCGTAGCCCTGCACAACTCTTCCATTTTCATATTCGCCGCCCAGCTCATATCCATTCTCAGCGCTGAAAGGCACCAGATGATCACAGACAGAAAACGTATCTCCCGGATAAATAATATGCCCGTCTATCAGCTGCGCGCCGCGTTCCACATTCGTATTTCTTCCATATGTAGAGCCATAATATGTAGTATAGCTCCCCAGATTATCCTGTATAGACTCCAGATTCAGATCATTTCCTCTGGGTTCATCCATCTCTACCACCAGCGACACACTGCTGCCCGGTTCCCCCTGCCACTGTTCTGCAATATAATTTTGTACTGCTTTGACAGATTCATCTACATTGATAACCTGCCCGACTACACCCGGGTTCAAATTAAATCCGCCTCCGCCATCCGAAGAGATTGTAGCATCCTGAGCTTCTTTTTCAAACTGCATACAATGATTCTCTATAAAAGATCTCACTGTCGAATCATTCACTGTAAATTTAAGATCAAAGTTTCTGGTTTCATGCCCCAGATCCTTTCCCTCTTTATACCTCTTTATCGCATTGCCGGCATTCCCCAGATTTGCCGCCTCTTTAGCGACACTTTTGTTCTGCCAGTTCAGGCCCAGTTCACTGGCTGTGACGTCAATACTGTCCGTCCCCACCTGAATGGTGATTTTTGCCGTACGCATCTGTTCCACTTTCTGTTTTACCAGTGCATCCGCCTCCAGGTAACTCATACCCGACACATCTGCGCCATCAATAGATACTCCCTGACTGATCGTATCTTCCGCGCCGACAGGCATTGCAGCTGCAACCGTTCCGAGACAGAAAATGACTGCTGCGGCAGCAACCCTCTTTCTCAAATTCATTTTATACCCCCGGTTTTCTTATAAATACATTAATACCATACCCGCTACCATTGCTACTACAATCACAATTGCAATAACAGATGCGATTGTCCGTTTTGTTTTTGTATTTCTCATATCCAGCATATTTTTCACCTCTTAATCTTTCCATATGAAAAAATAATTTTATCAATAAGTCGTGATGCATCATTTTTTGTCAGGCTGTCAACAGACACATCCAAACATATTCTATGATATTTTACCAAATCATTCAAGTACGCTTTTTGAAAATTTGTAGCCGGTCCCTGTTTTTTTACCTGATACACCAGCGGGTGCGGCAAAAAGGCCTCCGGCGCCTGTTTTTCGAACTCCTGAGCAAGTTTCTGATAAAGCAGTGATGACGCATATGCATCCTCCTGCGCCCTGTGCTTCTTTTCCTGAACGATCCCGTAATAATCGCAAAGAGCCTCAAGACTTCGCTGAGGCAGCTGCCCCAGAAATTTACGGGCAATTTTCAGTGTATCAATCCCATGATTTTCAAATTTTTTCCCCTGATTGACTGCCTGACGCTTTATAAAGCTGTAGTCGAACAGTACATTATGACCCAGAATCGGCAGATTCTGACAAAAATCCAGCAGTTTCGACACTGCTTCTTCCGTCTTCAGTGTCCTTCCTTCACAGATTGCCGCATCCATTATTTCATTACTGATACCGGTAAGTTCCACGATTCGCTCCGGTATCCTCATTCCACAGTCAACCAGCACACTGTAAGTATCCGAAATCTTTCCATTTGTTATCCTGACTGCTCCGATTTCCAGTATCCGATCTCTCGCCGGGCTAAGGCCTGTCGTTTCCAGATCCAGAGCCACATATTCCTTAATCATCGTTTTTTACTCCTTCCGATACATCCTGGATGTATGCATCCTGAGTCAGAGGATTTCTTCTCCGGTAATCAAATAAAATCCAGTGTTCACCCTCCACACCTGTTTCGCATATATCTGTCCCGAATTTTTCCATATGCGTCATATGCATCAGCTGTTTTGCACTGCGCCCCTCATAATCCGGAAGAAACTTACGCTTTTCTTCCTCCCGTCCAAAAAACTCATATACCGTTTTTTTGTATATGGACAAATCCGGTGCCCACTCGGGTCTGCTCTTGCTGTTTTCCCTTAGATACAGATCCAGAAGAAGGAGTTCATCATAGACAGTCTCCTCTGTCCTGCTTCTGATGAATTCCCGCAAAATTTCAAACCTGGCCTGTCTGGAAATCTTCTGTCCTGAATATCCTTTTTCCGCATGAAACATGGCAAGTTCTTCAAACATTCTATAGGGTGTTTCAAATTCTTTTTCCAAATACCTGACCGTATTGGCAAACTGGTTACTGTTATAATAGACTTCCAGCATTTCTTCCACATCTTTTAAGCGAAGGATCTCCTCATAAGAAATCCACCTTGTGGAAAACACTTCATACACAGGATCTGTATGATAGCATATGCCGTATTCCTGAGCCTTTTGATGCATTTTAGAGCCTTTCAGCACCTTCAGAAAACCAAGCTGCAGCTGCTCGGGATGAAGATTATATACATCATTAAAAGAATTTACGAAGCTCTCATAATCTTCCCACGGAAGCCCGGCAATCAGATCAAGGTGAAGGTGAATATTTTCCGCTCTCTGAAGCCGTTTTACAATGGCTTTTAAATGCTCAAAATCCATTACGCGGTCTATCTCTTTTATAGTCTGCAAATTTGTAGACTGTACCCCGATTTCCAACTGCACAAGTCCCGGTCTCATGCTTTCCAGAACAGCCAGTTCCTCCTCATTCAGAATATCCGCAGCTATTTCAAAATGGAAATTGGTAATTCCGTTATCATGCTCTTTTATGTAGCGCCACAACTCCAGTGAATGACTATGGCGGCAATTGAATGTCCGGTCTACAAATTTCACCTGGGGTACTTTATGATTCAGGAAAAACTGAAGTTCTCTCTTCACAGTTTCGGTGCTTCGAAACCGCACACTTTTATCGATGGACGACAGACAGTAGCTGCATGAAAAAGGACAGCCGCGGCTGCTTTCATAATAAATGATCCGGTTTTCAAGCTCTTCAAGTCCATTATATGGAAAGGGCAGTCTGTCCATATCCATACACGGTCTGGAAGGTGTACGCAGAATTTTTCCCTCATTATCTCTGAATATAAGTCCTTTTATCTGTTTCGGATTTTTTCCCTGCACCAGTTCACAGAATGTCTCTTCGCCCTCTCCTGCCATTACCCCTGTCACTTCCGGATGCTCTTGCAGAAATTCTTCTGCATCATAAGAAACTTCCGGCCCGCCTGCCCATATTTTGGTCCCGGGAAGCACCTTGGCAAGGTCCGGCAGCAGCTTTTCTATGATATCCATATTCCAGATATAACAGGAAAAAGCCAGAATATCCGGCTTCTTTTTAAATAAATCCTGTAATATTTCATCCACCCTGTGATTAATTGTATACTCCGCCAGTTCTATATTATTTTCTCCTCCAGCATATGCATTCGCGTACGCTTTCAGACTGTATACCGCCAGATTTGAGTGGATATATTTTGCATTTACCGCAGTCAGTAAAATCTTCATAAACCTTTTCCTTACATCAGCTGTTCCATCAGATATCCATATATCTGCTGGCTTTTCTTTTTCCAGTTATCACACAATGAAATTGCCTGCTGCTCGAGGGGCACTGTCAGGGCCACTTCAATTAATACGGCATCCTTTTCTTTCACCTGGAGCTGTGCCGTAAATTCATTGCCTCCGGTGCGAAAATAATCTGCTGTGACTGCATTTTCATTTCTCATCTGCAGTTTATTTTTGCGGAAATACTCTTCCATATCCCTTTGAATCGCATCAGAGATATCATTTTTAAAATATTCCAGCGTCTCTTTTCCGCTGTCCGTCAAAGAATACCGTGTGCTGTTCCTTACAGTCTTTGCTTCAATCAGCTCCGACTCAATCATGTCGGACAGTGTTTCCTGAACCGTAAAATAATCAGTATACTGTTCTTCCAGTATAAAAGACGATATCTGACTGTTGGTCAGTTCAAAGTCCACTTTATTCAGCATCGCCAAAATAATCAACTTATATAATGCATGCACATCTGCCATTATGATTCCTCCCATAAAATCTGCTTTCCCTGAAATGATCCCCGTTCTTTCATCCTGCTGTGAATCATGTTTAATACTGTCCTTTTCCTGCTGCTCCAAAGGGGTGCCAGCAAAATGTCCTTAGGTCCGTCTCCCGTCAGTCTGTGAACTGTAATTTGGGGTGAAAGGTGCTCCAGACATTCTATTACCGTATCTATATACTCTTCCATTGTCATAACCGGAACGCTTCCTGCCTGGTATAATTT
Source organism: Eubacteriales bacterium (assembly GCA_030539395.1). Classification (GTDB taxonomy): domain Bacteria; phylum Bacillota; class Clostridia; order Lachnospirales; family Lachnospiraceae; genus Marvinbryantia. The sequence continues at coordinate 29,043 of JAUNSC010000016.1, forward strand.
CCCCAGATCTGTCCCTTCCAGAATATGAAGAAGCTGTAATTTTATTCCCTGTATATCCATGTTATTTAAATATTCCACCGTCTGCAGTATGCGTTTTCCATCCTCTCCCGGCAGACCCAGGATCACATGGACGATAACTTCTACTCCTCGTTTTCGAAGTTCCGAAACAGCATGCTCAAAACATTTAAGACTGTAACCTCTCCGGATAAATTTCGCTGTATCTTCATGCATTGTCTGCAGTCCCAGTTCCACCCAGACAGGTTTTATTTTATTCAGTCTCTCCAGAAGATCCAGTATCTCCTCCGGAAGACAATCAGGCCTTGTTGCCACAGACAGGACGACTACTTCTTCATCATCCATAGCTTCCATAAAAATCTTTTCCAGATAATCAACAGGGGCATACGTATTCGTGTATGCCTGAAAATACGCGATATATTTTCTGGCCGGCTTTTTTTCTCTGAGAGCCTCTTTCTGTGTTCGAATCTGCTCCGTTACAGAAAGCCGTTTATCTGCCGCAAAATCACCGCTTCCTCCCGCACTGCAGAAAATACATCCTCCCGTTCCGATTTTCCCATCCCGGTTCGGACAGGTCATTCCGCCGTTTAATGCAAGCTTATACACTTTCTCCCCAAAGTTTTTCCGCAGCTGCCAGTCAAGAGAACGGTATGGTTTTTCTCCCCACATACGGGGGCTTTGATCATTGTTTTCCACTGTCTCCATCTACGGCGGCTCCCTTCTTTTTTCCTGATATTCATTATAACTTTCGTCACTTTCCATGTCAACAACACGCTTTTCTTTTCCCTCTGTTAATGGTATACTTAACCTATCAGAAAGAGGGAGGACTTTCCATGAAACTTACACAGAATCAACAGGAAAAACTCACACTTGCCATACAGGGTTTTCTCAGCGTGGTCATTATCGGTATGACAGCAATAAATACTGCCAGGGCAGAATCTGCCCATGCAAAAAAGCTTTCCAAAAAGAATGCCCGGGAAATCGGAAAGCTCCAGAAAAAGGAATATAAATTGAAAGCAAAGCTTATGAAGCAGCAGTATGCCGGAAAGATTGCACAGGCAAAACAAAAACAGAAAAATAAAATAGCAAAACATACGCAGGCAAACAAAGCAAATCTTAAAAAGATAAAAGAGGCAGTTTAAAGTGAACTGCCTCTTTTGCCACGGAATAATTCTGCATCATCAATTATCTTTCTGCAAATTCTTTGAATAAATCAAATGTCGCGTCTGGATTGAACGCCTTCATGACTCCCATCATATCCGCGGCATCATATGTATTCTCATACATTCCTACTGACAGCGCATACTGTCTGTTAAATTCATCCGGATTTGTGGCTGTCCAGAAATTCTGGTTCAAACGAAATGCATGTCCGTCCTCTCTGAAATCTTCTGCATAACCGGCATAGGCATTGCAGATTGACACAAAGGCCGGTGCAATAATCGCTCCATATTTCCCCACCAGGTAGTCAAGTTCCTGTTTTCCATCGTTATTTATTCCATTAAACAGAGCATATGTTTCCTCTGTGAAACAGTCAATCGCTCCGACGCGGATATCCATTTCCTTCTCTTTTTCCGCTTCTCTGATCGCTTCCATCTGAGAATTTACCACCATGACACTCATCATCGTATCATATTCGCCCGTTTCCACAAGTGCTTTCGTCGCATCTTCCAGTTCTTCCTGATAAGGATAGCCCGGAAGGATTGTAATCTTCACGCTTCCTGTCTCTACTTCTGTCTGCTCCTGGGCAAGTATAAGCTCCTGCGCCGGTGTCTCACAGGTAAATCCGTAAATTTCCGCAAGTTTTTCCAGCATGGCCAGTCCTCTGATGCGGTGCATTTCATTTCCAAGGGCAGCCCCGCCCGTACAAATAAGGTAGCTGTGCACTTTCTGTGCATCACCCTCTGCAAAAAATGCCGCCATATCGGCTCCTGCCTGTTCTTCACTTTCATCAGAAGCACCGATTGTCCCCAGGAAACAGGGGTTATCTTTCAGCGTATCAAATACATCCTCACTTAAGCTGGAAGAACCGAACACATAATACATTTCATATTCTTCACACAGCTTCATAACGGCCTCGCGATCCACTGACTGGGAAGAAATGATTCCTTTTACTCCCAGTTCATGCAGCTGATCCACAAATGCCTTCTCCTCTTCCCAGCTGGTTATAGCGCCGGAATAGATAAATTCTGCGTCAAAAGCTTCTCCCAGATAATCTTCCAGGTAATTGCGGAAAGCCTTTGTCTGTGCGTCATCCGGATTGTACACCGCAACACCTATCGTTACGCCTTCCGTCATTTCTGTGGAAGCCGATGCTGCAATGCCCATGCATAATACAAGCATCAGCATACAAATCAATATCTTCCAATTTTTCATCATTTCTATTCCTTTCATGCTTCAATCATGTGGCATGCCACCAGATGTCCGTTCTCAATTTCCTTTAGCGCCGGCATCTCCTTCTTACACTTTTCCGTACAATGTTCACAGCGGTTCTGGAACGGGCAGCCCACCGGAACATCTAACGGACTCGGTGCTTCGCTCTCAATACTCTCAATCTTCTCATTTGGATCCATATGGATTGAGAACTGTGCCCCCAAAAGTGCCAGTGTATACGGATGCTTCGAATTATGGGCAACATCCGCCCCTGGAATTACTTCCACAATATGACCCAGATACATAACCGCAATCTGGTGGGCAAAAGACTGAATCAGAGCAAGATCATGGCAGATAAAGATCATGCTGATATTCTTTTCCTTCTGAAGTTTCACCAGCAATTCAATGACTGTTTTCTGTACAGATACATCAAGTGCACTCGTTGCCTCATCGCAGACCAGGATTTCCGGTTCCAGTGAAAGAGCTCTGGCGATACTGATCCTCTGGCGCTGGCCGCCGCTCATGTTGTGCGGGTAACGGTACATAAAGTCAGCCGGCAGTTCCACCATCTCCAGCAGTTCCTTTGCTTTTGCTTCTTTTTCACTGCGTTTCAGCTTGCCGTAGTTCATTAGCGGTTCTGTCAATATATCTATAATCTTCATCTTCGGATTGAAAGATGCCAGGGGGTCCTGGAATACCATCTGCAGATTCTGACGGTTTTCCCAGATTTCCTTTTTGGACAGTTCTGCCAGATTTCGCCCCCGGTAAATAATTTTTCCGCTTGTGGGTTTATCCATGGAAATAACCATCCGCACAAAAGTGGACTTCCCGCATCCGCTCTCTCCTACGATGCCGAGGGTTTTTCCCTTATATACATTCAGATTAATATCGTTGCAGGCCGTCAGTGTCCGTCCATGGGAAGCCGGGAATTGCTTTACGATATGTTCGGATTTCATCACAATATCTTTTTCATTAAACAAAGCGTTCTCCCTCCATTTCCGGCACGGACGCCAATAATTGTTTTGTATATTCGCTGGTCGGATGATTCATAACTTCGTCTCTCGTCCCCTGATCCACCACTTTGCCGTGCTGCATAACCACCATCTGATCTGCCATATAGGCCGCTACGCCAATATTATGGGTGACAATGATGATACTGGTTCCAAAATTATCACGAAGCTCCATCATCTGACGCACGATCTGAGCCTGTGTCGTCACATCCAACGCACTGGTGGGCTCATCCGCCAGCAAAAGTTCCGGATTAAATGTCATTGCGATTGCGATACCGACACGCTGTCGCATACCTCCGGAAAGCTGATGCGGGAAACTGTTCATAATATTCTCCGCATCGGGCAGCCGCATTTTTTCCAGCATGGACACTCCCAGTGCCCATGCTTCCTGCTTTGTTTTGTTACTATGTGTGCAGACATATTCCACATACTGGCTGCCAATTTTCCGGATTGGATTCAAAGTACCGCCGCAATCCTGAAAAATCATAGACATTTTTGTTCCGCGAAGCTTCCGCCACTCGTCTTTGTTATTGTTCAACAGAGATTTTCCCTGAAACAGAATGTCCCCGGCAGTCACTCTTCCGCCGCCGGCCAATGCCCCAAGGACAGCACGGATAACGGTGGTCTTACCGCTTCCACTCTCGCCAACTACGCTTATGATTTCTCCCTTCTCCATAGAAAGATTGAAATGTTCGATGGTCGGCGGATTTTTCCCGTATTGAACTGTCAAATCTTTAATTTCAAGCATCGTTTTGCTCCTTCGCAATTTTAAACTAAATTTATTCTGCCAGTTTAATATTCTTTGTCAGCCAGTAGTAATCCATCGGATACATCTGAACACCGGTTACACGCGTACTGTTAAACAGATAAGTTGTCTCATATCCAAAGAATACGGTTGCCGCATCATCCATAATTTCCTGCTGAATCTGAATGATCAGATCCTTTCTTGCATCCGCATCAAATGTAACTGCCAGTTCATCCAGTTTCGCATCTACTTCCGGATTGCTGTATCCTGCAGTATTGTTTGCAGATGTACTGTACCAGTTCTCACGCAGATAGTTTTCAGGGTCGCCGGTATTTGCAACCAGAACATTCCAGATCAGAAGGTCATAGTCGCCTGCATCTCTCTTATCCAGCAGTGTTTCATAGCTTACGGTTTCCAGTTCAACATTAATTCCAATATCTTTCAGGTTTGCCTGAGCGGCCTGAGCATAAACTCCAAGTTCTGCACGGCTTGTATAGATTACAAATCTCAGAGAAAACGGTTCTCCATCCGGATTTTCTACATATCCGTCTCCATCATTGTCCACATAACCAGCTTCTGCCAGGACTGCTTTTGCCCCCTCCGGATCGTACGCATTTTCATCTACCAGTTCATCAAAACCATAATCCAGTGTAGGAGGAACAGGTGCCTTACCTGCTGTAGCTCCTCCTTCCAGAAGCACAGAGCAATAAGTTTCTTTATCCAGACCGCGCAGGAATGCCTGACGCAGCGCAAGATCCCCCAATGCTCCGTTCTGGTTCATGAATGCATAAGTAGAGCGCAGAGACTGCAGCTGCTGGATTTCATAATTCGGATTTCCCTCAAATTCAAATACGTTCTCTGTCTTCAAATTATACGCAATGTCAATTTCGCCGGTCTGAAGCGCCATGGAACGTGTGGTCTGATCATCCACACATTTTAATGTTACGCTGTCAAAGGGCACTTCGCCGTCCCAGTAATATTCATTCTTTACAACAACTGCCGCATCTGTGGGCACAAAAGACTGGAACGCATAAGGTCCGGTACAAACAGGTCCTGCGGTTTCAATGTTGGAGTTATCAATGCTGGTATCCATGATCAAAAACAGCGGGTCTGCAAGGCATCCTGCCATATTTGCATTTGCAGTATTTAAAGTAAATACCAGATTCTGTCCATCCACCTCAAGGCTTGCCAGATCAAAAAATCCGGGCACACGTTCGCTCATTTCAAAGGTACGTTCCAGAGAAGCCTTTACAAGTTCCGGCGTACAATCGTTTCCATTAGAAAATTTTACACCTTCACGAAGCTTAAATGTCCAGACTGTTCCGTCCTCATTTGCCTCCCAGCTCTCGGCAAGACACGGTTCCAGACCTCCGTCCAGTCCGAAACGGGCCAGGCATTCGCCTACACCGTAACGGGAAATGACCCAGCTGAAATACTGCTCATTTGGTTCAAGCGTATCTGCAAAACTTGTCACACCGATTGTAGCTGTTCCTTCAGCAGAGGCTGCGCTTCCTGCCATCATAACTGCTGCACCGATAACTGCAGCACAAACTAATTTCTTTATCTTCATTCTATTTTCTCCTTCTATTCCTGTTTCGGATCCAGCACATCCCTGATGCTGTCACCCAGCATATTAAATATGACAACTGCAATTACAATGGCAATACCCGGCGCGATCATCAGCCACGGTGCTTTTGCCATGTATGTTCTTCCTTCATTAAGCATCAGTCCCCATTCCGGTGTGGGCGCTGTGGCACCAAATCCCAGGAAAGACAGGGATGCCAGTTCCAGCATCATAGTACCGATATCTGCCGCTGCCGTTACCACCATGGTAGTCAGCATGTTCGGGAGTACATGCTTCCACAGAATTTTCAGGGTACTGGTACCATTTACTTTTGCAGCTTCTATGTAAAGATTCTGTTTTACTTTGAGCACCATACTTCGTGCAAGTCTTGCATACTTTGTCCAGCTCACCGCTGAAATCGCTATTACTGCATTGGTCAGATTCGGTCCCAGCATACCGGCGATAGCAATTGCAAGAACAAGTCCCGGGAAAGAAATCATCATATCTGCAATGCGCATAATAATTTCATCAATCCATCCGCCAAAATAACCTGCAATAATTCCGAGCGCCGTACCGATCACAAAAATGACCGCCACCAGAATCAGTGTCATGACCAGAGAAGTCCTTGTTCCGTAAATAACACGGGAAAGCAGGTCTCTTCCCAGTTTATCTGTACCCAACGGATATTCTGCACAGGGCGCTTTTAAGGAATCCATCATTACCGCCTCAAGAGGATCTTTCGGCGCGATCCAGGGGGCAAAAACAGCAATGCCGGCCACTGCGAGTGCCAGGATGAAGAAGATGGTAAACTGTTTATTTTCCAGGAAAAAATTTTTCTTTTTCAATTTACTTTCCCTCCTTCAGTCTCGGATCCAGATATTGGTATGACAGATCAACCAGAAGGTTAATTACCATATAAAGTACCGCGATCCATAATACATATCCCTGCACCAGAGGATAATCCCGGCAGGAGATAGCTCTTACTGCCATATTTCCCATACCCGGCCAGTTATAAATAATCTCTACTACCGCAGTACCTCCCAGAAGACTTCCAAGAGAAAGTCCAAGCAGAGTCACAATGGGCAGCATGGCATTTGGCAGCACATGCTTCCAGAGAATTACCCCCTCCCTGATTCCTCTCATACGTGCACCGGTGACATAATCCTGATGCAATTCTTCCAGCACTGCATTTCTGACCTGCCTTGTATATTTGGCAGACATAGCCAGTGCAAGAGTTGCTGCCGGCAGAACCATCGCTTTAAAATCAGTTGTTCCGCCTGCTACGTTTATCCAGCGCAGCTGTACACCGAAAATGCTGAGCAGTATCAGGCCAAGCCAAAAGCTGGGGACAGATACACCGATGAAGGTAATTCCCCTTACCAGATAATCCGGCCATTTATTCTGATACACTGCGGACAATATGCCCAGCGGGATCGATACTGCTACCATCATTACAAGTGCCAGCAGCGACATTTTCAGAGTCGGCCAGAAACAGGAAACCAGTTTCTGGACTACAGGCATCTTAAATGCATAGGATGTTCCCATATCTCCGGTCAGAACACCGGTCAGCCAGCTTCCGTACTGCACCAGAAACGGCCTGTCCAATCCCAGTTCGTGCCGCGTCTGCTCCAGAAGCTCCGGCGTAGGCAGATTACCACACTCTGTCAGCATAATTTCAGCCGGATCACCCGGTGACAAATACGTTAGCATAAACGTAAGAAAACTGATTCCAAACAATACTGCTACAATCTGGATAAACCTTTTTCCAAGTTGTTTCTTTGACAATTTTTTCTCCTTTCCACACTCTATGATTTTTCGCCGCCGGATCCAGAAATTGCGCTGTTTATACAGGATATTTAACCCAAAACAAAAGTATTGTGCAATGGAAATTCGAGGAACTTCCTGGTGCATAAAAAAACCCGTATCATGATTGATACGGGCATACTTTAAGTGCAACAAAAAAACATGCTTCCTATCTACCGTAAGAATCATACTGAAATCAATTACAAGCAGTTCTCCTGACTTAAGATCATCATTCCAAAGCGCCTTCCCAGACTTACTTTTATACAAAGCCCAGTGACATAACCACAGTTACCTGTGTGCTTTGAAACTCCCTAATACAGTGACGGGATCGTACCGGACTCTCACCGGTTTCTCTATTAATCCTCGCGGAACTTGTAAAGGCTGGTTCAAAACCAACAAATGTTATTTTATTTACGATTATAAGTATAGTCCAATGCAAATAAAATGTCTAGCATTTCTTAAATAATTCCTATTGACATTCTGATTTACCGGGTATATATTGAACATATGAATAATTGTTCATATGTTTTAATATTGTAAAATATATGGGAGGATAAAAATATGAGCGAGCATGAACCTCTTCACGAACATCAGCACAACCATGATTGCGGCTGCGGACATGACCATCATGAGCATGAGCACCACCACGAACACGATTGCGGCTGCGGACATGACCACCATCACGAACATGAACACCACCACGAACACGATTGCGGCTGCGGACATGACCATCATCACGAACATGAACACCGAGATGAGCCTACCCGTTCCCACACTCATTTTGTTGTGGAGCATCATCACACAAAAGGTCATCCTGATGACTGCAGCTGTAAAGTTTGCAATCCTCATGTAGAATATTGTGATGTCTGCGGCGAATCTCTTGCTAAATGTACCTGTGTAATGCCGGACGAAAAGATGGAAAAACGGGTATATATCCTGGAAGGGCTTGACTGCGCAAACTGTGCTGCCAAAGTGGAGGCAAAAATCCGTCAGATGCCGGAGGTAGAATATGCCACTGTTGCTTATGCCACCAGACAACTCCGTGTATCTGCCGAAAACCATAATGGCCTGATGGAAAAAATGCAGGCTGTTATCAATTCCATAGAAGACGGGATCACACTTGTTCCGAGGCCCAAAAAAGGCAGTATGGGCATTTCCAAAACAAAAGTCTATATTCTGGAAGGGCTTGACTGCCCCAACTGCGCAGCAAAAATTGAGCGCAAAATAAAGACAATGGACGGCGTAGATGATGTTTCCATCACATATGCAAATAAGCAGATGCGTCTTTCAGCCGCAAGGCCTGACATACTGATCCCCTCTATCCAGAAAGCAATTAATGCCATGGAAGACGGTGTCACTGTTGTTCCGAAAGAAGATATTAAAAAAGAAGCAAATCGACAAGAATCGACAAAAAGATCCCGAATTCCGGAAAAATATAAGCCTCTTATTTCCATCGGAGCCGGTGCAGTGTTATTTCTCATCGGATTTTGTATGATCCATATCGGCGGCTGGGAAGAATCCGATTTAAGACTCCTGCCCCTGTTTGTTATTTCTTACCTGATCCTGGGCGGAAAAGTTCTTATGACCGCTGTCCGGAATATTAAAAAAGGCCAGATTTTCGATGAAAACTTTTTGATGTGTATTGCTACTCTGGGCGCTTTTGCCATCCGTGAATTTCCTGAGGCCGTAGGCGTTATGCTCTTCTACCGCATTGGTGAATATTTTGAAAACCGCGCTACAGAGCAAAGCCGTTCCCAGATCATGGAAGCTGTAGACCTGCGTCCTGAAGTTGTAAATCTGGTAATCGGTGATGATATCCGTATCATGTCCGCAGAAGAAGCCGTTGTCGGCGATATCGTCCTTGTCCGCCCAGGTGACCGTGTTCCCCTGGATGGTGTGATCATCGAAGGCGAGACCCGCCTGGATACATCTGCTATTACCGGCGAACCGGTTCCGGTAAAAGCCGGCGTGGGTGACCTGATAAATTCCGGCTGTGTAAACACTTCCGGCCAGATTAAAATCCGTGTGGAAAAGGTACTGGAAGAGTCCATGGTCAGCAGGATTCTGGATTCCGTTGAAAATGCAGCGGCAAGCAAGCCGAACATCGATAAATTCATCACCCGTTTTGCCCGTGTATATACACCGTTTGTTGTATTCTTTGCACTCTTTGTGGCTGTTGTACTGCCGTTTATTATTCCGGGCTGGCATTTCTTCGTAGATGCAGATTATACCGGTACCGCAGGCGTACTTCACGGTACCACAGGAACAGCTTCCGTCTTGACGGCATTGACATTCCTCGTTATCAGCTGCCCGTGCGCGCTGGTTCTTTCCGTTCCGCTGGCATTCTTCTCCGGTATCGGTGCTGCATCTAAAAAGAATATTCTCTTTAAAGGCGGTGTGGCAATTGAATCCCTGAAAAAGGTAAAAGCTGTTGTCATGGACAAAACCGGTACAATCACCAAAGGAAACTTTGTTGTACAGACATCTGTTCCGGCAGATAACCACATCACACCGAATGACCTTCTTGCCATCAGTGCAAGCTGTGAGTTATCTTCCACTCATCCTATCGGAAACAGTATCGTAGAAGCCGCCAATGCGAAAAATCTGGAAATTGAACGCCCTTCCAGGATTGAGGAAATTGCCGGACACGGTATCCGTGCGGAGATTTCGAAAGGTACCGTGCTGTGTGGAAACCGTAAACTGATGGAGATTAACCATATTGATCTATCAGCATATGAAAAGAAAGAATTCGGAACGGAAGTATTGACAGCGTTGAACGGCAAATTTATCGGCCATATTGTAATTTCCGACACCATTAAACCAGACGCTGTGGATGCCATTGCCAAAACAAAGAAAATGGGGATTGTCACCGCCATGCTGACAGGTGATGCCCAGGACAGCGCTGAAGCAATCGCAAAGGAAGCCGGGATTGACGAAGTTCACGCAAGACTTCTTCCTGAAGATAAGTTTGAAGAGCTGAAGAAAATACGCCGGAAACATGGCAATGTCATGTTTGTTGGCGACGGTATCAACGATGCCCCGGTTCTTGCAGGAGCCGATGTGGGCGCGGCCATGGGAAGCGGTGCTGACGCGGCTATTGAAGCCGCCGATGTAGTATTCATGACCTCCGAAATGGCAGCGATTCCCCAGGCCATCGATATTGCCCGGGCAACATCGCGCATCTCCTGGCAAAATGTATACTTTGCACTGGCTGTTAAAATCATCGTTATGATCATGGGTCTGTTCGGTCACGCAAACATGTGGATCGCCGTATTTGCCGATACCGGGGTTTCTGTACTTTGTCTGCTGAACTCGATTCGGATATTGTATCGAAAATAAAATACTTTTCTAAATCAAAAGGTCTCTGACGTTATTTCCACATCAGGGACCTTTTGGTGTCTGTTACTTCAAAAATATTTGTCTTGTCGAAATTTTTTCACGGAATCTTGTGTCATGTTCTACAAACAACATAGTCGGCTGATATTCCAGCAATAATTTTTCAATCTGCATCCGGGAAAATACATCTATATAATTTAGTTGAAGAACTGATTACTCCTGAATACTGATATTTTCCCCTCAGCAGATTTAAAAAGGTTGTCTTTCCTTTTCCATTTCGCCCTGTAAATCCTAATTTCCAATCTGTATCAATGGAAAATGATACATTTTCAAATATATTATCAAAACTTCCTTCGTAAGAAAATGTAAGATTACTTACATTAATCTGTGCCATAAGCATCTCTCCCTTCCAGGTTGCCAGACAGTTTTATTATACGTCATAACCTCAAAGGGACAACATTACAGCCGCCTCTTCTTATTCGCATTTTTGAGCACACAAAAAGAGAGGTTATGAAGACATAATCCACTTTTGGCAACATGACAAAACAGTATGCTTCTTGATTCATACTGCGAAAACTTCATGCAATCAAAAGTAAACTATCTCTTCATCTTTTCACCTCTCTCTTAGAACTGCGGCTATTCTAACATGCCGGATTCTATTTGTCAATATTTCCGCCGTTTCCAGACTTACTTTCACACTTGTCTCAGAGTTTATTCCCTCATTTAACAACCCATTATTTTCAGAAGAATCTGCCCGCGGGCTGAAAATCAATTCTTCCCCCTTAGCTGTCATTCGAAATTGAGAAAAAGAATCCATCCTCGTAATTCTCTCTGTGATAATAGACAGCAGTCAATGCTGACTGATCAAAAACCACGCTCCACTGTGTGGACTGAGGATCTCCAATGGTATTCTTACTGTCAATCTCCAACAATTCTGCTAACTGAAACCCCTCCATAACAGGCTTCCTTCTCAGGGTTTCTGTCAGAATTTCATATCGGGTACAGGATTGCTGCGCACTAATACCCTCATTTTCTCCCTCTGCCGGATAAAACCCGGCTGTCACAGGAGTTTCAACAACAATCATTTCATTATCCGCATATTCTACAGCCACGCTGTTTCCCTCACAGTCTGCTATGGCAAAACAAATCATTTTGTCTGCAGGCCCATGAAGATCATATCCCTCCAAAATGTCCACAGCCTCATCTGCAGATGCAGCTTTATCCAGCAGCAGCCGGATCGCCGTAGTTGTTGTTATGTCCGGTTTACCGGTATCCTGCTCAATCCTTCCGCCGTCCTGAATCACATTTACAGCCACACATAAACCGGTTTCATTCATCCCATCCAGCGGCGCATAAAGAGCTGCGGCAGTTAACATTTCATCGGTCAGAGACATGAATCCGTCTGTGTCACCAATAAAGTCAAGATTCGCTGTAGAAACTGAAGAATACCCCTCATCCGGATACGCAGTTATTACAAGGGAATTGCAGTTCTGCCAGTCAAAATTCCGGCCAAACAAAAATCCGCCTTCCGCATTTTCCGCAGATATTGTACTTCCTCCCAAAAAAGCGTCAGACATTTGCAGCTCCACAGCTTCATCGGATATATTATCAGTCAAAAATTTTACTATCTCCTGATCCGAAGCAGCCCCTCCCTGTTCCAGAAAAAGGTCAAAGGCATAATCCCCCTTAAAACGTACCGCCGATAATCCGGGCTTCAGTCCGGTAATTTCGGATCCGGCAGAAATGAATTCTGTATGGTCATCACCCGAATCTGCTGAATATAAATCGACTTTGCAACCAGACCAGACAGCAGATATGCATATTGCCATACAGATAAAAGTTTCTTTCACTTTAACACCTTCCTCCATTTCTCATCTGCCGTCTGTATATCAGCAGCCCATTTGTCCCCGGACCGCTTTCACAAAAGCATCTATTTTTTGCGGATCCTTTCCCTGACGTTCTTCATATTCTACCCCGGAAGAGACATCTACACCATCCGGTTTTACATAACGCATGGCCTCCTGCACATTGTCCGGATTCAGTCCCCCTGCCAGAAGAAGCATCTTATCATCTCCTGGAATATCCGCCACCAGACTCCAGTCAAATACTTTTCCGCTCCCAGGCTCCTGCGCATCAAACACATATCCTGCTATGCCGGTACATTCATGATAACTTTCATACATATCCATATCTGAGATATTAAATGCCTTCAGCACCGGAATTTTCACAGCTTCAAACAATCCTTCCGGCAAGCTCCCATGAATCTGGATATAATCAAAACCAGCTTCCTGGATCTGTTTCGCCTGTTCAAGCGTTGGTGCCACTGTTACAGCCACCGTCCTAATTTCCCTATCCAGAGCATTACATATATTTTTTGCCTGTGAAAGAGAAATATTTCTTTTACTTTTGGGATAAAACAGTACCATTCCCGCAAAATCCACATGATTTTTATTTACATATTCCGCTTCCTCCGGACTTGTAAGACCACAAATTTTGATTTTCATGCTCTGATTTTCCCTTTCTCAAGGCCATATGCTACCAGTGCCTTTCCCGGTGTCACTGACAGCGCACACGTATAATAAAATACTGTGCCTTCCGCCTCTGCATAATATTTCTTCAACACATTTCCATAAAAGTCTTCTATGCGCCCCAGATACTGCCCGGATGCGACATGCTGATCCGCCTTAACAGCCGGAAACCACAGTCCTTTTATTTCGGATTCCAAATAAACAGTATCCGTATACACATTTTTAGTGCAGATTTCCATCGGCTTATCCAGACCGTACATTTCCAGATACGACAAAAGCAGCCGCAGATCCCGGTAGTACGCTTCAATCCACTCCTGCCTGCAGATACTGTTGTATCCTCTTTCCAGAAGCAGTCCCGGCACATCAAAATAATTAGCGGCATATCCGCATTCTCCCGATTTATTGGATGACTCTATCAGATATGGAATATTCAATGCCTTTGCCGCTTCCAACGCCCGCTTCCTTACCTTTTCTGCCTTCGGGAAAAAAAGGCAGGGTGTCAGTTCTTCCATGGTGGATCCGCTGTGCAGGTCAACCAGAAAATCAATATTGGGAAAAATTTCTTTTACAAAATAATCCGCAATTCTTTGTCCTGCTCCGCCATCCTCCCGTCCGGGATAATCGGCATTTAAATTTGTCCCGTCCTCCGGAACCACATTCGGTATTCTCTCCCAAAAACCACTTGTATTCACGCAGTGCATGATAATAATATTCCCTGTCAGCTTTAACGGATCAACTTCATTTGCCAGCCGAGCCGCAGCAGGAATTCCCGGATATTCTCCACTATGTATTCCCGCCGTGACAAGCAGTGTTTTCCCCGGCTTTACTCCGCAGATCAATGTAGACGGTATTCCGTAATCCGCTGCATTTGGCTCCAGTATAATCTTCTTTTTTTCTCCTGCTCCTAATACTTGTCCTGCAATATTCCACATATCTTCATAATCCTCTCAAAAAAACGGGTACTATACATCCAACGCAGACAGCATCCGCATCAGAAATATGGCACCCGGTTCTGCCAGAAAAACGCTCATGCATTTTTCTTCTCCATTTAATTAGCCTTCGACTACTTCCAGTACATCCATCGGGCAGGCTTTTGCACAAAGTCCGCATGCGATACACTTGGACGCATTCTCTTTTTCCTCTGCCTTAACCATCAGGCCGAACGGACAGGCTTCAACACATTTTCCACACCCTGTACAAAGTTTCTTATTAACCATGTATACACCTTTTGCGTTCTGTGTGATTGCACCGGCCGGACAGGCTTCTGCACATTTACCGCACTGCGGACAGGCCACAGGCCTTACTTTTCCTTTTTTCTCCACAATCTGGATACAGGATTTTGCCGGATCAAATTCTTTATAATATGCATTTGAACAGGCACGTACACATTCCAGGCAGGCCATACATGTGCTTCCCTTTTTCACTGTTAACTTCTTCATTCTTCAAACCTCCGCATTTTCCTTATTTCTTAGTCAGATAATCATAACATTATTCGACAAAATCCGCAATACGTTTGCGGAGGCTAACCACATATATCATATCCTCACGCCGGATTCTTTTTTACCACTGTTCAATGATCTCTTTTACCCATCTGCACAGTTTGTCTCCGGCGTCATTGGCAATCTGCAGGACTTCCTCATGACTGTGCTTATTTTTTGCAATACCGGTAGCCATATTTGTCACGCAGCCGATTCCCAGCACTTTCATCCCAAGATAATTTGCCGCTATCGTTTCCGGAACGGTAGACATTCCAATAATATCTGCTCCCAATGCCGCATATGCGCGGATTTCTGCAGCAGTTTCATAACGCGGTCCGGAGAAAATGGCATATACACCATGCTGATATCCGATTTCAAGTTCGTCTCCCACTTTTTCCGCTTTTGCCATCAGTTCTTTGCTGTATGCTTCCGACATATCCGGAAAACGTACGCCGAGACGGTCATCATTTTTTCCAAAAAGCGAATTTGTTCCAAGGAAATTAATATAGTCCGTGATCAATACCAGATCTCCAGGTTTAAGATCACGGTTAATCCCACCGCACGCATTGGTGACGATGAGATTTTCCACACCCAGCTGTCTCAGAACATATACCGGATATGTGACTTCCTTCATGTCATATCCTTCATAGTAATGAAAACGCCCCTGCATGGCAACAACTGTCCGCTCTCCGATTTTTCCGAATACCAGATTTCCCGCATGGCCTTCTACATTTGATACCGGAAAATTGGGGATTTCTTTATAAGGAATCACTTCTTTATCTTCCATTACATCCACCAGTGATCCCAGACCGCTTCCTAAAATAATGCCGATTTCCGGCTTCTGGTCTGTTTTCTTTTTAATGTACTCTACAGACTCTGTAATCTTTTCGTAAAACATTTTTATATACCCCCATTTCATATTTACAACACTGTCATCATTATGCCCCAAATTTCTGCTATTGTCAAAATATCCATCTCACTGTTCATCTTTCCTGGCACAGATCAGAAACATGGGTGTCGGATTGTAAAACGCATCTTTTTCCGGATACATGCGGTCACTGATACTGGAATCCACACTGATCTGCCGTACTCCGGCATAAAGCAATACTTCCAGATCCCACTGAGGCCTGCGGTATTCCGTAATCTTCATGGAATGCTTGATTTGCTCACTCTCTCTGAGGAGCTCCTGGCCTACCATATGATGAGCATGATTTTCCGGAAGGCCCTTTGTATCAGACGAATCATCTGCCCCATAATCTGCATCCATATTCAACAGGATTCCGCCTTTTTTCAGCACCCGCAGCCATTCCTCATACGCTATGTCCGCATGGGGCAATGTCCATGTAAGATTTCTGGAAACCACCACGTCAAAAGTTTCATCTTCAAATTCAGGATATTCCGCATCCATCACTGCAAAATTACAATGTTCCTGCTGCTCCCGTGTCAATTCTTCTCCGGCCAGCTTTCGGGCATTGATCACCATATCCGGCGTCAGATCAATTCCTGTAACTATGTGCCCCTCTTCCGCCAGCAAAATACTGAAAAATCCTGCTCCGCACCCCACGTCAAGGATTCGGAGTTTCTTTCCCCGGGGAAGATATTTCTTTATCTCCGTCATCCAGCGTCTGGCAAGTACACTGTGCAATTCATCTTTACGCTGCACGGCGAACGTATCACTTCGCCTGGTCCAATAGGAAGTTACACGCTCCTTGCAGTCATCTTTTTCACGCTTATCTTTTAACTGTGCCCCGCCCTTTTTGACTGCTTCTACCATAAACATCGGTGTGGAGTGATAATTCAGTTTTTCTTCCTCACTCCAGACACGCTTCCAGATTTCCTTATCCGCCGTCACGTCCTCAAATCCACTGCTTTTCAATACTCTCTCGTCCCAATCAGGACGGGCTGTCGCTGAAAGCGGCATCTGCAGAGCAATTTTTTCCATACGGTCAATATCCGTACACGTATAATGGTCATCAAACGCAGCCTGTTCAACTTTCCTGCGGTCTTCTTCATAGCTTTTACGTTTTTCTTCATCATAAAGATAGCCATACCAGTTGGCATCAAAATTAAGCAGCTTCCCGCCCGGCTTTAGCACACGACACCACTCGGCATAAGCCAGCGCCGGCTGCTCCAGATTCCAGGTAACATTTCTGGAGATGATCACATCAAAAGTATCGTCCGAAAATTCCAGATCCTGGGCATCCATTTTGCTGAATGTAATCCTGTCAGCAAATTCTCCTGCATTTTCTTCTGCCTTATCCAGCATCCCCTGTGTATAGTCCACTGCCGTCACATAATATCCGGCTTCCGCCAGTATTCTGGGGAAAAATCCCGGCCCGGTCCCCACATCCAGTATCTTTAATTTTTCTTTTAAACATTCCGGAAAATGTGTTTCCAGAATCTCCAGCCACGCTTTTTTCTGCATACCCTGCAGCTCTTTTTGGTTTACTTCAGAATAACCTTCTGTCCGGGTAGTCCAGTAAGATTCAATCTCCTGCAATAATTCCATGATCTGTCCTCTCATTTATCTAAATGGCAGGCACCTGCTGCCTGTAATATTCCCTATTACTTTATCAGATTGAAATATGACACACAACCCCCTATGGGGGATATCTTCTCTGTTGATTTTTAAAATATCTGCCGCTATAATAACAGCATCCTGTTTTTTATCGCGCAGGTACCCGTACGGAGCAAATAAATTGCGGGCTGCCCGGATGGGTATACTTTATATACGGAGAAACATACTATGAAAACTTATCAGATTACCCAGTGGTGCCACCACTTTATACAGCAGAATATAAATGCCGGTGATTTCTGCATAGACGCTACTGCCGGAAACGGAAATGACACAGAATTTCTCTGCCGCCTGGTGGGCAATTCCGGAAAAGTACTGGCTTTTGATATTCAGCAGGCCGCCGTGGATTCTACCTGTGCAAGACTTCAGACAGCCGGACTCTCTCAGATTGGAAAAGTAATCCTTGACAGTCACACCCACATGAAAAACTATGCTGATGAGCAAAGCGTGGATTGCATCATGTTTAATTTCGGCTATCTGCCCGGCGGTGACCACGCTCTGGCAACCAGACCTGATACCAGCATAGAAGCCATCGGTCAGGGGCTGGAACTTTTAAAAAAGGGCGGTCTTATGAGCCTTTGTATCTACAGCGGAGGGGATTCCGGCTTTGAAGAGCGGGATGCACTGCTGGATTATTTAAAAAAACTGGACAGCCGCAAATATATTGTGATCCTGTCCAGCTATTATAATCGGCCCAACAATCCGCCGATTCCCGTATTCATCATAAAACTTTGATTTAATTATCAAAAAGATAATCTTAAATTATATTGGCATCCTGCACAAAATCAATCTTCATGAAGCCACTTCATATGCTCCTGTATCTTCTTTTCATAACCATTATCGGACGGATGATAAAATACCTTATCTTTTACTTCGTCCGGCAGGTACTGCTGATGAGAAAAATGTTTCGGGAAATTATGAGCATATTCATAACCAAGCCCATGCCCCAGTTTTGCCGAACCTTTATAATGAGAATCCTGCAAATGTACCGGAACGGTCCCTTTAGATGTACGCACAGCATCTGTTGCATCCATTATAGCGCACACTGCAGAATTACTCTTCGGTGCAGTTGCCACATAAAGCACTGCCTGGGACAAAATAATCTGGGCTTCCGGCATTCCCACACGCTCTACAGCCTGTGCCGCCGCCACTGCCACCTGAAGGGCCCGGGGATCAGCGTTGCCCACATCTTCTGAAGCGCAGATCATAATCCTTCGGGCGATAAATTTAATATCCTCCCCTGCATACAGCATTCTGGCCAGATAATAAACGGCCGCATTCGGATCAGACCCCCGCATACTTTTAATAAACGCCGAAATGGTATCATAATGGTTATCCCCTGTCTTATCGTAGCGGACCACCCGTTTCTGAATACATTCTGAAGCTACATCCAGAGTAATATGTATCTTTCCATCACTGCCGCGCTCCGTGGTCAATATTCCCAATTCCACCGCATTTAAAGCAGAACGTGCATCCCCGCCTGCAATGTCCGCCAAAAACTCCATCGCATCTTCATCGATTACTGCATCATAGCTCCCCATCCCCCGTTCTTTATCGTATACTGCACGCTCAATCAACGTGCGGATATCTTCTTTAGATAAAGGCTTCAGTTCAAAAATAACAGAGCGTGACAATAAAGCTCCGTTCACCTCGAAATAAGGATTTTCTGTAGTCGCTCCAATCAAAATCAAAGTACCGTCTTCCACGAACGGAAGTAAATAATCCTGCTGTCCTTTATTGAAGCGGTGAATTTCATCTACAAACAAAATTGTACGTTTTCCATACATGCCGCGATTGTCTTTTGCCTGTTTTACCACATCTTCCATATCCTTTTTCCCTGCCACAGTTGCATTAAGCTGTACAAACTGTGCGCTGGTGGTATTGGCAATCACTTTTGCCAGCGTAGTTTTCCCCGTACCGGGCGGACCGTAAAAAATCAGCGAATTAAGCTTGTCCGCCTTGATAGCGCGGTAAAGCAGTTTATCTTTACCGATTATTTCCTGCTGCCCGACTACCTCATCCAGTGTTCTGGGCCGCAGACGGGATGCCAGAGGCGCTTCCTTTTCCATTGTATTGCTCCGCATATAATCAAATAAATCCATTGTTTTCCTCCATCGGCAGTTTGCCGCATTTTATCCTACTCCAGCAGAAGTTCCTCTACTGTCACAAATTCAAATTCCTGTTCCTCCAATATATCCACAATCTCCAAAGCGGCTTCCACCGATGATTTATAATAATCATGTAAAAGAATGATATCATTATCTTCTGCCCTGGAAACCACCTTTTGTACTACCTGGGATTTATTCTGCGTAGTCCAGTCCAAAGGGTCAATCGTCCATTTCACGGAGATCATAGTCAGCCTGCAATCCAGATCATCATTCCAATTTCCAAAGGGAGGCCGTACATAAGAAGTTCCGCGTCCTGTAATATCCTGGACAAGATTGCTTGTTTTCGTCAATTCCTCACATGCCTGTTCGCTGCTCATCCGGCTTAAATCCGAATGATCATAAGTATGATTTCCAATCAAATGACCATCTCTGTACATCCGTTCGATCAAATCTTCATGTCCCGGAATATTTTCTCCTACTACAAAAAACGTGGCCTGCACACCACGTTCTCTAAGTCCGTCCAGAAGCTGTTTTGTATATACCGGATGCGGGCCATCATCAAAAGTCAGCGCAATACGCTTCGGCAGCTCCTCTGTCTGTATATTTCCTGCTGTCTGCTGTACGGAAAACTTTTCAGCTTCCTGCTGCTTTGCCCACACACTGAACGCCATCATCAGCATAAACACAAAAAAAGCCGCCATTTTACTCCGTATACTGAGTTCCTGCATAACCCGCTCCACAATACACCACTTACTCTATATTTATGAAGCATATATGCGTCTTATTCCTTATCCTCAATAACTGTCTCATTTTCCGTGGATACCGTCTCTTCAGAAGTTTCTGCATTAACCTCTGATTCGGTTTTCCTTGTAGCCGCTGTCACCCACTCTTCTTTTTCTTCTGTCTGCCCGCCTTCTTCCTCATCCTGCTTCACCACTCCATAGAAAACATCCTGGCTGTCCTTTTTAGGCTTCATAGTGAAGGCGTAAATAGCCGCACCAATGATACTGTATGAGTTTCCCCCTCCAAGGCCGAACAGAAATACCGCTATTCCCGCAAGTCCCACAAAGTCAAGTAAAATGTACTGATAATATGCCGCTCTGCGCTCCGGTGTAATGCCATCCAGCTTATGTCTGAAAACCGCATCTGCCACATCCATTAACAGCCAGTATAAAAACAGAGAACCGCTCATCAAAATATTGCTGTTCAGATTCGTCATATTCTTATTCATAACTCCGATAATCATAATTGCGACCGCAATTACCAGCTGCCCCAATGCAATTGCCATAATCAATGTTTTCTTTTGTTTATCGCTCATTTTTCCCTCCAAAAAGGCTTTTGTTTTTATCTTCTACAAGTATACATGATATTATCATCTTTTGCAAAACTTTTATAGACAATAATTATATATCCTATTATAATAGACAATGCAACCTGTCTGAGATTATTTTTCACGCCGGACACTCAAAAAACATAGTTTTTACAGGAGTATTTTTTATGAAACAAACAACACAAAGACAAGAAAACAAAATGGGGATCATGCCTGTTCCAAAACTGCTGATCACCATGTCACTTCCTATGATGCTTTCCATGCTGGTACAGGCCTGCTACAATATTGTAGACAGTATCTTTGTATCTCATATCGGCGGTTCGGGAAGTATTATGGGTGAACATGCACTGACCGCCGTATCACTGGCTTTTCCGATGCAGAACCTGATGATGGCGGTGGCCACCGGTACCGGCGTAGGTATTAACGCTCTGCTCTCCCGAAGCCTGGGAGAAAAGAATGAAAAAGATGCCAGTCTTGCTGCTAACAATGGTATTTTTCTGGCTCTTATCAGCTACCTGGTGTTTGCTGTCATCGGCATTTTCTTCTCACATATGTTTTTTGCGGTTCAGACAGACAATTCTGAAATCATTGACTTCGGAACACAGTATATGAGTATTGTCCTGATTTTTTCTTTCGGGGTTTTCATGCAGGTTACATGCGAGCGTCTCCTGCAATCTACCGGAAAAACAATTTATAATATGATTACTCAGGGTGTCGGAGCCATTACAAATATTATTCTCGATCCCATCCTGATCTTCGGTCTTTTCGGCGTTCCAAAGATGGGTGTGGCCGGTGCGGCTATCGCCACCGTTGCCGGACAGATTCTGGCAATGTTCCTTGGAATATTCTTTAATATAAAAGTAAACACAGAAATCCATATATCCATGAAAGGTTTCCGTCCCTGCAAAAGGATCATCCGTCAGATTTATGCTGTCGGTATACCGTCCATTATCATGGTGGCCATCGGTTCCGTCATGACCTTTGGCTTTAACAAGATACTGCTGATGTTCACATCAACGGCAACTGCTGTATTCGGCGTTTATTTTAAGCTGAACAGTTTTGTATTTATGCCGGTCTTTGGTCTGAATAACGGTATGATTCCGATCATTGCCTACAATTATGGAGCCCGCAATAAAGAACGTATCACACAGACCATACGTCTGAGCATCATGATTGCTATTGGATTGATGATGATCGGCCTGCTGGCATTCGAACTGATTCCCGACAAGCTGCTTCTCTTATTTAATGCTTCCGAAAATATGCTGGAAATCGGTGTTCCTGCGCTTCGCATTATTGCCCTCAGCTTCTTGTTTGCCGGCTTCTGTATTGTTGTCGGCTCCGTATTCCAGGCCCTTGGCAACGGAGTCTACAGCCTGATCATCTCTGTTGCCCGCCAGCTGATAGTGCTTCTGCCTGTTGCTTTCATCCTTGCGCACACACTTGGTCTCAGTTATGTATGGTGGAGCTACGATATTGCGGAAATCATGTCTCTTACATTGAGTGCTCTCCTTTTAAAACGGATTTATCGTGAAAAGCTGCAGGATATGTAAACTGAAATATCTACTTATCCGCAAAGTCAGATCCCTGCAAAAATGATCAGTACTATTTCCGTGTTTTTGCAACTGCTTTCACGATTCCATTCAGGCCCGCAAATAAAACGCCGGCCACCGGCCAGATGATCCATGAAACATTCCAGTTGTTTTTCCATAAACTTACTGCAAGATATCCCGCCGTTATCAGACACCAGTATATTCCCGGGAAAAAAGCTGTTTTCCGATTCAGTTCCTTTGCTTCAGCCGTATATTCTCCTACCTGCAGTAATTTGTCAAAACTGCCCTGAGGTATGGAAACGCCTGTGATCACATATACCCCCATCGCTACCATCACCAGAATAATACAGACGCACCATACCATTATATATTCTCCCGCATTCAGTGCAACAGAAAGCATAAGCGGTACTACCCCCAGAATACACAAAGCCGTGCCGCATGCAATTCCAGTTCGAAATGTCTTTTCATGCTCCTCTTTTCTTTTTTCTACAATTCCCTTTACACCATACTGCAGCAAGACAGGTTCTTTTTCCAGATACTCATATTTGGAAAGCTTCATACCGTTTATAATTAAAACCGATACCGCAGCCGCCAGTATAACCAAAAGAACTGCCACACCTGTTCCACCCGCCATATCCTCTGAAATAATTTTCTTATATTCAGATACGCCTCCCAGCAGAATCAGGCAGACCGGGGAAAGGATACATGCCGCAACAGCAGCGGATATCTGTTTTGCCGTTTGCTTTGTAATGTCCATAAAGTCATTTGCTTCCTGCAGACTGACTTCTCTTATCTTAAATTCTTCGGGCAATTCATCTGTTTCTGTATAGGCTATTTCCTCTATCTCATCTTTCAGCAGATAGTCAGTGCTTACGCCGAACAATCCGCTCAGTTTAACAATTCTGTCAAGATCCGGGATAGATGCCCCGCTCTCCCACTTTGAAACAGACTGCCTGGATATTTCCAGCTTCTGTGCAAGTTCCTCCTGGGACCATCCGTTTTGTTTTCGCAGCGCAGTGATTTTATCTCCTAATATCATCTTTCTTATCCTCTCTCTATTTTCGTTACGATATCGTAATAAAATCCTAACACAAAATGCGGTTGACAACCACCAAGTGCGCCTGGAAATTTGTCAACCGTCAGTTGCATTTACTTCTCTTTCAAGTATCTTAACGCTTTTTTGTATTTTTCACACCGCTTGAAATCCCCCGGAACCGGATTTGGTATTCTGGACAAATCCAGATTATGTTTAATGTCTTCAATCTTTACCTTTCGGGCAATAGGATTTTGTTTTACTTTCCGGATATATTCCTCATAGCTGTCCGGATCACCTTTTTTATGAGTCAGGACACAGATTGCCTCCACCAGCTTTTCCGGAAATCCTTTCTCTAAAAGTTCCTCCGCCCTCATGTCACTGTCCTCCAGTACATCATGGAGCACTGCAACAATTTTCATTTCCATCTCTTCCAAACCCTCGGCTACTTTCAGCGGATGATTTATATATGGATTTCCCCCTTTGTCTTTCTGCCCTTTATGAGCATTTGTGGCAATTTCCACCGCCATGCGATATAATACCTGATTATTCTCCATAACTCCTGTAAATCTCCCATAATGATACATCATTTGCTTCCGCCAGTTTCACTGCATCTTCGTATTCCGGATAAACACGGTTCTCTCTTCCGACCATCACCTGCTTTCCTTTGCACGCCCCCCACGAAGTCTTTTTCCACACACTCTCCCTTTTCAGAATACTTCTTTCTTCTCTGTGCTTACGGATACCAATGGTCGTTGTACACTGGAACATCAATTTTTCCATCTTCTCACTGTCTTCCGGCCTTGAAAGGACCGTCATCCGGTAAGCCGGCCTGTTTTTCTTCATAAATACAGGATCATAAGACACATCAAGCGCTCCTGCCTCCAGAATTTTTTCCATGGCATATCCCAGCATTTCACCGGTGCAGTCATCCAGATTCGTTTCAAGAACCATAATCTCATCCGTCTGTATACAAGACTTTGCCGGGTCTTCCTTCTCTTCCGTCTCTCCCCAATATACTTTCAGCACATTTGGTACAGGCAGATCCTTTGTTCCTGCACCCCAGCCTGTTTTTTTCAATTTCATTTGCGGCATAGTTCCAAAGCTTTCCGCCAGCTCACTTATGATCGCAGCTCCGGTGGGCGTTACCAGTTCTCCTTCCACATCAATCTGTTTTAACACAGCATCCGATGCGGCAAATATTTCTGATGTAGCGGGAACCGGCACAGAAAGCAGCCCGTGCTGGCATCTTATGTATCCGTATCCCTCATGCACCACAGAGGAATACACACCTGCCGGTTTGAGCATATGGATCAGAATCGCGCAACCTGCCACATCCACGATAGAATCCACTGCGCCCACTTCATGAAAATGCACCTCGTCTACAGTTTTTCCATGAACTTTTGCCTCCGCAGCCGCCACTCTTCCAAAAATTCTAAGTGCCATTTCTTTAACTTCCTCATGCAGAGCGCTTTCCTCAATTATCTTTCGAATATCTGCGAAATTCCGGTGGGGATGGCTGTGAATATGTACATCACGTGCATTTTCATCATGATGGTCCGTCTCATGATGTTCTTCATGACCATGAATGTGTTCGTAATGATGTCCCGTCTCATGGTTGTCCTCCCCTTCCACAATCACATCCACATGCTTTGCACGGATGCCGTTTTTCTCTACCTCTGAAATTTCAACTCTATATCCATCCAGATTCAGCATATCCAGCTGCTTCAGAAATTCTTTCTCATCCAGTCCCAGATCCAGCAGCGCTCCCAGCGTCATATCGCCGCTGATTCCGCTGGCGCAGTCAAAATATAATAAGCCATGTTTTTTCAACCGGTATTCCTCCAAATAAATTTTATTTTCAATATATCATGATGCCACGATCTAAAGCCATTCACTTTTGACGTACTATGCATTTCTTTTTCCGCTAAGGCAGTTAATGCTGTGAGCCATGTATCCTGCCCCAAACCCATTATCAATGTTCACCACACTGATTCCGCTGGCACAGCTGTTCAACATGGCAAGCAGGGCAGCCACGCCTCCAAAGCCTGCGCCGTACCCCACCGATGTAGGTACCGCAATGACCGGTTTGTCTGTAAGGCCTCCCACAACAGATGCCAGTGCTCCTTCCATTCCTGCCACCGCAATAATCACATTGGCCTGAGAAATAACATCCATCTGTGACAATAGTCTGTGGATACCCGCAACTCCGACATCATAAACTTCTTTTACTTCATTTCCCAAAAATTTTGCCGTAAGCGCAGCCTCTCTTGCCACCGGAAGATCTGATGTACCTGCACATATTACAAGAACTGTCCCTTTGTTTAACGGATCTGAAAGTTTTCCCCTGCTGATAATCCGTGACACTTCATCATATTCCATATCCGGACAGATTTTTTGAATTTCTTCATACTTTTCTTTATCACACCGGGTTCCAAAAATACATTCCGCACCGTGTTTTGTCATATTCTTTATGATTCCCGCAATCTGTGCTGCCGTTTTTCCCTCACAATAGATGATCTCCGGCACACCGGTACGTACTTCTCTGTGATAATCTACCTTTGCATATCCCAATTCCTCAAAGGGTTCTATTTTCAGGGCATTTTCCGCCTCTTCCACGCTGCACTTTCCATCCGCCAGTTTTTTTAAGATTTCCCTTGTATTCATAAATCAATCTACACTTTCTATCATACTACTTTTTTCGGCATCAATCGACATTATTCCACATATTTACTTCGTAAAAGTGCGATTTCCGCCGCATATCCCGCATCATCATTGGGGGTTTCCAAAATAAACGGAAGCTGCCTCAGTTTCGGATGATTAATGACTCTCACCAGAGCCTCCAGACCAATCTGTCCTTCACCGATTTTGGCGTGACGGTCTTTATGACTGCCGCAGCCGTTCATGCTGTCATTCAAATGAATGGCACAAAGTCTGTCCAGACCGATAATCTTATCGAATTCTTCCAATACACCGTCCAGATCATTCACAATATCATATCCGCCGTCCCACACATGGCAGGTATCCAGACACACGCCCATCTTTTCTTTCAGCTCCACTCTGTCAAGAACAGCACGCAATTCCTGGAAATTACGTCCTACTTCGCTGCCCTTTCCTGCCATCGTCTCCAGAAGAACTGTCGTGCTCTGCTCTTTTGTAAGCACGTCATTTAACATCTCAGCGATATACTCTATCCCCACATCCACGCCCTGTTTTACATGACTGCCCGGATGAAAATTATAGTAGTTCCCCGGTGTATATTCCATGCGCTTCAGATCATCTTCAAATGTATTTCTGGCAAACTCCCGCAAATGGGCGTCTGCCGAACAGGGATTCAGCGTATAGGGTGCATGCGCCACCAACTTTTCAAAATGGTGCTCTTTTGCCAGCTGAAGAAACGCCTTTACGTCTTCTTCATCTATCTTTTTCGCCTGACCACCTCTGGGATTTCTGGTAAAAAACGCGAATGTATCAGCATCCAGTTTGAGAGCAGTCTCTCCCATCGCTTTATAACCCTTTGAAGAAGAAAGATGATTTCCTATTTTTAACATAATTCCCCTCCGTTAAAACAATAAATTTACAAATCCGATCAGCATACCCAAAAGGCCTCCCATCCATACCAGAGCATTTAATTCCTTTCTGGAAATTTCCATAATAAGCCTCTCCAGATATTCCACATCAAACTCATTGATTTTATCTTCCACAATTGCAGCCACATCCAGCCGCTCAATAAATTTTCCCGAACGTTTCTGAAGAATCATCAGATACGTGTCCCAGACTTTAGATTTTATCAGCTCTTTTTTCTGCCACAGCAATACGCCGGCTTCTTTCATCGGTTTATCCATCCAGATGCTGTATTCTCCGTCAATATACCCTTTTATAATACCCGGACACTCCTGAGCGATTACTTCATTTATTTTTTCTGCAATTGCAGGCTGTGCTTTTCGTATGGCCGGCTCCGCCACCATCGCCACCATAGAATTCAAATTTGAGATCACTTCATCAATGGCATATTCAAGAACCGTATCGCCTGCATTTTTTTCCAAAATCTGCGCAGTAATATAATCTGCTGCACTGGTGCTCACATATTCCGCTGCATCATCCACGGCTATCGCAAATCCTTTTTTCTCCAGAAAATCGTGTGCCGTCCCTTGTTCATGTCCAAGTTTTTCGATGACATTGTCCACTTTTTTATTCAATGCCTGACGGAGATTTTCTGACGCCAGTGCTTTCTGCAAAGTATCTGTATCCAGTAATTCATCTCCGATGACCTGACCGATTGCCCTTGCGATCCTCGGTTTTTCTTTTGGAATCAGCCCTGGCGTAAACGGCAAAATAAATTTTCCGACTTTTACCGGATGAAAGGGTCTGAAAAGCATCCGTATAGCAATTCCGTTGGTGATCAGACCGATCAATCCGCCGATTATTGGGGCTGCAATAATTTCTATATCAAACATCGTTTCCTCCTGCCCGCAGTGATCACTGCCTACACGTATGATAACACAATTATCTTCCAAAATCTATCCTTTGTATATGCCCTTCTATTATGAATCACTTTGCTGTTTTTGCGCACACTAATCCCGTACCCGGAATTTTGTAAAGGAGTGACTAAAATTGAAAAAGAAAAAAACTCATAACGAGACAATTATTGAATCTTATGACTACCTCGGCAGAGCCGCATCCACCACAGACTGTACGGGACTGATTCCTTCTGCTCCAACCAGCCGTTATGAGCTGGAATCCTATGAAGATATCTATTATTACCGTCCTCCCCACATTGCCGGGCAGGAAGGCCCGGATAATGGATCAGGGAAATAACCTGTCTTTTATAATTCCTCTCTCAGCAGTTCTTCTAAGGTCATTGTGGAACTGCTGCGGTAGGGATTATTTTTATAAAGATCACACAGATACTCTCCCGGCTCTTTCCCCTCATCAGCTATCTGTCTGAGATAACTTTCTTCTTCGCCGTAATCATATATAAAAATTCTGCTGCTTCTGGCAATCAGCGGTTGTTTTTCCAGTTCTTCCAGCGCCTGTCTCAGACGTTTTTTCTCCTGAAACAATTCTTTTCCAAGAACGATTACTTTTATATGTCCAAGATCCAGATAGCGGTCCATCCTGTTTTGACTGGCTATGATAATTTCTTCTACGGTATCACCCGATATCATATATTCTCCAAATCCCCCCGCAATTTTCCCTTCTCTTAAATCCAGTTCAAGGGCCTGAACAAACTCACGTTCCTCAAGCTCCCGTGCTCTGCAGCCACCCAGTATCATTGCTGTTAATATCACTGCCGCAACCCATCTCTTCATTTTCCCGCTCCTCTGCTCTTTCCTTTTTCTATTATCAAAAGAAGTATCGGTATCAGCACCATGATCGGTATAAGTCCGCACACCGCTATTTTTAAATACATCCGGGAAGCCATTTCAAAATTGCCGGTTGCAAAAAACAGTACGGCACTGATGCCAAAACATATCACAAGCATTCTGCGGTTATCTTTTCCGGAAAAAATCTCTCCGGTAATTCTCTCCATATAGTGACTTCCCGTGCCGGCCGCCACAAAAAGGCTGAAAAGAAGGAATGCTAAAAACACCGCATCCCAGCGCTGCAAAAAAACACCCGGAGCCTGTGCGGAATTCATTAAAGTTATGATTGGCCAGGAAAGTCTGGATATTCCCTTTGTGCCAAATACTCCAACTGCGATAAAAAATGCCGCCAAAAGAAACAGCACGGGGAGGCGGATGCAGCTTCTCAGCGCTTTTCCTCTTTTTTCATCTTTCCAACTAATATAGGGAGTCTCATAAAGCACAAATATAACCGCCATTAAGCCGCCAAATACCCTTCCGCTGCGATGCAGAACCTGAATCGGTGTAAACTCCCGGCTTAAAAGATAATTTTCACTTTGAATTCCCCTTGCACCGGCCAGAAGCATCAGTGACAGCAATAATCCAACCGGAATCCAGAGAAATTGTGCACATCTCCCCCTTACCTGTCCGTCCGGCACAGCTGTCATCAACCCTGCAGTCAGAAACAGGATTCCCAATAAGTATTCCGATATTTCAGGCAGCAAAAAAACATGGCAGATTCTTGCTGTCATCCATGCAAGATAATTCTGGTTCCATATAAGATATATCAAAAAAAGTATTCCTGTTATATCTGCAGTATATTTCCCCATCCGCTCTGCAATGTAATTCGTAAAATTGTCCTGTATCTGACCGGAAACAGCTGCAATAACATGGGCAAATAAATACATCCAGACACATCCCAATACAATAGCCGCCAGATAATTCCACCCCTGCAGCATATTGCACGTCTGGGGCAAAAGGAGGGTCATTTTCCCCGCCCAGTCCAAAAAAAACAGACATTTCAGCTGATGAAGGGATATTTTTCCATTTTCAGAAAACATATCACTTTTCCTCCCATTTCATCCTTACTCTCTGCTGCCGTCTGGCATAAACCGGCCGTTTCCACAAAGTTCTGAGTGGAAAACGCACCATGCTGTCCCTCAGGTCAAAATACTGATTTTTTTCTGCCCCTGTATATGGACTTAAGTAGGGAATTCCAAAACTTTTCAGAGATGCCAGATGCAGTATCAAAAGATATGCTCCAAAAATGATTCCCACAATTCCAAGGAACCCGCCCAGAATGATATATACATATTTCACCAGACGCAGCGCTTCAGAAAATTCTTCATTTGGCACGGAAAAGGACCCCAGTGCTGTAAGGGCAACAACAACTACCGTCATAGGACTTACAAGATCAGCGCTTACAGCTGACTGTCCGACAATAAGACCACCCACAATTCCGATCGTATTTCCAATGGCTCCCGGCATTCGAAGACCTGCTTCCCTGATTAATTCAAAAGCAATTTCCAAAAATAAAACTTCCGCCATAACCGGAAACGGGACTCCCTCTCTTGCTTCCGCCATAGAAACAACAAGAGCCGTAGGGAGAATCTGGCTGTGAAAACAATTGACTGCCACATAGATGCCCGGGAGAAATACCGCCAGAAAAGCCGCCGCAATGCGCACTATTCTCAAAAACGATACCACTTCAAAATGGCGGTAATAATCATCACTTGTCTGAAACAGCGTATCCACAGTTGCCGGGAGAAGCAGCGCTTCCGGTGAATGATCCAGCAGAACAGCGACACGTCCTTCCAGCAGCGACTGGCAGACCCGGTCAGGACGTTCTGTCGCCTGATACAGAGGAAACGGAGACCAGACATTTTCCTTTATCAGCTGTTCCGCTGTCCCGCTGTCAAGCACACCATCCACCTGTTCCTCAATTTTCTGAAGCCTGTCCTTTATGCGGGACACAATTTCATCATATGCAATATCCTCAATATACACTATTTGAGTCTTAGTTTTTGTGCGCCTTCCGAGACTGGTGCAGACCTGCATCAGCCTCTCATCTTTCAGTCTCTTTTTTATCAGCTCTATGTTCGTATCCAGATCTTCTGTAAACGCTTCTCTTGAGCCGCGTATGCCTTTTTCCGACTCTGCTTTAGGTATCTCCATATAATTCCTCCATCTAAAAAAATCTCAAATAAAAAAGGAAAGCTTTCGCTTTCCCTTTTTATCATATCCATATTTTTCTTTGCTATTCTGATACTTTATACTATGCCTTTGTCAGACTGCGCAAAATGCTTTCTTTCTGATTTGCAATATGTACACGCATGGCATTTCCCGCCTTATCCGCATCGCGTTTTTTCAGCGCCCGCCGGATCGTATCATGTTCTTCAACCAGAAGTTTGTGCATTTTTTTATCTTTCAGATATTCCAGACGATATCGGTACATCTGTTCTCTCAGATTCAGCAGCATCTGCTGCAGCCGCTTATTGCCCGCGGCATTGTGGATAATCTCATGGAATGCCATATCTGTTTCCACGCAGGCCAGCAGGTCATCTCCCTCAAGACTTCGTTTAAAGTCAGCTGCCGCTTTTTTCATATCACGCAGTTGTTCCTCCGTAATGTGCTGGCACGCATTGCGGATCGCCAGCTCTTCCAGCACCGCACGCACCTCCAGAACATCCTCCATATCCTGTGCCGTTATCTCTGCCACTACAGCTCCCCGGCGGGGGATCATAAGGACAAGCCCTTCCAGTTCCAGCTTGCGGATCGCCTCGCGTACCGGCGTACGGCTCACCCCCAGTCTCTGAGCCAGCTGTATCTCCATAAGCCTCTCTCCCGGCTGTAATTCACCTTTCAAAATTGCCTTGCGAAGCGTGTTAAATACCACATCTCTGAGAGGCAAATATTCATTCATATCAATATGAAAATTATCGTTCATGTTTTCCTCCGTACATTATCTTCTGCTTCCCTTCTCTCCTCTATTTTCGCGGACATTGTATGCTTTGCAAAGATAAACCTTCTGTATATCACTTTGGTTCTCCAGTTCCTTCTTTGCAGCCAAAGCTTTTTCTTCATCCTCAAAAAGACCGAACACTGTCGGACCACTGCCGCTCATCATAGAATTGCATGCGCCATTTTCCAGCATAATATCTTTTATTTCGCTTATAACAGGATGTTCCGGTATTGTCACTTTTTCCAGCACATTTCCCATTTTCTGTGCCAGCATATATAGATCTCCATTTTTCAACGCTTCTATCTGACCATCTATATCCGGATGTTCCTGCAATTCATTTGCTCTCAAATTTTGATAAACAAATTTTGTAGATACATATATTTTGGGTTTCGCAATCAGAATATGGCAATCAGGCATTGGGGGCATCGGCGTCAATTTTTCGCCAATCCCT
Organism: Eubacteriales bacterium; assembly: GCA_030539395.1. GTDB lineage: Bacteria > Bacillota > Clostridia > Lachnospirales > Lachnospiraceae > Marvinbryantia. Next base: position 61,246 of record JAUNSC010000016.1, read on the forward strand.
TCTGCGAGAGCAGTCCCCCGCATAACGCAGTAAGGAACATCTGCACCTATTTTTACGGCCCTTCGCATAAGCTCTTTTTTTGACAGTCCCAGTTCAAACAGCTTGTTCACTCCAATCAGCACAGCTGCCGCATCCGAACTTCCGCCGGCCATTCCGGCTGCCACAGGAATATACTTTTGCAAATCAATAGAAATACCCTGTTCTACCTGAAACTCGTCCATCAAAAGTTTTGCCGCTTTATAAACGAGATTATCTTCATTTACAGGCAAATATTTCAGATTTGTCTGCACCTGAATTCCCCTGCCCTCTGCTTTTCGTATGCATATTTTGTCATACAGCGAGATGGTCTGCATAATCATTCGTACTTCATGATACCCATCTTCTCTTTTTCGGACCACATCCAGGCCAAGATTTATTTTGGCTCTGGCTTTTAATTTTACCTCTTCCATATATTTCCTCACTCGTACATTGTATACAGTTCTACTAAATTGTATCACTTTCTTTTTACAAAATCAACTATACTGTTTTAATTATCATAAGCAGTGTTCCCGGCCTGATATCCTTTTCTTCTACCTGATTTAGCTGGCAGATTCGTTCCGGTGTTGTAAAATAGCGTTTTGAGATATTCCACAATGTATCTTCCGGCTGAACGACATATCCGACAATCCCCGGTACTTCCTGCAATTTTCTGATGTCCAGTTCTTCCTCTTTCACATCCGTAATAAATTCCTCTTCATGAACGCGGACAGCAAATGCATTCAGGTTAATACATACTTTGGCTTCAATCTCTTCACTGTCAATCATGGTAATAGACAATTGTTCTAAATCTGTCTGAAGATTGTAACGACACTGTGGTGTGATTCCGCTGATTTCAATTGTCTGTACAAACGGTACCGCTCCCTCCATAAGGGCATACGGAGTTTTATCGTCCGAAGAAACATAAAGTACTGTAATAAAAACTGCTCCTTCCACCTCAATTCCTTTTTCCGTAACTGTGCTGCGGTCTATACGGACGTCTCCCCGTCCGCTGCAAGTCTGAAGCATCCTGGGTTGACTTGCTGTAAGCTTAATCCTCTGGGTCGCACGCACTTTTGAAAAGTTTTTCATCAGCAGACTTTCATAAATCTCTTTTTGCCTCACGGGCACATAATTACAAGTGGGACAATATACATCTTCCAGAACGCTTACGTTCTCCTCTGCAAATAGTTTTATATCCAGATCAAGTGCTGCCTCTAAAGATAAAAGGCGGCGTTCTCCATCATAATCTTCCAGAACCTCCAGCGTACTTGCAGACAGTACAATATCTATCTGCGGAATCATGTCGGAAGTACACTCTTTACACTCGATACTGCCCTGAAACGGCAGAGCCGTTTCCAGCCACTGTCTGGTCCGGTTTTCATCATCCCCCTCGTATAATACAAAGACAAATAATTCTCCTTTTATATCTATCTGTCCGTCCAGCACCCTGCTGTCTGTTCCCCGCAGCTGTATACTCTCCCAGAGCACATTCGCAATGTTAGGTTTATTGGAAGCCACTGCAATTTCTTCTTTAATTCTCAATATGTCCTTTTTCTGTACCATAATCTGCAAAAGTTCCAGTTCCCTGGAAAGTGTTCCTGCCCCCTGAACACCATGAAGTTCCACCGCTGCCTGAACATCTGAAATGTCTTCTAATGATATCGTAAATGCAAGAAGTGCTTTTATACTCAGTTTTCTTGAATTAATGGGGGAAACGTTGATATCTTCCACTTCCCATTTTAAATGCACATTATCGCCGGGAGCCACGCCTTCCAGGTTCTGCTTTCCCCTAAAGGTTATTTTGGTATCCAGACGGCAAAGTTGATGATCTTCAGAATCTGCCACATAAAGTACCCCGGCCTGCAGAGTTCCTGAAAAAGTTACCTGATCTTTTTCAACCTGGATATCCTCAACTTTCACAAGCGCCTTACTTTCAATAATCCTCTCCACGTCCGGAAGCTGATCCGGTACATTATTGTCTTCATCAATTGTGATCCTCCCGACAGACCTGCCCTTTTCCCGCATCATATGTATGTTTTTTTTCAATAATTCCAAAAAAATCCCTCCCTGCATAATCTCTTAGCAATTTATGCAGGAAGGTCTTTTTTTATTCCGAATGCGGTTCCTTTCAACCACCAAATACATCATTGGTATATTTTCTCATTCAAACAGTATCGTTTCATCCATACCTTCCATCTTAATTACAATATATGGATACGATGCTTCTTCTTTTACTTTTTCATCATGTGACGGTCCAAGCAGTTCAAATTTCACATGAATTCCATCCTCAGCCAGATAGCACTGTGTCACACGGATGCTGTATCCCCCTGTCTCCTGCTTTCCAAATCCTCTGGATATGTAGAGATATCCTTCATTCTGATAACTCAGTTTCATCTCCGTTTCCTTATTTTCCTCAATAACCTCTGCCAGTGGCTCAGGTATGTCATTCTCCTCCAGCACTGTAAATTCCAGATCTCTGATTTTTCCCTCAGGCTCTGCTTCCCCACATCCCGACAATATGATCATTGTCATAAAGACAAGACAGAGAAGCCATCTTTTTTTTCTATATTTCATGCAGCACCCTCATGCCTTTTTTCTATTTCTATGTATCTTTTCTTGAAACATGACATAAATTTTTGTATACTTATGTTACTATTCACGGTCGATTCGAACGGACGTCAGGAATCGCCGTACCTGTATACAGGAGACGTGCTGTCTGTTCGAATAACAATATACTTATGTAAAAGGGCACAGAAAGGATATTTCATATGATAAGATTTATAGTTGTAGCCATCACAGTAATCGGATTTCTGATTCTCTCCATTCCTGTTCTCATCATAGAATGGATTATCGGAAAATTTAACCCTCATGCAAGAGATATTTCCTCTCTGCGGATCGTCCAGGGGGTTTTCAGGCTGATTCTCTGGGAGACCGGATCAAAAATTACAGTTATCGGTCATGAAAATGTACCAAAAAATGAAACTGTCCTCTATGTGGGCAACCACTGCAGCTATTTTGATATTCTCATGACTTATTGCCGCTGTCCCGGACTGACTGGATACGTTGCAAAGGACAGCATGGAAAAAATCCCGCTTCTGTCCACCTGGATGAAACGGCTTTACTGCCTGTTTCTCAACCGGGATGATGTCCGTCAGGGACTTAAAACCATTCTCACCGGCATCGAACAGATAAAAAACGGTATTTCCATGTGTATCTTTCCGGAAGGTACCCGCAATCATAACAAAGAGATGCTTCCCTTCAAAGAGGGCAGTCTGAAAATGGCAGAAAAGACGGGATGTGCCATTATCCCCATGGCTATCACAAATTCAGCTGAAATATTTGAGGATCACCTTCCCAAAATTCATGCTGCAAATGTGATCCTTGAATACGGAAAACCGATTTATCCGAAAGAATTGACAAAAGAGGAAAGAAAGTTTTTAGGTTCCTATACCCGAAAAATCATTCAGGAAATGCTTGATAAGCATAAAGAAATGCAGCAGTAAATACAGGCGGGAAACCCAAATAAGGTTCCCCGCCTGTTCATGTCATCAAACACTTTTTATAAGATGTCAATATATTCTCCTGCCAGCGCTTTGTTCATACTTCGCACCGCACAGAATTTCCCACACATACTGCAGGTATCGCTGTGATCTTCTTCCGGACTTCTGCTGTCACGGATTGCTTTCGCTGTCTCCGGATCCAGCGCACAGGCAAACTGGGCATCCCAGTCAAGCGCCCTGCGTGCATCCGCCATCTTATCATCGATGTCTCTCGCTCCCGGTATTCCTTTTGCAATATCTGCTGCATGAGCCGCAATTTTGGAAGCAATGATTCCCTGCTTTACATCTTCTACATTCGGCAGTGCCAGATGTTCTGCCGGAGTCACATAACACAGGAACGCCGCTCCGTTCATAGCTGCAACTGCACCTCCGATGGCGCTGGTAATGTGGTCATATCCCGGCGCAATGTCAGTAACCAGCGGTCCGAGCACATAGAACGGTGCACCCATACATATGGTCTGCTGTACCTTCATATTTGCCGCAATCTGATCAAGCGGCACATGTCCCGGGCCTTCTACCATAACCTGTACATTATGTGCCCATGCCCGTTTGGTAAGTTCTCCCAGACGAACCAGTTCTTCAATCTGGCATACATCAGTAGCATCTGCCAGACAGCCGGGACGGCAGGCATCCCCCAGAGAAATCGTCACATCATATTCCTCACAGATATCCAGGATTTCATCAAAGTATTCGTAAAAGGGATTCTCTTCTCCCGTCATACTCATCCATGCAAACACCAGGCTGCCTCCGCGGCTGACAATATTCATTTTTCTCTTATGCTTTCTAATCTGTTCTATCGTCTTTCTTGTTATTCCACAGTGCAGTGTCACAAAATCGACACCATCTTCAGCGTGAAGCCTCACCACATCCACAAAGTCTTTTGCGGTCAATGTAGCCAGATCTCTCTGGTAATGAATCACACTGTCATAAACCGGTACAGTTCCGATCATGGCAGGACATTCGTGAGTCAGTTTCTGACGAAAAGGCTGTGTATTGCCGTGACTGGACAGATCCATAATAGCCTCTGCTCCCATATTCACCGCGCTCATTACCTTTTCCATTTCAATATTATAATCTTTGCAGTCTCTGGACACACCAAGATTTACATTGATCTTTGTTCGCAGCATACTTCCGACGCCCTCCGGATTCAGACAGGTATGGTTTTTATTGGCACAAATTACCACCTTACCCTCCGCTACCAGTTTCATCAGCGCCTCACAGCTCATATTTTCCTTCCTGGCAACGATCTCCATTTCCGGTGTCACGATGCCTTTTCTTGCTGCGTCCATCTGTGTTGTATAATTTCTCATTTTGTTTTCCTCCTGAAAAATGTTGAAAAGCCGCCATCCGGCAGTTTCTCCAGATGATTTTCTATGGCGACACAAGGTGGTGCTCCCAATCTGCCGCCCGCAATAAATCTGCTTTTACCATATCTTCGGTATAAACCGGCAATCCTAAATGCAGATCATCACATTTTATCCGCAGGCTTGAACTGGTAAAGTACGCCGCCTTTTTCCAAAACGGAAATCAGCACAAATGCCAGTATGCTGCCCGCAACTGTGGAAACAAGAAATGGCACAATATAAACAAAAAGAGTAGCGGGTGCAAGTCCCATGACAAATTTTGCTACCGGGTATGCAGCAATGCCGCCGAGCACGCCGGTTCCAAATGCCTCTGCGATACAGGTCAGGCTCAGCTTTCTGCAAGCCTTATACACCAGCCCGCAGCAAAGCGCTCCAACCATGCTTCCCGGAAATGCCATCAGGCTTCCGAGCCCCAGTATATTGCGTAATAGACTGGCGCAAAAAGCAATTCCCACACTCCACCAGGGCCCCAGCAGAACTGCCGCCAGAATATTTACCATATGCTGGACCGGTGCGCACTTGCTTCCTGCTATCGGAAAACTGATCATACTTCCGGCAACCGCCAATGCTGTCAGCACTCCTGCCATAGCTACTGTCCTTACTGTGTCATTCTGTTTCATAAGTTGTATCCTCCTTTCCTGCCCCTGTAAAAGAAAAAAGCCGCATAACGCGGGTCCTTTAAAAAAAAGAGGTGCTGCAGGGCACCTCTTCTCATCATCTTTCATCCCTACGTTGGCATTATCCAAATCAGGTTATGGGTCGAAACGGTCTAGTTTCCTCTCAGCCAGCCTCCGCCAGCTCCCCGTAACAATATGAATTTGTTCGTTTCTATTATAGACCTTAACAACAGATTATGCAACCGGAAAATAGATTAAAATTCTTTTTAAAAACTTTCTTCCACTTCCTCAAAATCACTGAATTCATCGCTGTACTCTGCCTCGGAGTATGCAGCTGTATCTTCTGTCATTTCACTGCTTTCAAAGCTGTCATCCATTGACTCGCTCTCCTGGACATCCACATTTTCAGAAATATCTTCTACTCCGTAAGCTTCCTCCAGAACACCCATAATCTTATCATAAATAACCACTTTGTCTGTATCTGTCAGCTGACTGGACTCCAGAATCTTTTCAGAATCTTTGAATACCATACGTCTTACGAATTTATCAACCTGTTTCAATCCATCATCTGTATAATCTTTGTCCGGTGCGCCTGCAGCTGTATCAGATACGATATTCTGGTCAATTGACGGATCTGCCATTTCTTCCGCTTCCACAGTATCTGCACCCTTTGAAAGGACTTCCAGCAAATAGTTTTCTATCTTCTCCGGAACGCTCTTTGCAGCATCCTCTGTCAAATATACCTGGGTTCCGTAATCATCTGTTACTACACCGCTCTCAAAGGTCATGCCAAGTTCAGATTTTACTTTGTCATAAATCTCTTTATCATCCGGTTCAAGACTGTCTGCGGAAACACTCTGCTCCGGTTCTGTTTCTTCCTGTATTTCTGTCTGATCCACAATTACAGGATCTTCAGCAGAAGCTGTTTCTGTTGTCTCCTGATCTATAACCTCTACCAGATCCTCTTCTGTTGTCTCCTGCTCCGTAAATGTTCCGTCTTCTGATGCTTCCGGAATACCTTCAATCAGCACTTCTTCCGACTCTGTTTCCTGCTCCTGAACAGTCTTTGTTGTGTCTACTTCCTCAATTCCCTCTTCACCGAATGCATCCGGATCCGTATTTTCGAGGATATTTACTGTCTCGTCATCCAGAACATCGTCTTCGCTTCCTTCAATTATAATGTCTTCTTCGTAATCTTCATCCGAATAGTCTTCTTCTGCCGCTTCTTTTGCAGCCTGCTCAGAAATCTCAGCCTGCTCCTGTGCCTCCTTGATCTGCTCCTGCGTTCCGCCTGCATCACCGATTACATTTGCCTGTACGCGGTCGAGCGTTGCCTTCAGCTGAACAATATCATATTCCTGTTCTGCAATCTTCTGCATCAGTTCCGCAATCTCAGCGCTCTGATCTTCGTTGATGCTTACATTGTATTCATTTGATACGTTATTGACAATATTATTGATTTCCTCAATATTTGTCACGTTATTTTCAATAACTTTAATTTTGGTCTCGTTTATGATAGCTGTTGCCTTGCTCTGCCCGATTTCATTTGAAAGATTTCCGGTAGCAACCAGTTCCTGATTTGCCAGTTCTACTTTCTTCGGCTCAAGTACCGTCTTGCTGGCTGTCTCATACGCCATGATAACACCTGTCAGCGCACCTGTTCCGGACACTTTGAATGGTGCTGCCGCAACTACCTGGCAGTTTGTAACGCCTGATGTAGAAAGTGTTGATGCAATCATATTACAGGTAACCCAGGTAAGGTTTGCCGTCTTTACCTGAATTCCACCTGATGAAGTCGGTGCCACCAGCGCACAGCTGTATGTATAATTACCGATCTGCTCCAGAGGAACATAAGATGCAAGATGATCTCTCTCGTTCTGGTTGTTAATATAAATAACATCCACAGAATTGTAATCTACGCCAAAGTAGCGCATCATCGTATTTTTCTGCTCTTCCGTAAGATCCTGTCCCAGTGTGACCACCTTTCTGGAATCAGCCATTGCGGGAACAGCACAGCCAAGTACCAGGCTTAGTCCCAACAGAATACTTCCCAACAGTTTCTTTTTCATAGTCATATCCTCCTATCCTACTTTTTAGTAAGTGAATCAACAATTTTTTCAAAATGCATGAAATGCGAAGCTTTTACAAGCACTGCATCCCCTTTATGAATTAAGGCCGGCAGTTTTTCCACAGCTTCTTCCACACTCTCTGCCGTCACTACTTCAAGTTCAGGATTTTCCTTTTTTGCCGCTTTTGCAAGATGGCTGCAGAGAGTCCCGATACAGATACAAAGCTGCAGATCCAGCTTTCCTGCAAATTCTCCCACCTGCTCATGCAGCTGTTTTTCTTCTTCGCCCAGTTCCCCCATATCTCCCAGAATAGCAACCTTTCTCCGGGGTGCATCATTCAGCACTTTTAATGACGCCTTCATAGACACAGGATTGGCATTATAACAATCATCAATTACAGTGATATCGTTTTCCTCAATAATATGGAAACGGCCGCTTAAAGATTCCAGTTTCTCAATGCCCCGTTTTATCTCTTCATTTGTCATTCCCAGAACCGATCCCACCGCCGTGGCGGCAAGTGCATTTAAAACCATATGTCTTCCGGGAACCGGGATCATGACTTCGAAGCTGTCATCCCCTGTATGTATCCTGCATTTTATACCCTTTAATCCGACACTTTCCACTTCTGTTGCACGGATATCCCGCGCTCCTTCTGTGCCGAAAAAAAGAGGCGTAATTCCTTTCACTGCAGAAAGCGCGGCCAGTTTATCATCATCTCCATTTAAGATGATCTGGCCTTCAGGATTGATAAAATCAAATATCTCAGATTTTGCTCTGAGCACGCCGTCGCGGTCCCCCAGGAATTCCAGATGGCACTGTCCGATATTTGTGATCACACAGATGTCAGGACGAACAATTTTACTTAAGCGATGCATCTCTCCGAAATGATTAATGCCCATCTCCAGCACTGCCACTTCATCCTCCTCCCGAAGGCGGAAGATGGTCAGAGGAACTCCCAGTTCATTGTTAAAGTTGCCAGGTGTTTTAAGTACCCGGTATTTTTCTGAAAGAACACTGGCTATAATCTCCTTTGTGCTGGTTTTTCCAACACTCCCCGTAATGCCGACTACTTTTATATCCAGCTGCTGACGATAAAACTCTGCAATTCCTTTTACAGCTTTTAAGGTTGATTCCACCAATATATACGGGCCAGCTGCTTCCTGAGGCTCCTCACACAGCACACACAGTGCTCCCTGCTCATAGACAGACGGAATAAATTTGTGTCCGTCCACCCGCTCACCTTTAATCGCCACAAACATGCTCCCTGCCTTTACCTGGCGGCTGTCTGTTACAATATCGGACACTTCCCGTATCCGCATCTCATCCGGACCATGGTAGGAACCGCCGCAGGCTTTTGCCATGTTCTCCAATGTCAGGTTTTTCATATATACTCCACCCCTGCCTTTACAGCATTAATACTATTTTCTTAATGATACTTCTATCAGTTTATCACACAGATCAGCAAAAGACATTCCAAGCGCTGCCGCTTCCTGTGGAAGGAGACTGGTCGGTGTCATTCCCGGAAGTGTATTTGCCTCCAGACAATACATCCTGTTCTCCTCATCCATCATAAAATCCATACGTCCATAACTCTCCAGTCTGAGCACACGGTATGCTTCCTCTGCGTAAGACTGCATCTCACGGGTCAGATCTGCCGGAAGGTCTGCCGGACAGGTTTCAACTGTGCTGCCTGGCTGGTATTTATTCTTATAATCATAAAAACCTGCCAACGGTGCAATCTCAATGATCGGATATGCCTTTCCATCAACGACTCCCACGGAAAATTCCCGGCCTTTCACATAGGCTTCTACCACCAGTTTATCTTCGTATGTAAAGCCATCCTCTACCGCTTTTTCAAACTCTTCCTCTGTCTGTACAATATATACACCCACACTCGATCCGCCGCAGGATGTTTTTACAACACATGGAAGTCCTACTCCCAATTCCTGTGCCGTTTTCGGCCAGTCTTTCTCCTTCAATACAACGCCCGCCGGGGCAGGTACACCATTTTCTCTGAATAGCTGCTTGGTAATTCCCTTATCCATGGCAAGAGCACTTCCCAGATAACCGCTCCCGGTATACGGAATTCCCATCAGGTCAAATACAGCCTGGATTTTTCCATCTTCGCCGCACAGTCCATGCAATGCAAGAAATACAATATCTGCGGCCTTACAAATTTCCAGCACATTTGGTCCGAAGAACTCTTTGCGCTGATTTTTCATCTCTTCTATCTTATCATTAAACCCACATATGTATGCAACATCCCTCTCAAGATCATATTCCTCAGGAAATGCATTCTGAGGCTCAATATTTTCCCTGCCGCAAAATACATCTATTATAACTGCCTGATGCCCTTTTTGACGCAGGGCCTCACATACTTTTGTGCCGGAAACAATAGAAACATCACGTTCCGTGCTGGTTCCTCCTGCCAGTACTGCTATCTTCATAATCCGCACCTCTTTTCTGTTTAAAGTATACCTAAAAGGAAGTCATAATACAAGTGTATCATCACTTCCTTTGTCTTATTTTTTTCTTATAATTTTATTGAGAAATCTATATTTTTATTTGCTTTCCAGAATCTTTTCAACACTGACAAGCTTTACACTGAGGACAAAAATCTGTGCCGCAACAGCCAGTTCTTCCGGAGTCGGAAAAGATGGTGCAATACGGATATTTGTATCCTCAGGATCTATGCCATACGGATAAGTCGCACCTGCTCCTGTCATAACCACTCCCGCTTCTTTTGCCTTTGCCACAATAGCTTTTGCACAGCCTGGAAGAGAATCAAATGCGATAAAATATCCTCCCTTCGGCTTATGCCACGTTCCAATTTCCAGTTCACCCAGTTCACTTTCCAGTGTATTCAGAACGGCTTCAAATTTCGGGCGAAGTATTTCCGCATGTTTGCGCATATGTTCATGCACCCCGTCCATATCCTTAAAGAAACGCACATGGCGAAGCTGATTCAGTTTGTCATGTCCGATCGTCTGATAATGCATCGCTTTTCTTGCATCTGCCAGGTTCGCTTCAGAAGCTGCCATTGCAGCGATACCTGATCCCGGAAAGCTTACCTTGGATGTTGAAATAAACTTGTAAACCATATCCGGATTGCCGGCTTTTTCACACTCAGTAAGGAGTTCAAGAATCACATCCTGGTCATCATCATACAGATGATGAATGGAATATGCGTTATCCCAGAAAATACGGAAATCCGGAGCAGCCGGTTTCAGATGAGCAAATCTGAGCACTGTTTCATCTGAATAGGAAATACCTGTCGGATTGGAATATTTAGGCACGCACCAGATACCTTTGATATACGGATCCTCCGATACCAGTTTTTCCACTATATCCATATCCGGACCTGTAGATAAAAGCGGTACATTAATCATTTCAATTCCAAAAAATTCTGTGATGCCAAAATGTCTGTCATATCCCGGAACCGGACAAAGGAATTTTATGGGTTTATCCAGCTGTCCCCACGGAGTATGACCGCAAACCCCCATTGACATGGCTCTTGCCACTGTATCGAACATAACGTTCAGACTGGAGTTTCCATAAATAAGAATATTTTTCTCCGGAACCTCTGACATATCTGCCAAAAGTCTTCTGGCCTCCGGAATACCATCCATAATACCATAATTTCGGCAGTCTACACCAGCTTCGCACACCATATCAGATGCACTGTTCAGGACATCCATCATTCCGTTTGACAGTTCCAGCTGAGCCTTTGAAGGCTTTCCTCTGGACATATCCAGACTCAGATTCTGTGCTTTAATTTCCTCAAACTGTTTTTCCAGCGCTGCTTTTTGGGCAAGCAGCTGTTCTTTGCTCATATCCTTGTAAGCTGTCATTTTTTCATTCCTCCTCATTCGTGTGTCTTTTTTCTGCACACACATGTCTTTTTATCGGACACATTTTCACCAAAAATTATTTTATTATCTAATCATATATCCGTCAAGACTTTTCTTTTACTGTCTCAGATAGATTCCCTGGGATTCAATCCAGTCATCAAGATCTTCTATGCATTCCTCCGCCCAGGTCGGACTTACCTCTTCCGATTTAGACGCGGCCTCTTCCTTCGCCTTTTCCGAAAGCTCCCACATTTTCTTTTCCTGTTCCACCTGTTCTCTTGTTCTTGATATGCCTTTCATAGAAAAATCCCCTTTCTCCGCCTGCCGTTTCACATCAGGCCACCAGAATCTGTCAGTCTTTCTCTTTTCGATTAAAAAATCCTTCCTGTCCCAGTTCCTGTGTCTGTACACTGCCCCGGACTTTAAACTGCAGTTCCGGATTTTTGATGCTGACCCTTGTGTGGTCCGGCACGGACGATGTAATAAATGCGTTACTTCCAATGACCGCACCTTCTCCGATAATGGTCTCTCCTCCCAGAATGGATGCCCCGGAATATACGGTCACATTGTCTTTTAATGTGGGGTGACGTTTCGTACTGCGAAGTGACTGACCACCCCTTGTTGACAGTGCTCCAAGTGTCACGCCCTGATAAAGTTTTACATTATTTCCGATTTCAGTAGTTTCACCTACAACCACACCGGTTCCATGATCAATGAAAAAATATTCTCCCAAAGCTGCTCCCGGATGGATGTCGATTCCTGTCAGATTGTGTGCGTATTCCGTCATGATCCTTGGAATCATGGGAACGCCCAGTATATGAAGTTCATGGGCAATACGGTTTACCGATATGGCAAACACGCCCGGATAAGAAAAGATAACCTCATCTGTGTTATATGCTGCCGGATCACCGTCATATGCTGCCTGCACATCTTTTGCCAGCATATCCCGAAGCCAGGGAAGTCTCTGCAGAAACTTCTGTACGATTTCCTCTGCCATCCGGCGGTTTTCTTTTTCTGACTTTCCTTCATGGCTCTTTGCATAGTTCAAAGCCTTCTCTACCTGCTTTGTCAGGCCATAATCGATATTTTCCAGCAATTCACCGACATGGTAGCGTATGGTGCCGCTCTTTAACTTTTTATCCTCAAAATATCCCGGGAACAGTACCTGCCGCACCATCTCCAGAATGTCAATGATCAATTGGCGGTTTAACCGGTTATCGGAATCAATGTTTCGAATAATTTCATGCTCTTCATAACTTTGAAGCAGAGACTCAACCAGATTTTCCATCTTTGTCTCCTGTGATTTGTCCATGTGCTTCTCTCCTAAAAAACAATTTGCGGATAGTATAACACACTTGCAAAAAAAGAGCAAATCCGTATCCCCACAGATTTGCTCCTTTGCATGATTTTATTTTATAAAGTTTTCTTTGGAGTGTCAAGAAAAGTATCCCTGAATTTCTTTATAAAAATCAAATTTTTTTCTTGACATTGATAAAAAGCTATTATATAATAATTTTCGTCGTTGAGAGACGTGCCCAGATAGCTCAGTTGGTAGAGCAGAGGACTGAAAATCCTCGTGTCACTGGTTCGATTCCGGTTCTGGGCATTCCTGTAAACCATATGCGAATTTTATTCGCGTGGTTACAGTTTATATATAAATAATCATGCGGGTGTAGTTCAATGGTAGAACACCAGCCTTCCAAGCTGGATACGTGG